>JBAWWV010000212.1:0-6550 GCA_037146575.1 Alcaligenaceae bacterium | reverse complement strand
TTACCCAAAATTTTGATACGACGACTTTGGCCAAACATCCCAGAACGTACGTGGGTTGGAGTGAATCGCGAGGTTTTTGAAACGAATACCAAACTTAAAAATAAGTTTTCAACCGCACAAGGCAAAACTTACGTTGACATCATAGATTCATTTTGCAATTCAGACGGTTGTTTGACGCGACTTGGCGATGATGCCCAACGAGACGCTACCTCGTGGGACTATGGCCATTTAACCGCTGCAGCGTCTGAATACCTTGCGAAGCAAGTATTAGTGCCTCAGATATTTAAGGGCGCGAGTGATACGTCCAAGTAGTGGGTGTAGCACCTAATCATCTGGGGTTTGTTTCAGCCACATCGGTGGGTCGAACAAATGATTGCTTATGTTTTGACTTTTATACAAGGCGATCGTTTCAAAGAAAATGGCAACGCAGATTGATACCTCTCAGCCAGTTAGCAAAAGAAGCCTCTCATTGGGTATGGTGAGCTTTATTCTTTTGTTCAGCATAGGCTTGTTTGGTTACCTTTTGCCAGCAATTGGTAACTTCACCATGATCCCCGGCGATTTGGGTGACGCACGATTTAACAGCGTAATACTCGAGCACGGCTTTCAATGGCTGACCGGGCAAGCTGCCCAGTTATGGAGCCCTAGTTTTTTTTATCCCTTTGAGCGAGTGCTTGGTTTAAGCGATAACCACTTTGGTTCACTTTGGTCTTATAGCTTGTTGCGAAGTTTTGGACTGCCACGAGAGATGGCTTATTCAGGCTGGTACATAGTTGGTTTTCTATTGAATTTTGTAGCTTGTGGTTGGGTACTGCGGCAAGCAAAGTTCTCGCCGCTAGCCTCTGCCTTGGGCGCGTTTGTATTTACCCTTGCGTTACCAGTGTTGCATCAAGAGGGACACGCGCAGCTTGTGTATCGCTTTGCGATACCTGTGGCCTGCTTTTGTTGGTATCAAGCACTGGTGTTACGCGACAAAGTAAGTTTTGCACAAGCGATATTTTGGTGTGCCGTCCAGTTTATGTGTTCAATTTATTTGGGCGTATTTTTGGTTTATTGCCTGACGGCGATGGTCCTTGCCTGTTGGTTGCTTCGCTTGTTTGGTCAATTACGTTATCCTGACAAAGATTCGTTAGTCGTTGTGGGGATTACGAACTCTGAGATATTGACTCAGAAGAGAACTGACCTCAGCCATAGGACGTGGCTCTGGTATGCAGCTGCTTTGGTGGGCATTGTCTTTGTGTTTTTGTTGCTGCGTCAATACAAGATGATTGCGGCAGACTATCAGCTAACCCGCCCGATCGATGATTTACGTTCGTTGATCCCCGGTTTACATAGTTATTTGTTGGCGGATAACTCGGGTTTGACGCGCTGGGTCGGATCTTGGCTCGCATATTTTCCGACGCGTTCTGAGCATCAACTGTTTCTTGGCATGGGTGTTTTGTTTTTTAGCGTGTGGGGCGCGTGCATCACTCATTTGGGTCGAGTATTTTTTGTGACGTTGTTGCTGTTGGTTGGCTTGACCACGATGGTTGCTGATCAGTCGCTTTACCTTTGGTTGTTAAAAATACCTGGCTTCGATGCGATTCGAGCGGTATCAAGAATTATCTTGGTGATGCTGTTTCCAGTGGCCGTGCTGGTTGCCATAGGCGTTGATCGACTGCTGCAGCTAACGTTGCCGTGGGGGATGATGCCACGCGGACTGTTAGTTGTTGCAATCGTCGCCAGCCTCACAATTGAAACGGTGTATTACGTGCCTCATCACGCGGCGGTTCAAACCTGGCAAGACCGGCAGCGCGGTTTGCGCTCATTGATTAAGGATACGATGCCTAGCGACACCATTTTATTTGTTACGCAGCGTCAGACCGAGCCGTTTTACATTACCGAGTTGGATGCCATGATTTACGCACAAGATAATCGGCTGGCAACACTCAATGGTTATTCAGGGAGCAAGCCGCCAGGGTATGTCTATCCCGATCCCTGCCTTCCGAGCGATGTGCGTTTACAAGGTTATTTTGCCTTCAGAGGTGTGCCTGAAGCAAAGCAGAGAGAGCTCTTGAATCGTTTGCGTGTTGTAGCCCTTGAGCCGTGCGCAAAACAATGATTTGTAGTGATCATGACCTTATTTTAGGCCTGTCACTTCTCACGTGTGCGTAGTGAGTGTATTGATTCAGCCGGTGCTAGTCCGGAATTGGCCCGTTAGGCAGATCATCAAACCTAGATTTACTCTTTTTAATCGACAGTAAGGCATCACCATTTAGCTGACCTTGCTTGGTGCGCTTGAATTCGAAAGCGTAAGGAGATTGCGTGCCTTTATCGCAAAAGGCGCTGCTGACTCGTTTTTTGCCGTTGTATACAGCAAACCATGGGTAATCCATGACCGCTACGCAATTCATACCCTCGCACTTGGTTAAGGTGTAGGTCAAGCCCTTGTGATCAAAATGGACGCTGGTAAAGCTAGATCGCTGTTGGTTTTCTTCAGTTGCAAAAAAAGTCTTGCTGTTGAGATCAGCGACTTGGTTATCTGTTTTGATTTCAATGTTGCCTGAGGGTGTCGTCTGCTTAAAGCGCAACCATTGCAGGCCTTTTTTGTTGTCACCGCCGCAATAGGCGATTTGTTCGCCCTTGATTTGGCAGCTAAACAGCACTTTTTCATTTGCTTCGCAGGCGGTGTTCACGCTGGGGGCTGTTTGAGCCAAGGCGCAAAGCGGCCCCAAGCAAAGTAACGTAAAAATCAGTCGTGTCATGGCGATAGTTGACGCTCGGTTAAATAACGAACCTGCGATTTCAGGCCTTGGGCGAAGCTTTAGTTAGCTCTTTTGCGACTGCCGCGATCATCTCCGCACTAGTGGATGAGAAACCTTGGGTTAGAACTGCGACGCCCACGCCGTAAGCGCTGAAGCACGTAGAACCAGAGTCTCGATATTAAGGGCAGAAGATAAATCGGCTATTAATAATAAAGGAATATTTTATACACTGTCGTCTTAACGCATGAGACTTAAGGTCTTTGCTACGCAATCTTTACGAAAACTCGGCAGGAATCTTATCGACCGTAGGCCTGAGCGGTTGTGGGCGAATGCCTTGTCGGCCGTAATTTTGGCGTCTTTGGGCGACTGCCGCTCATGCGTAGGCGCTTCACTATCAGCAGTGGTAATCTCGCTTTAAAGTAGACCACGGTGGTTCGATAAGAATAAACTGCAATAAACCATTGCCTGTACGGTGAAGTGACCGCCTACTCTGTATCTTTCCAATGGCTGCGGCCAACCCTTTTTAATACGTTGAAAGCGCTAGAACTAGCGTGAGCTACTTAAGCGCTTGTGGATTGAGCGATAAACTACCCTCCAAAATAAACTTGGTGATCCAGCCCGTGTTGGAAAACTTTTTAGCAAACTCTGCATACTAGAAACAATACCCTTAATGGCAAACCCTTTGTTCGCAAAAACCAAGCTTGATTCATTTAAAACATTTTTGAGCAGCTCAAGTGGTTTGATATTTATTCTGTTGCTAGCTGTGTTGTTAAGAGTGCCAGCAATATTTCAAGAATTACCACCCTATTTATTCTGCGATGAAAGCATGTTTGCGGATGAAGCCTTTGCAATGCTTCAGCAGGGCCGGATGTTGACGGATCAATTCAAGGCAGGGGGTCTGAACATCTATATCCCTCTAGTAATTGCCAAAACTATCTTCTTTTTCAATGATCAAATTTTTAGCTATACGCTCTTTGGATATACAAACTTTGTGATTTTGGGGCGAATCGCATATGTGCTGTTACTCAATCCCTTGACGCTGGTATTTATATATTTTTCAGCAGTAGAGTTGTTTCAAAAGAAAACGATTGGCCTTTGTGCCGCGTTGGCATTTTTAATCTCGCCATTCTTGCTTGCAAATAGTCGGATGTGGTATCCCGATCACTATATTGTGTTCTTTTCTGCTGGGCTATTCTATTTTCTGATTAGACATTACAAGGCACCACTTCATCGCCTGAATTATCCATTCGTCGGGATTTTTTTAGCCTTAACAATTTCAACTAAATACACGGGCCTTTTGCTGGTACCTGTTGTTGGATTAGTTTTGCTAATGAATCTGTTTTGGCCTCTAAACAGAATTCGGTCATACACAAGAGCGAATTGGCGACTCATCTTTAAATGGCTTTGTACTGCCGCCCTTTGTTCGCTAGTCGTTTTATTGGTTGCGAATTTTAGTGCTGTAGTCAACACACCTAAATTTATTCTGGATTTCAACTTCAATGTTGAAAACTATCGACAATATGGCTCGTTAGGTTGGCACGGAGTCGTGTTTTACTTGTTTACGTTGTACTGCCTTTCGTTGGGCGGCTTTGGCGTCATTGCAATCTACTTTGGTTATCAAGACATCTTCAAAGCCCATCCACGACTGATCCTATTAATACTTGCCCCGATCGGTTTGGCGACCTACTTGGGGCTGTCGGGATTAGTTCTGTTTCGCAATATGACGATATTTTTACCTTTGATTTTTTTACTGGCTGGGGTGGGAATATATCGTCTGTGTACATACGCTAGCGCTGGGACAAGACTACAAATAACACTTTCAGTGTTGGTATTAATAGGAATCGTTTTTAGTCAGCTACCCCAGTTGGTCGTAACGATCAAACGGGACTTTGCGACTGACTCGAGGCTACTGGCTGAAGATTGGTTACAAAAGAATATTCCAACTACGAGTTCGGTCGGTACCAATGAGTTTTGTGCCGGGCCGTCACCCGCTAAAGTGGCAGGGCTGAGCGCGCAAATTGATCCTTTCATGAAGCAAAATTTGGATTTCTACGTATTTGATACGTATTGGGCAAGTGTGTTTGAACCTATCTATAAGGGAAATAAGGGAGCATTACAGGAGTGGGATCAGAAGTATTTGCACTTTTATTTCTTGAACGATATCGATATATTCCGCTGGAAGACTCAACCCTTACGGGTTGAGTCGGTGGTTCCCTCGGGATACCACATCGTCAAATGGTTTAAGTCTAACGGACCAGATGTACTCATTCTTCAAAAGAAATAGCTTACTGTCGCAAAATGTCTTGACTGACTCTGTGTTTTTCAGACTCCCACGAGACGAGCTCAAACACTTGTTTCTGACTTAACGTTGTGAGCGGGTCATCAGTGGATTGCCGTATCACCACGTCGTAGTAACACCGCAATTGGCTTTTTTGAGCAAGCGTGACTTCGCTACTTTCATAGACGCCATGACCAATGGCAAATATAAATGGGGGTTTTGTTAGAGAGATATGCTCTAGGTCGCCTGGTTGCGTTGAGGCATCTAGAATCAGCGGCTCAGCGCCGAGAAAGACAACGTGGTCGGGATAAAGAGCCCAAGATGTGCGTAGTCGTTTAGCTAAGCGTTCATCTAAGGCTAGTTGATTCAGCTGAAGATCGGCGCAAATTTGATAGCTGGTCAGGGCGCGCGGAACCTCGCTGGACTGAGCAGTGTGCAATGCGGAGTAGGGTGCTGTGTCAATTTTTAATGCAGAAGTTAGCCTATTTAGTGTGAGGCTGATTTCTTTGATGTCTTCGCCCCCAATCAATACACCGTGGTTGCCTAGAAAGATCACTTTAGTCGCAGTGGCGTTCACTAATTGGTGAGACACTGCTTCTGCTAAGTCAGCGCCAGGCTTAGCGTAGTCAATGTAAATCCAGTTTGCTTTTTGACCAATGTATCTAGCGATTGCCTCTTTTTGATTGCTTCTGACCAGATGGGACAGCATTTCGACCGGATGCAGATGCACCACGATCTTCTGTGGCATCAAGACGTGAAGCAAGGTTTCAATAGAGGGTCTTAATTGTGAGCCGCTCATCGCAGTGGGCACAATGGTAAAGTCGGATTTCGCTAAGGCGTTTTGTAACGGTGACAGACTCACTGGCACAAAAATCTCAGACGACTTAGCATCGGCCAGCCATTTGCCTGAGGCCTTTATCCAAAGTACGCCATCTTCTTTCCAAGATACATTACCCCCAGGGCCTTGTACCAAGAGAGGATCTGCACCGATCTGCGCACAGAACTCAATTACTTGAGTCGCTAGCGATGAATTCGAATATTTCATTTTTCTTGGCTTAATTTGCTTAGCAAATGGCGTAATTCACCAAACTCAGTGAAGGTACAGTCGGCTTGATGCGGACCAGTACCGATCTCTACACCGCGATGGATTTTTTGAAGCGTGACGGCATTGATTTTTTCTCTGGATCCTTGGATGTCGTTAACTGGGTTATCACCAATCATCCAGATGCAGGAGCCTTTCGGTTGCATTTTCTCTATTGCAAGTTGGAAGGGTGCTTCGTGTGGCTTATCAAATCCAGCCTCTTCGCTTGTTACGATGAAGTCAAAGTAACGATCGAGTCCGAAGTAGACGACTTTTCTAAACTGAATTTGTGCGGTTAGGTCAGTCACGATTGCCGTGGGTATACCAAGAAGTCGGATATCGTCTAACAACGCTTTGACATCGTCAAACAAAACTGCGTGACTTAAAAAAGTACGCCAATAGGTTTGTTCAAAATCTAAAGCCATGAGCACTTGTGAGCCCAAGCCC
>JBAWWV010000211.1:0-6594 GCA_037146575.1 Alcaligenaceae bacterium | reverse complement strand
ACAGGATTATTTCTAGGCAATGTCACGGTCAGCGTTCCGCTCTCTGACACCATGTTTGTCGTTGCACACTTTCATATGGTCATGGCGGTTGCGCCCATCATGGTTGTATTTGGGGCAATCTATCACTGGTATCCCAAAATGACGGGGCGATTGCTGAACGTCAAAATGGGAAAAATTCATTTCTGGGTGACCTTTTTAGGAACCTATGCGATTTATTTGCCTATGCACTATTTGGGGTTCCTTGGCGTACCTCGTCGATATTTTGCCATCCAGGGGACAAGTTTTATTCCTGACTCTGTGCAATACCTAAATGCCTCGATCACGATTGCAGCCTTAATCGTTGGCGTCTTTCAAGCCATATTTTTATACAACTTATTTTGGAGCTACTTCAAGGGTGAGCCGTCAGGTGACAACCCTTGGAAAGCCACCACACTCGAGTGGCAAACCGCGCACACGCCACCGATACATGGCAATTTTGGTGACGCCTTACCGCCCGTCTACCGCTGGGCTTACGACTTTAGCGTGCCAGGGGTCAAAGAAGACTTCATTCCCCAGAATGTTGCACCCAAAGATGTGGTGTATGAAAGCACCACATCGACTCCTCACGGCAATCGAACCTCATGAGCCTCATCAAAAGCTTGATGGCTAAGCCTTGGACGGCTGAGCAGACCTTAATCGATAATCGCTACCCAGGCGATGCCTCAGAAAGCCTGGTGAAGCGACTCGCGCTTAGAGTATTTTTAGGTGTGGTCGCCGTGCTGTTTATCTTGTTGATCGTCGCGTATGCAGGACGCATGGGCTACTCTGACTGGCGCCCGGTACCCCAACTCTCGCTTCTGTGGGTCAACACCGGTGCACTCTTGCTGGCCAGTCTTGCCTTCGAACTCTCACGCTACGCGCTGAACCATAATCGGTTGCAAACTATGCGCGTCAGCCTACTTGCCGGCGGCGCCCTGACCCTGGTGTTTCTGTTTGGGCAAATGCTCGCGTGGCGACAACTCACCACCATGTCGTATTTTGACATCACAATCCCAGCCATCGGATTTTTTTATATCTTGACTGGTTTGCATGCATTGCACATGGTCGGCGGCTTGTTCGTCTGGGGCAACACCGTTCCTAAAGTCTGGAACAACTTTGATCGTGTCAAAGTCAAGCAAACCGTTGATCTCTGTGCGACGTATTGGAACTTTCTATTGTTAGTTTGGGTGGTCATGTTTGGCTTGCTTTTTTCAGGAGACAACCTCGACGCACTTTTAAAACTTTGCGGCATCAAGTAAAAAAGGTTCGAACCCATGACCCAAGCGCATTCGCATAGTCACACCGCACTGCCAGTCCACCCGGCCGATCCCAAAGGCTTTGTCGCAGATTGGTCTTCAGACCAAATCGCGTTCAAAAAGGTGCCGTGGGGCAAGGTCATGATGTGGATTTTTCTTGTCAGCGACACCTTCATTTTCAGCGTGTTCTTGATTTCATACATGACCGCACGAATGTCTTCCGTCGTGCCGTGGCCTAACCCAAGTGAAGTCTTTGCGTTAGAAATCGCCGGCAAACACGTGCCACTTGTGCTGATCGCGATCATGACCTTTATCTTGATCAGCAGCAGCGGCACCATGGCCATGGCGGTTAACTTCGGCTATCGAAAAAATCGCAAGGTAACCTTTATTTTGCTCGTGATCACCGCGATTCTTGGGGCGTCCTTCGTTGGCATGCAGGCTTTCGAATGGTCCAAATTGATTCTTGAAGAAGGCGTGCGACCCTGGGGCAACCCAATGGGTGCGCATCAATTTGGCGCTGTCTTTTTTATGATCACCGGATTTCACGGCACCCACGTGACCATAGGCGTCATCTTTCTGATCATCGTGGCAGTCAAAGTTTATCGCGGCGACCTTGATCACGAACGGCCAGGCTTTTTGACCGGTAGACGCGGCAATTATGAAGTCGTCGAAATCATGGGCCTGTATTGGCACTTTGTCGACTTAGTTTGGGTATTCATCTTCGCATTTTTTTATCTCTGGTAGGAGATTGTATGGAACACGCGGCAGACCAACAGCACCCAATCGGTGTTTATCTCAAGATATGGGCGTTGCTATTTGTACTGAGCGCAGCTTCGTATGCAGTCGATTATTTTCATTTTGAAGGCTATCTCAGATGGTCACTCATTTTGATTTTTATGCTGTTAAAAGCGGGCTTAATTGTTGCCGTTTTTATGCACATGATGTGGGAACCGATTGCCTTGATCTACACCATCATGATCCCTCCCTTGTTACTCGTTGTTTTTATCGGTATTGGCGCCCTTGAAGCGGATTACACATTTTTTCTACGAAGTATTTTTTTCGCACCGTAATTTTCAAGGCTAGCGCAACGCCAATAGTTTTTTAATCTGCTCGATGTGAAAAGACTTTCTATGATGAAAAAATTCTTGACTGTTAATCTGTGCATCATGTGGGGTATCTTGGCTGCACTGCTGCTGATGGCCGCAATACTCGTCCTTCATCATCGCGATATCCCGGCAGAAGTTGAAACGCATCGCCGTAATCTGATTGGGTCGGGCATGACAACGGCTGACCGCATCGCACCCGTTGCGAAATTCGTCATGGCTGGCTCGGCAAAAGTTTCTGCAGAACCTGCACAGGCCAGCGCTGTCGTACAAGTCAAAGACCGCGATGGACAGCAGATTTACCAAGCGAGTTGCGTCGCCTGTCACGGTGCTGGCATTGCAGGTGCGCCAAAAGTTGGCGATAAAGGTCAGTGGGCCGCGCGCGTCTCGGCTGGCACAGAGGCGCTCTACCAAGGTGCGCTGATGGGCAAACAAAGTCCCGCTGGAGT
The DNA here is from genome assembly GCA_037146575.1 of Alcaligenaceae bacterium. GTDB lineage: Bacteria > Pseudomonadota > Gammaproteobacteria > Burkholderiales > Burkholderiaceae_B > Zwartia. The sequence goes on along the minus strand of JBAWWV010000211.1, from coordinate 3,768 downwards.
GATGCCCGCCAAAGGCGGCAATCCAAGCCTAAGCGATAAAGACGTCAAAGCTGCAGTCGACTTTATGATGGCACAACTCAAGTAAATATCCGCGGATGGATTGTGACTTAGCGCCCATCTTTAGTTTGCGCATACAACTGTTTAAACACACTCAAGCGCTGCGCAATCGAGGCTGCCGCTAAAGGCGCCACGTAAGTCGCATAATGTCGTGCCTGTGGGTCGATTAAATAGAGTGATGCCGAATGAGAAACCGAGTAGCCCTCCGATGCCTTCCGATTCGTAAGCTCATAGGACGCACCGAGTTGGTTAGCCAAGTTTCGGATATTCGCATCGGTCCCTGACAGCCCAATAAAATGAGGGTCAAAATGCTGCACATATTGCTTCAAGACTGCGGGGGTATCGCGTTCGGGATCAACCGTCACTAAAATAATATTGACGTCCTTCGCACCAGCAGTCTCACGCGTCAACGCTTCACGAAACTCAGTCAAGACCGCAAGAGTGCTCGGACAAATATCTGGGCAATAGGTAAAGCCAAACACAATAAATGTCCATTGCTTGACCAGATTACGCTCAGTAAATGAATGCCCTTCACTATCGATTAGCTGAAACCCACCGACCGGACGAGGGGGCGACACCAGAGACGCCACACGATCGACCAACAGCGTGGCGCCCGACCGACCGAAGCGATCTGAGGTAAAAACAGTAAATAAGATGAGGCACACCGTGGCCAACAAAACAGCTGCGCCTAGCCAAATGTTGTGCTGTCTGCCGATGATTTCAGCATCATTTTTCATGGCAGGTTCAGGCAACAAGTATCCATCCCGCCGAGAGGCCTTCGACGAAGAACGAGCCTCTAAGAATGACGGATCATACCCATACGCTGTTGCCAGTGCACGAGCCAATCGGGGACAGAGCGTCCGGTACCCGCAACATTAATTTGCGGATGCAGGCCAACCACGCGCGTCAATATCGATTCTTGGTGCTGATAGATATCGACGAAAAATATATGTTTGCCCTCTTTCAAATGCTTCTCGAAACGAGCAAACTTATAATTGCGTCGCTGACTGCCGATCAGACCACCTTCCCAAGTACAAAAACCCAAAATCACGACTGCTAAAAAGATAAAGGGCATCCAGCCTATGCTACTCGAGGCCCAGGCAGTCATCGCCGTCGCGCTTAAAAATAGAAACACGCAGCACAAACCGACCCCGGCACCGATCAAGCTTGAATGTACGACGTCGTACTTCATGACGGATTGAACTTCGTGTAGATGAGGGTGACGCTCTAGGCCCAACGTATCCAAGCTAAGAGTGTGAATTTGTGGAGTAGAAACACCATCGGCCTCAAGCTGCTCTTCGAATAGCTCTAAATCGTCTAGGTTGTCACTAATGAAGTAATGTCGTAGTAATTTCATGTGCTGCTCCCCTTAGTTCTTATTTGGTCAATTGACCATTTCGGATGAGAATATATGCAGCATACAGACCATTCTCGATGCACTTTATGTGCGACTGGTTCGAATGAATCACGTCACCTTGGCAGCCTATGGCTACAAAATGTCGCGATACACTTCTAACTTAATCGGTATATTGATATAAATCAAGTCATGACCAAAAAAACTGCCTCCACTTTCCCAACGTACGACCCGATTCATGCCTGCGTCCCGCATGGCCAGTTCAGTATGCCGGCAACCGGCTCGGGTTTGTTAAACGGCCTGACCTTTGCCGTCAAAGACATTTTTGACATCGCGGGCCACCCCACCGGCGCTGGCAACCCCACCTGGTTAGCCACCCACCCGGTTGCAACACACACCAGCCCCTTGATTGAGCAACTGCTTGCCGCCGGCGCCACCATGACCGGAAAAGTCATCACCGACGAGCTGGCTTACAGCCTGAACGGCGACAACATGCACTACGGCACGCCAGGCAACGTCAATGCCCCGGGTCGCGTCCCCGGTGGCTCGTCAAGCGGCTCAGTCGCAGCAGTTGCGGCCAAGCTATGTGACTTTGCGCTCGGCAGCGATACCGGTGGCTCGACCAGGGTACCAGCCAGCTATTGTGGCGTTTGGGGTCTGCGCACTACGCATGAGCTGTTATCGCGCAAACACGTTGTGCCCCTACACACTTCGTTTGATACGCTGACTTGGTTTGCTCACAACCCCGCGACGTTTACGCATGTAGGCCAGGTGCTACTGCCTGCCTCAAATTTTGTCCCCAAACGACTGCTCAAGCCTCAAGCGCTTTGGCAGTTAGCCAGTGAAGATTTTGCCGTACCGCTGCAACAAGTCTTAGACGCAGCCCAAGCCATGCTTGGCGTGACTGCAGAAACGATGTCATTCACGCGCGATACCGAGACGCTAGAGCAATGGCGCCAAGCGTATGTAGCCATGGGTGCCGCTGAAGCCTGGGCCTTACATGGTGCCTGGATACTTAAGCATCAACCCACGTTCTCAGCCCCGATCACCACGCGTTGGGCTCAAGCGCAAACCGTCACCGTAGAACAGGCCCAAGCCGCGCAAAATACAGTCGCAGAGATTCGCGCTCATGTGCGCGCCGTACTGAGTGATGATGCAATCGCCATCGTGCCCTCGGCAGCAGGGCTAGCACCTTTGCTTAATGAAAGCGGAGACTCCGTTGATCAGTTGCGCATGCGTACGATGCACATTACGTGCGTCGCTGGCATCAGTGGTGTGTGCCAGGTCAGCATCCCGCTCAAAAACAGCGCGGGTGTGCCAGTCGGTGTGTCGTTAATGGGCCCTGCAGGCAGTGACCTAGCCTTGATTCGGCTGGCCACTGCGCTGTCAAACAACCTGCCCGCTTAACCGCGACCGACAAACGGCATCGTTGTGGCCATGATGGTCACGAATTGAACGTTGGTCTCAAGCGGAAAACTCACGATCTGCGCGATCGTCTGCGCCACGTGGTTCACATCCATACGCGGTTCGACGCGCGTTGACCCATCGGGTTGTGGCACGCCTTTTGTCATGCGCTCGGTCATCGGCGTCGCCGCATTACCGATATCGATTTGACTGCAAGCGATACGATAGCTGCGTGTATCAAGTGAAATCGATTTGGTTAAGCCTGTGACCGCGTGCTTGGTCGCGGTGTAACCAATCGAAAAGGGGCGTGGCGCATGTGCCGAGATCGAGCCATTGTTGATGATCCGACCGCCTTGAGGAGTTTGATCTTTCATGATCCGGATGGCGGCCTGCGCACATAAGAACATCCCTGTCAGATTGATGTTCACAATGTCTTTCCAGATCTCGACGGGCAAATCTTCAATCGGCACAGGCGGGCCGCCACGACCGGCGTTGTTAAACAACACATCTAAGCGCCCCCAGCGGCGTGTCACCTCAGCAAACAGGTTTTTGACCGAGGCCTCGTCACTCACATCGGTCACGATGGGGTGCAGCTGCGACGCCAACGCACCACCCTCTGCACGAGTTTCTTCTAATGCATCGGCGCGACGCCCGGCCAAAGCCACTTGGTAGCCGGCACGCGCCAAATGCAACGACACTGCTCGACCAATACCAGAACCCGCTCCTGTTATCACTGCGACTTTTAACTCAGACATTTCTTATCCTAATTGTTGGTGTCCGACGTGGACTTTAAACACTGATGGCTATTGTGCCACTGCGTCTCGTCTGCGGCTGATCCGCATAAAAACATTAACGCTATTTCAATCTTGTCACAACTCATTCACAGCACAAACGCTTACTCGTCGTGTCCCGTCGAGCCTGAACAAAGCCTCAAACAGGATATTAGCCAGTGA
>JBAWWV010000210.1:0-6675 GCA_037146575.1 Alcaligenaceae bacterium | reverse complement strand
ATGTATGATTGATAGGAGCCTGCACCATATGACGTTTAATCGACTTGACCCCATGCCAACTGCCTGCAAGACGTCAAATAGCGTTCTGTCTCGGTGGCTACTCGCCTGCCTGATCGTGACGCTTGCCCTGTGTGGCGCCGGCACAGCTAGGGCGCAGCTACGCGTTGATATCTCAGGAACAGGTGCGCAACAGTATCCCATTGCCATTGCTGACTTCAGTGGCGATACCGTGGGCGGGCAGGTCGCAGAAATTATTCGCGCCGACTTAACTCGCTCTGGTCAGTTCAGACTCATCGCCACCACGGGGTCAGCACTTACGGCAGATTCGCCGATCGCCTACGACGAGTGGCGCACTCGGGGTGCCGACTTCATTGCTCACGGTTCGGTAGTTCGCTTACCAGACGGCCGCTTTGAGCTTAAGTATCGCCTGGGCGACACCGTTAAGCGCGGTTCACTTGATGGCTTTTCAGTGTCGGGCACCGAAAAAGAACTGCGCAGGATGTCTCACCAGGTCGCCGATCGAATTTACGAAAAAATCACCGGCATTAAGGGCGTGTTTGCAACCCGTATCGCCTACGTCTTAAAACAGGGTAAAACCTACGAATTGCAAATTGCAGACGCCGACGGGCAAAACCCACAGGTGGCGTTGCGCTCGCGCGAACCAATTATTTCGCCAGCCTGGTCGCCCGACGGCGCTCGACTGGCCTACGTGAGTTTTGAATCCGGCAAACCGGTGGTTTACGTTCACCATCTCACCACCAGTAAGCGCGCGCCAGTTGCCAATTACAAGGGCAACAACTCGGCGCCTGCCTGGTCGCCTGATGGCAATACGCTGGCCGTTGTACTGACCCGCGATGGTTTGTCGCAAATTTACACGCTGGGGGCCAATGACGGTGCAAACCTGCGTCGTGTCACCCGCTCGCCCTTGATTGACACTGAGCCCGTCTTCGCACCTGATGGTCGCTCGATTTTCTTTACTAGCGATCGCAGCGGTAGCCCGCAAATTTATCAAACGGGTCTTGAAGGTGGAGAGCCGCGGCGGATTTCGTTCAACGGCGGTTACAATATCTCACCTCGAATTTCTCCGGATGGCAAAACGTTGCTGACTGTTACACGTCGAGACGGCACGTATCGTATAGCCTCGCTGAACTTAGCCACTGGCACAGAGTCTCTCCTGACAGACGGTCGTGACGATCAGTCTCCAAGTTTTGCTCCCAACGGAATGCAAGTACTGTATGCCGCAATTCAGGGTGGAAGAAGCGTGTTAGCCGGGGTGTCTAGTGATGGTCGCGTTCGTCAAACGCTGTCTGTCCTGAATGGCGAAATACGCGAACCCACCTGGGGCCCCTTTTCTCAATAACCGTTGAATTTCCTCTTAAAGGATACATCATGTCGCGCATCGCAAAAGCTCTCACCACCGCCGCCCTAGCTGTTAGTTTGGTCGCTTGCAGCTCAGTTTCTCTTGACGACAAAGCTGGGGCTGGTGGTGCAGACGGCTCTGGCATTCTCGATCCGTTTAATCCGCAAAGCATTTTGGCAAAACAGCGCTCGGTTTACTTCGATTTCAATAGCTACACGGTTAGCGAGCAGTACCGCACGCTGGTTGAAACTCACGGTAAGTATTTAGTGAGTACTCCTGCGCAACGTGTAGTGATTGAAGGTAACACCGATGCGCGTGGGGGTTCTGAATATAACTTGGCACTCGGTCAACGACGCGCCGAGGCAGTGCGCCGCATGCTGACTTTGCAGGGCGTGACTGACGCTCAGGTTGAGACCATCAGCTTGGGTAAAGAAAAACCCAAAGCCTTGGGTAATACTGACGCAGATTACGCTGAAAACCGCCGTGCAGATTTCAGCTACAAGCGTTAATCTTATATGCTGTGATCTGAACTAAACAAGGCGGCTCACTAGCCGCCTTGTTGTTTTAAAGGGATATATCATGTCTATGACCACCAATCCTAAGCGCGTACTGAGCACCGGCTTACTTGTGCTTAGCTGCCTTGCTATCAATCAGTCTGCTTTGGCCTTTGCTGATGACGATGCTCGTAAGGCGATTGTTGAACTGCGTCAACAAATTAGAACCCTCACTGAGGCCAATCAGCGTGCCCGCGTGCAGCTCGCGGATCAGATCGAAGCACTTGAGCAAGAGGTGATGCGCCTGCGCGGCGATATGGAACAACTCGGGCGACCAAGCTCTGGCTTAGGTTCACCTGGTGGCACGTCTGGCGCCCGTGCGCCCGATGTCAAGTCTGCCGACCCGCGCGAGCAATCGGCCTTCGATCAGTCGATTGAGACCTTTCGCAAAGGCCAATACAAAGACGCCATTGAGAATCTAACCGCATTTCTGACCCTCTACCCTGATAGCAAGCTAACACCTACGGCACAGTTTTATTTGGGCAGTAGTCGTTACGCGTCAAAAGACTTTAAGGGTGCAGTTGCCACGCTTGATGCAATGGTTAAAAAGTATCCCAGAGAAACGCGTGCACCTGACGCCTTGCTATTGATTGCAGGATGCCAGGTTGAGCTGAATAATCGCCCCGCTGCGAAAGCCACGTTGCAGCGTATTGTTCAAGAATATAAAGGTACCCCGGCTGCTGAAACCGCGGCGAAGCGGATTCCTCTTCTGTAACGTACAGTGAAGTCTAGTCGGCTCAAGTTGAGGTCAGTAACAGGCCCGCTACACCGGCCACAATCAACACTGTGCCGATCGTTTCTTGACGCGTGCTTTTACTGGCAAACACACGCCATGAAAGTAATTGCGCAAACAACACCTCGACTAACCCAAGGGTTCGCACATTAGCAGCTGCAGTCAACGCAAAGCCCAGAAACCAACCCTCTGACGCCGAGGCACCGAGCAGTCCGCCCCAGATTGAAATCCGCCAGGCGTGTAGGCAGCGCACCCAAGCTTCGTAATGAAAAATCATCATCCACGCAGCCAGCAACAGTGTTTGCACACCTAGCCCACAAGCAAGTGTTAGCGACGCACGCATCAAAAAATGGCCATCTCCTAACGCTAAGATGCCACCTCTGAACGTAACCGCAGCAATCGCAAAACAGGCACCAGCCAATAAGCCCAATACAGCTGGCTGCCAAGCAGCGCCCTCTTGAGCGCCACTGGCAGGCTTGCGAGCCATCACCGTGACGCCGGTTGTGGCAACAATAATTGCAGCCATCGCCAGCCATGAAATCGTATCGCCCAACACAACCAAACCGAACACCGCCACCTGAACAGGCTCGGTTTTAGTCCAGGCGGTGACCACCACGAAGGCTCGCTGGCGCATTGCCGCAAGCATCAAGGCCGTTGCTGCAATTTGAGAAACAGCCCCCGCAGCAACAAACATTGCAAAGCTCAAATCCATCGCTGGGAACGTTGACCCCGTTGCAAAGAGAGCAACGGCAGCAAACAGCGCAGCAAACGGAAAGCCGTACAAAAATCTAACTTGCGTGGCACCCAGTGTGCCAAGCTTTTCAGTCAAACTACGCTGAATCGCATTACGCCCAGCCTGCGCCGCTGCAGCAAAAATCGAAGCGGGGATCCATAACCAAGTCCAATCGTGCACAAAAGTCTCCAGTGAGGGTTTAGCAACCGCCGAGAGCGTCAATTCGCTCGCAGCGTCAGCACCACCCGTACACACGCAGGCGGTAACATTTTGCATGTGACATCAATGATTGCCTGCATGCTGCATCAAGAGGGTCACCGTTGCAGCATCAAGCACAATTCCATCGGCCCGCTGCTGTGCCATTTTTGTCAATTCGATTTCGCCAGGCACAATCACTGGCCGCGTCACATCGACTGCAGGACTATCGTGCAAAATCGAAGCAAAATCCATCATCCGTTCTGACAGCCACTGCGCCGAACCCAACAGACGCGTATCAATCAAAATAAAAAAGTGCCCCAAATTTTGAGGTTCGTCAGGCGCATCGACCCAAGACTTAACATGAGTCAGGTAAGCCGCGTTAGATAACAGCCCAGCAAACATATCAACCAGTAAGGCCAGGCCATAGCCCTTATGCCCACCGACCGGTTGTAAGAAGCCATCAAGCGCGGCCTTCGGATCCGTTGTGGGTCGCCCCTTGTCGTCGGTCGCCCACGTGTCAGGAATCGACTCGCCGCGCTTAAACGCATTGCGCACCTTGGCGCGCGCTACCACGCTCATGGCCATATCCAGTAAAAAGGGTGAGCCACCAGGATTAGGCACACCAAAGCCAAGCGGGCTATTGCCTAACCGAGCATCACTGCCCCCCCAGGGCGCAATCGTCGTCGTGGCATTGCTGCCGATGACACTGGCAAACCCCTCTTCTGCCGCAAGCAACGAATAGGGCGAGATCGGCCCAAAATGATTACTGCCGCGCGCAAACGCCATCCCAATGCCACACTGCCGCGCCGCATCCATCGCGGCACGCAGCGCATGCATACCGACTAGCGGCCCCACACCATTGTCACCATCCACCAACCGCAGCGCTGGCGCAGGTGCCTGCACAGCGATATTAGGCCGAGCCTTAATACCCTTGACCAACAACCGTTCACCATACGACTCAATGCGCGACAACCCGTGGGTACTTAAACCGAAAAGATCCGCCAACACCAACACTTTCACAACATCCGTGGCGTCTGCTTGCGTCAGACCCAGCCCCTGAAATGCACGGGTGGCTAAATCTGTGAGTGCGGCTTCAGACCAGTGTGATTGAACAGCCTGCGGTTGATTCATGTTGCTGAGAAATCCTATTATTCGAGGTATAAAAATCTTCGCGAGCGCCAAACGATTTCTTCGCGTTGTTCAAACGGTGATGACATCTGCGAGTGACCAAGTGCTGACATACTAAACGTTCTCGCGCCAGCGGCAAAATGGCGCAAATCCACCCAGAGGCGCACGCGCGTGCCGATTCACCAGCAGATAGCCGACATACGAGCAAGTCACTGAAACACAAGCAGGTTTTACTGCAACCGCAGGTTGACGCTCGAGTTTGATTGCAAAACTAGCCGACTTATGATTTGATGCAGCATGAACCCAGCGCGTGATTAAGTCTAAATGCTAACTCTCGCGAACCGAATACCCCATGAGAAGGTAGGTCATGCAAGCTGATGCAAACAACCGCAAGGTGGCCGTAGTGACAGGTGCAGCGCGCGGGATCGGTCTTGCCTGTGTCAAACGACTCACCGCAAAAGGCTTTCGCGTTGCCATGGCAGATGTAGGCTCGGCACAACTCGATGAGTCGGTAGCGGCGCTACAAACTCAAGGTTATGAGGTCATGGCGCTGCCCGGCGATGTTGGTCACTATGACGGAGTACAGCAACAGGCTGCCTTAGTCCTAAGTCAGTACGGGCGCATTGACGTGTTGGTCAACAATGCCGGTATTTCGCAAGCGAAAGGCTTACTCGACATCTCAGAGGCTGAGTGGGATAGAACCATCACCGTCAATCTCAAAGGCTTCTTCAACTGGTGCAAAGCTGTCGCACCGACGATGCTAGCCCAAGGTGGCGGTCGAATCATCAATATGTCCTCGATCAGTGCTATCACGGGCGGCAGCGCTGAAGCGGTCAGTAAGTTTTCATATTGTGCGTCAAAAGCAGGTGTACTCGGCTTAACCCGAGGTCTGGCTAAAGAACTAGCCCCCACTGTGACGGTCAACGCCATCTGTCCCGGCTCAATTCGCACCGATCTGACCGAAGCACTTATTAGTGCGAAATACGACCAAGTCTTACAAACGATTCCGCTCAAGCGCATCGGAACCCCGGATGACATTGCGGTGGTCGTCGAGTTTCTGGCAACGGTTAACCCCTGCTTCATAACTGGCGAGGTAATAGATGTCGACGGCGGTCAGTGGGTCAACTGACCTGAGAGAAGCTGGTCACAGGCCAGCGGCAGCGCGCAGAACGCGCATGAAGCGGTCGTTAAAACTGTCAGCTTTACTATTACCAGGAGTGATTTTTCTGCTCGTCGGTTTGCTGTGGCCGTTCGCCTCAATGCTCGGGATCTCGTTTTATAACAAATACCCTGGGCACACCGGCTTAACAGTTGCCAATTATTTATCGCAATTCGACGATTCATACGCGTTATGGGTTGCATTTCGCACGCTCGCCCTCGGTGTCTTGGTCACCGTCCTGACCGCCGTCATTGGCTATCCTGTCGCCTGGTATTTGGCCCGTAGCGACTCGCGCCTCAAACACCTAGTATTTTTAGGGGTGGTGTCACCTCTGCTTGTCAGCATCGTTGTACGCACGCTGGGCTGGACGATTTTGCTAGGCAATGAGGGGCTCATTAACGCGCTACTGGTTAGCTTAAGGATCGTGGATGAACCCCTGCGAATGATGCAAAGTTTCTGGAGTGTCGTACTGGGTATGACTCACGTTCTATTGCCCTTCATGGTTCTTTCGATCTCGAGTGTTTTAAGCAAGATTGACCAGTCGCTGATCGAGTCGGCTGCGGTAATGGGGGCCTCGCCTTTTCAGAATTTTCTGCGCATTATCTTGCCCCTTTCGGTACAAGGCCTTGCGGCAGGTTCGGTGATCGTTTTTTGTCTATCCATCGGTGCGTACATCACACCGATATGGCTTGGCCGCGGGCAAGTCAACGTCCTGTCGATCTACATTCATGAACAAATGGTCGTGATGGTCGACTGGCCGGCCGGTGCCGCGGCCTCCATGATCTTGACGATCGTCACACTACTTGTATT
>JBAWWV010000209.1:0-6715 GCA_037146575.1 Alcaligenaceae bacterium | reverse complement strand
GTTCCGGCACATTCATCTGTTTGTCCCACTGCTGGTTTTGCCTGGAATGGTGCAACTTATCAGATTGATTCCCATTGTTTGATAATTGAGAATAATTTTTCAATTTTTCAATCAGTGATGCTGGTTGTATGGACTTTTTCGGGCTTATTCGTTGTTTTGAGGGCTTAGAAAATGCCTGTTCCTCTACTGCTTGCCCCATTGGTTACGTGGATTTTCCGCGATATTGTTATCAAATTCGTGGTTTTTTCAGCTGTTTGGGCTTTAGTCGCATTTCTTGTACCTATTGCAGTTTCATATCTGGGTCCGTTCCTTGGTGTAGCCAGCCTGACGAGTGCTTTTTCTTCGGTAAGTCCTGGTGTCTGGTATTTCCTCGATTTTTTCCAAATAAGTTTTGGCTTGCCGCTTTTGATTTCTGCGTTTGTTGCTCGGTTTTTGATCCGTCGTTTACCTGTGATCGGTTAAGCCATTATGAGCATTAAAGCCTATGTTGGGCGCCAGGGAGCAGGCAAAACTTATGAGGTTGTATCTCATGTGATCCTCAATGGTCTACGCCGTGGTCGTCGTGTGGTGAGCAACATTGCAGGTCTAAATTTTGATGCGATGCGTGGTTTGTTGCTGTCTGAGGGTGTTCCGTTTGATCAGATTGGTGAGTTGGTTTCTGTATCTCATGATCAGGTCTTGGAACCTCATTTTTTTCGTACTGACGAGGATGTTAAGCGGGGACTTGAGTCTTTTATTCAGCCGGGTGACTTGGTTGCCTTAGATGAAATTTGGCGGTTTTGGAAGGCGAGGGGGGATATTCCTAGTCGGCACATGAATTTTTTCCGCATGCACCGGCATTTTGCGCATGAGAAAACTGGTTTGACGTGTGATGTTGCCATCATTACCCAACAGGTTCGAGATATAAACCTGAGCATTAGGGGGGTGATAGAAGAAACTTATCGTATGACCAAGGCCACGGCGATAGGTAGTAGCAAGCGGTATCGTGTTGACATTTTTCAGGGTGGTAGTGATAAACGCTCTGACCAGTTGCGGCAGATTTTTAAGGTTTATGACCTTAAATACTTCGGTTTGTACTCCTCACATAGCCAAAAATCTGAGGGCGGTGCCGATGCTCAAGAAGAGAATATTGACCAAAGGGGCAATGTTTTAAAAGGTGCCTTATTTCGTATTGTTTTGCCTGTTGGTTTGGTTTTACTTTTTGTTCCTATTTTTTTGATTTATCGTTTTTTAAATCCTAAGGATGAATCGAAAGTTGTTCCTGTTTCTTCTCAATCTGTGTCTCAATCTGCTGTGAATAAGCCCGTCTCTTCGGTTTCTGATGATTGGCGTGTTGCTGGTTATTGGACTGAAGGGGCAGGGGTTTATGTTTTGTTGTCTGACGGCAAAAAGACTCGGGTTTTGACGAATCCGCCTAGGTTGAAGTTGACCGGTATGTCCGTTGAATCTTATTTGCCAACGGGTGAAGCGGTCACCAGTTGGAGCGGCAAAGCTCGGCCTGACGTGGCCGATAGATTGGTAGGTGGCAAGCCATGAGGCGTTTTTTCCTTTTGTTTTTGTTTTCTTCCTGCGTTTTTGCCAGTGAGGGTAATGTTTCGGTGGTGTTCACTGATGTGGATCTGATGCAACTGGCCCGGGTTGTTTTTGGTGAGATTGCTCATGACCAGGTGATTTTTACTCGTGATGCGGTACAGGCTCGGGATCAGGTTTCCCTGTCTTTGCGCAATATGTCGCGTGAGGCTGTGGTTTCTGAGGTGCGTGAGCTCTTGCGCCATAGTGGTTATTCGTCAGACAAGCGGGGTTCGGTTGTCTGGATCGACAAGCTTAAAGCTGTTGAGGATGGTGAGTTCATTTATAAGCCTCATTATCGTGCGGTGACTTATCTTGTGGATCTTCTTTCCCCTTTGTTCAAGGGTGGTTCGTTTACTCTGCAACGTGGACTCGGATCCGCTCAACCTCAGCAGATTCAGCAGCAGCAAGGCATGCAGGGCATTCAATCGCAGCAGCCTCCGATTGATTCGGGTACTTCGGTTTATTCGATGATGGACAAGTCGCCTGATGTTTTGGTGTTCAAGGGTTCTCAGAAGGACATCAAACGGCTGTTGTCTTTGCTGCCTCAGATTGATTCAGGTGCTGCTGAATTGCTGGTAAAAGCGGTGATTTTTGAAGTGTCGACATCGAGCAATGATCGTTCGGCTTTGGGTCTTGCTGCTTCGCTTTTGGGTGGCAAACTTGGCGTGAATATCGGTAGCAATGTTGCTGCCGGTGATTATTCCGCGGTGTTCAAGTCGGCATCTTTGCAGGTTGTTTTTGATGTTCTGAGCACGGATAGCCGGTTTAAGGTGGTGAGTACCCCGACCTTACGCGTCAAGTCGGGTTCGAGTGCTCGATTGACTGTAGGCAACGAAACCCCGGTGCTTGGTGCGATTCAGTATGACTCGACGGGTAAGTCAGTCCAGTCGATTGAATACCGGCCGAGCGGGGTGATTCTTGATTTGAAACCTCAGATTCGTGAGGATGTAGCGGAGTTGCAGATTGATTCTCAGATTTCCAACTTCATCCCGACGACAAACGGGGTGAACACTTCTCCGACCTTGATCAAACGGCAGTTGTCGACCTCTGTGGGTGTGCATGCCGATGAGGTTTTGGTGTTGGGTGGCCTGGATCAGGATCAAAATACCGATGACAAGATTGGCCCCGCATTTTTGCCTGAGTGGTTGAGGCCTGGGGGTCATCAAAAGAGCAAAAGCGAAGTTTTGCTGATTTTGCAGGCGCAGCGGATATGAGCGGTCGCCCTTTTTCGTTGGAGGTTCAGGTTCACTTGGATTGGATGCGTCGCAAGGTGATTGAGTCTTTTGAGGATGATTCACCTTATCTTGAGCATGCTCGGGTAATGCAAGATGCACAGTCATTGATTGATGATGAGATTTTGCCTGAGCGTCGGATTGCCACTGAATTTAGGTGGCGTCGATCTGCCTGGGCTGATCTTCATGAGGTGGTTTCGTTTTTGGCTGATACGGATGTTTTGATTTTGAAGCGTATTAAGGCTGAGATTGAGGGTAATTTACGCTTACCTGATTTGTATCAACTTCGTCGTGATTCGGTTCGTGTTCCTGGTGTTCGTGAATTATATGTTTTAAATCATTTTTGTTTGTTGTATCGGTATAATTTGCGTTATGTTGAGTTGGTTTCGTTCGTTTATGCTCGATGGTTTTGGCCGTTGTTGCGGCGCAGCTATTTTGTTTTTCCGGACGGTTTTTCGGTTACAGATGATCGGTTGAAGTATTTTCCAATTCAGGTATGAGCCTGAAGGGGGTTGAAGCAGGTGAGTTTGTGAAGTGGGTTGACGGGTTGAGAAGCAAGTGTAATGGAATAGGGATGTTGGCGGCGAAGGGGCTGGGTGAATTTATTTTTGGCCTGTATTTTGGGCATAAATATGCCGGTTTTTCGGTTTGCTGCCCGCAGGGCTCCGGGCGGTCGGATTGCGTAGCAATTCGTCTGTCTGGCAAGCGGAGCGCGGCAGTCCCTCTGCCGACGGGGGTCAGGCCCGGCGCTTGGGTTTTACAAAGCGGGTGAAGAGTATTCGCTTGGCTTGTTGCATGGTTTGAGCTGCCGCCAGGTCGGTCTGCGAATGCGCCTGTGCCTGTAACGCTGCTAACGTAATGTCCGGTTTGAGTACGACAAGTTTCTTTGCGCACAGCTGCTCCAAGCACTCCAGCGGCGTTTTTACATTCTCATACGGATAGCGCTTGACGATCTTGCCCTTGGGGCTGACGACCTCGGTCGCAAACAGGCACGGACGGTGCAGGTTGAGCCAGGGATTGAATACCTCCTGATAGAACGCATTGATGGGTTGGGCATACTGCTGCGGAATATGAGCGTAACCCATGTGCTTGCGTACCACGCTGGCATTCTTGCTTTCGGCCAGGGCGTTGTCGTTGCTGTGGCGCGAACGTGACTTGGTTTGTTCGATGCGCAGTTTCTCAAGCAACGCAGCAACCTTTTTGTTGATGAATTCGGAGCCATTGTCGGAATGAAAGCCGAGAATCACAAACGGAAACTGCGCCATGATCAGCGCCAGTACCGGCAACAAGAAGACCTCGCTGATCCCTTGTACGCAGGCTTCGACCTGCCACTGGCTCACGGTATCCACGCAGGTGATGTGATACACGCCTTTGACCCCATCTTGATCGCCTTGATGGACAGTATCAATGCGCACAAAGCCGGCGCGTCCCTCGGGGCCCGGGGCCTTGCGCACGCCGATGGCATTGCAGACCGGGCGAGTCTTGGTAACGTTCTTGCGCTGATCCAGATAACCTGCGCTCTTGCGTAGGTTATACAGGTGCGAGACGGACAAGGTAGCCAGTCGTTCATAGCGCGGATCGTCGTAGTCGCGGTAGGCTCGCCGTAGGAGGTGTGCAATGGCCGGCCCGCAGACGTCCTCATGGGCTTTGTCCATCTCGACGAGTCGTTCGATATCGCCAGACGTGTACTTGCGCGCAAAAGGTGCCACCGGCGCACAATACCGCTTGGACAGGGGCGTTTCGGCCAAACGGTTGCGACCCCACCGGGTCACCAGACGGGTCACCTGCGCTCGGCTATATCCGCTGGTGTGCCTCAGGTACCTCAGCAGCACGCCTCGTTCCCGTTTGTTGCGCTGTGGGTAGTCCAAGCGCTTGAGCACTCGACTGATATGCGCATAACGTTCGCCGTCGTCCCCCGTTCCTGAAAACTCGACTTGCACACTGCCGCCGAGAAATTGCTCAATCTGCTCAATAGTACACAGTCGTGCTTCGTTCATGTTGATCACCATCCTGGCAATGATCAACCCTCTTCAACTTTGACCCCAGATTCGTACCTTCAGGCTCTTACCTCACTGGAATCACGTCCCTCACTCAGGCTCATACCTCATTGGACAAGGCTCATGCTGGATTATCCTCACGAAATATCGCACAATCATTTCCTCGGGATTGAGAGAATGAAAATGCAGCATAATTCGTGGCCCCGCATCAGTCCATTCCTGCGCGTAGCGGCTTCGTCCAACCCATCCATCAAGCGGGACTTGCTACCGCAAGCCCCTTATGTCAAACGTTAGCCATATCGATGGATATTCTCATCAATAAGCGTTTGCCATTTCCAGAATTGGATTCGTTTTTGAAAAACCATTCCCAGATAAAACCTTTCTCACTCATCTATGAGGGGGTTAATGACTGGGGAAGCGTAAAGAATGAACCTTTGATTTATCAATACCAAGAATTCAACGATGACAATCAAGGTGAGTTTTGTTTCGGCTTATCTGTCCATCAGGAAAAGACGGGGTTAGAGCAACTGTTTACTGAACATACAGCGGCAGCACTATCATCTGCATTCGGGTGCGCAGCAGTTTGCAGTGCTTGTAGAGTGGTCTTATTCAGTCCAAATGTTGATTACTCGCTTCTATTCGAGGATAACAAAGTATTTCTTGTAGATGATTATTTGTTTGAGGAGAATGGTGTGTTCAAGAAAATCGTAGAACTTAAATACTCGATTCCAGCCATTCTGTAATGGCTCTCTCAAGAAACACACCCCAAGTAGCTGAAAAGTAGTGGTTTTTCAAGCGACCTGTGGAATTGGAGTGAGCTGGAAGCCAAGTTTTTCGGCACGTTTGGTAAGGTGGTGCATGACGCGCTGGCGATAGCGCTCCTCGTAGTAATCCTGACCCTGATCGGTGTATTCGGTTCCCCTGGTCAGTAGGGTGTAGATCAGGCGTGCCAGCTTGTGGGCCGTTGCGGTGATCGCTTTGGCGCGATCCCGACGTGCGGAGAGGCGACGGAAATAGGCACCGAGAGACGATTGGCTGCTGCGCAGTGCGGCTGCCGCCAATCGCAATGCCTGTGCGGCGCGGTTGGCGGTGCGCTTGCTGGCACCCGAGAGCACCTTGCCGCCGGAAATTTTGGTTCCTGGACACAGCCCTAGCCAACTGGCGAAATGCTTCGCGGTCTTGAAGCGGGACATGTCGGTGCCCACCTCGGAAATGACCTTCAGTGCCGTCGTTGTGTCGATGCCGTTGATGCGCGTCAGATCGACCCCGCACATCCCGAACAGATAGGCGCGGACATCGAACTTCGGTGCGTTCTTCGCGCGCGAGGAACGCTTGGCCTTTCCCGGCTCGCCAACGTCATCCTGTTGCAGTGCGGCCAGCATGGTTTCGAGCTGCCGGTCGCAGGCGGCCAATTGTTCTCCATAGGCATCGAACAAGGCCATGGCCTGGTTCAGGGTAAACAGATGCTCTGGGCGCCAATTGCCGCGCAGGGATTTCTCAATCTCGGCCTCGGAAGCGCGGATACGGACATTCTTCATTTTTGCCAGCACACGCCCGTCGCGTTCGCCGGCAATGATGGCGCGCACGATCTTCTGACCCGTGTCGCCGACAATGTCCGAGATAACGTTGGCCAGTTGCACGTTCATCTGCGCCAGCGCCTTCTGCATGTGCTGTACGTGACGCGCCTGGTAGGAAAGCAGCCTGTCACGCTGGCGCGATACCACGCGCAGGGCGCAGATCTCGTCCTTGGGCCGAAAGGCACCGGACAACAAGCCGTAGCTCATCAACTGCTGCAACCACTGGCAGTCGAGCATATCGCTCTTGCGCCCGGACACGTTCTTCACATGTCGGGCATTGACCCGATAGACGGTGAAGCCGCGCGACTCCAGCAACTCGAACAGCGGTATCCAATAC
>JBAWWV010000208.1:0-6732 GCA_037146575.1 Alcaligenaceae bacterium | reverse complement strand
CCGTCAAGCCCTCGACTTACAACCCAGGCGGCGCAGCCGAAAACGGCCATGGCGCGGGGATGAAGCACTAAACGCTAGGTGGCCGCAACGCGGCTACCAAAGATAGCCGAGCCAACGCGAACTTCGGTCGACCCCTCTTCGATCGCCAGCTCAAAGTCACCGCTCATCCCCATCGACAAACGATCGAGCGACACCCCCACAATGCCCGCTTGGAGCGCTTGATCGCGCAACTGCCGCAGTTGCGCAAAACAGCTGCGCACAGCCACTGGATCGGGCGACAACACGGCCATCGTCATCAGGCCTTGAACACGCAAACTTGGATACTGTGACATCTGCTTTAAAAACGAAACCAGCTCACTGGGCTCGAGGCCTATTTGGTCTCTTCGCTTGAGGTTTTAACCTGCACCAACACATCAATTGCCCGGCCTTCAAGCTGCAAGCGCCGTTCAAGCGCCTCAGCCAAATCAATCCGGTCAAGCGACTGCAACTCACTCGCGTAACGCGCGACCTCTTTCGCCTTGTTTGTTTGCAAGTGGCCGATCACCACCCATTTGATCCCACAATCTTGCAATAACGGGGCCTTTTGGCTGATCTCT
Organism: Alcaligenaceae bacterium; assembly: GCA_037146575.1. Lineage (GTDB taxonomy): Bacteria > Pseudomonadota > Gammaproteobacteria > Burkholderiales > Burkholderiaceae_B > Zwartia. The sequence goes on along the minus strand of JBAWWV010000208.1, from coordinate 6,136 downwards.
TGCATCCGATTTTCACCAAACCGGTCAAAGCCCAACGCGACCGCCTCTCGAATGGCGGCATCGTCAAAGGTTTTACTCACCGGCAATAGCGTGACACCAGCGGGATCACGCCCCACGCGCGCGCACGCCAGTGCAATTCGGGCTCGAATCCGACCGATGCGCAGCGCCATGGTTTCTGCTTCAGTGCCTTGGGTTTGACCTGCCAACGGATCTAGCTTGATAGAGGAGCTCATCATAACGAACTGATCACTTTAAAGGGTTGCGCAATTTTTCATGCTGACGGTTCAGACATGTTACGACAACGCTCGCACGAGTAATTGGGCGCACCGAATTAGTGCTTTTTAAATTTCTGCGCACCAAAATATATTTTTGCACCAATAGGGTGCTCGAAGGCGGGTCTTGTACTTCCTGCGCCATATCAAAAACCATTAGGTCCACCCAGCAGGATTAGCCTAGCGCTAAATGAGTGGCTCTTAGACCCGCTCTGATAGGCAGTTTTCTGAAACAACGACGCTCGGCCAAAAAGCTGGCACAGCTTTTGCTTTAACCACTGCGAGCATAGGCGCACTTTCACAGCGCCATGCGGCCGCTAACCCCGGCATAGCCGAAGCCTTATCTACTCAGGAGATTTAAAGATGAAACGCAGATTAGTTCTCAAGCAGCTAACCGCTGCCAGCTTTTTAGCCATGGCGGGTTTTGCAGGTACCGCTTTTGCACAAGACACCATCAAAGTTGGTATCTTGCATTCATTGTCAGGCACCATGGCCATTTCTGAAACAGCGTTGAAAGACGTTGCCTTGATGACCATCGACGAAATCAACGCCAAAGGCGGCGTGATGGGCAAGAAGCTTGAGCCCGTGATCGTTGACCCAGCCTCAAATTGGCCTTTGTTTGCTGAAAAAGCACGCCAACTCGTTGCTCAAGATAAAGTTTCAGTGGTATTTGGTTGCTGGACTTCAGTGTCACGTAAATCAGTCTTGCCAGTGTTTAAAGAGTTGAACAGTCTGTTGTTCTACCCCGTGCAGTACGAAGGCGAAGAGCTTGAGAAAAACGTGTTTTACACAGGTGCCGCACCTAACCAGCAAGCAATCCCCGCTGTTGAATACCTGATGAGCGCAGACGGCGGTAGCGCCAAGCGTTTTGTCTTGCTAGGCACCGACTACGTATACCCACGCACCACCAACAAAATCTTGCGCGCCTTCTTGATTTCTAAAGGCGTGAAAGAAAGCGACATCGACGAAAAATACACGCCGTTTGGTCACTCTGATTACCAAACCATCGTGGCAGATATCAAGAAATTTGCAGCCGGCGGCAAAACTGCTGTGATCTCGACCATCAACGGTGATTCAAACGTACCGTTCTACAAAGAACTCGGTAACGCTGGTCTGAAAGCAACAGACGTACCTGTTGTGGCGTTCTCGGTGGGCGAAGAAGAACTGCGCGGCGTGGACACCAAGCCTTTGGTCGGTCACCTTGCTGCCTGGAACTACTTTGAATCCATCAAGAACCCAGTGAACACTGAGTTTGTTGCAAAGTGGAAAGCTTACGCAAAAGCCAAAAACTTACCTAACTTTGCCACTGCGGTCACCAACGACCCAATGGAAGCGACTTACGTCGGCATGTATATGTGGAAGCAAGCCGTTGAGGCCGCCAAAACAACCGATACCGACAAAGTGATTGCAGCAATGGGCGGCCAAACGTTTGCGGCACCCGATGGCTTTACAATCATGATGGACAAGACGAATCATCACCTGCACAAGCCGGTTTACATCGGCGAAATCCAGGCCAATGGTCAGTTCAACGTGGTCTGGAAAAGCAATGGTCCGATTCGTGCACAGCCTTGGAGCCCCTTCATTGCTGGCAACGAAGGCAAGCAAGGCCTGTAATTCGCCACACTATGAGATTGAATCGACATGTTTTTGATTTACCCTACCTTGAAACGGTGGTTGCTAACTGTTTTGCTTGCGTTACCGCTGCACTGCAGTTTGGCCGCCGACTTGGTCGAACCCTCAGTGCTGAAGGGCTTGGCCGGACAGAGCAACACCGAAAAGGTAGAGTCGATTACAGCGTTGGGGCAACTCACCACTCCTGGCGCAGCCGCAGTGTTGGCTGCGTTGGGGGCGGGCAACGTTCTGATTACTTCTGACAACAAAGTTTTATTGTCCGTTGAAGGTGGCAAGGCGATCGACCCCACAACCGGAGAAACGGTTGCTGCACCTGCTGATGCCCAAGCACTTACCCTGAATAATCGTTTGCGCAGCGCTTTGCAGGCTGCGCTGGCAAGCGCTGAGCTATTTTCACCGCTTCGCAATGTGCGTTTAGCTGCCGCACAACGTTTACAAAAAGAAGCTGATCCCGCGCGTGCTCCCGTACTCGAACGGGCTCTCGCCAAAGAACAAGACCCAGAAATCAAAGCTGCACTGAAGATTGCCGTGGCAAGCGCTGAGATTAAAAGCACGGACGCCGCCTCGAGGCGCCACGCAGCGGTGTTGTTGGGCGAGAGCAAAAATTCAAGCTTCAAACCAATCCTGACCGCAATGCTGGTGCAAGACGCCGCCGGCGCGTTCGCTGAGCCCGATGCCGAAGTGCGTGCAGCAGCAAAAACCGCAATCGCTCAAATTGAATGGCATCAAACGATTGTCAGCTGGGTAGGTAATATCTTTTTCGGCATTAGCCTTGGCAGCGTGCTGTTGCTCGCTGCGCTTGGCCTGGCGATCACCTTTGGCCTAATGGGCGTGATCAACATGGCGCATGGCGAGTTGCTGATGATTGGTGCCTATGCCACCTACCTAGTGCAAGGCCTGTTCAAACAATGGTTACCCGCCTGGATCGACTGGTATGTGGTGGCGGCCTTACCCGTCGCCTTTATCGTCACAGCCTTGGTTGGGATGGCGCTTGAGCGCACCGTGATTCGCTGGCTCTATGGTCGCCCACTTGAAACTTTGCTGGCCACCTGGGGCATTAGCCTGATTCTTATGCAGACCGTGCGCAGCTTGTTTGGCGCGCAAAACGTCGAGGTCGCCAACCCCAGCTGGATGAGTGGTGGCGTCACTATCTTGGGCAGTCTGTCGCTCAGCTATAACCGCATCGTGATCGTCGGTTTTGCACTTTGCGTGGTGGTTGTGGTGTGGTTAGTCTTAAACCACACGCGCCTCGGTCTGTTTGTGCGTGCGATCACTCAAAATCGCCGCATGGCAGATTGTGTCGGGGTGCCTACTGGTCGCATCGACATGCTCGCCTTTGGCTTGGGCTCTGGGATTGCAGGGCTGGCTGGCGTAGCGTTATCGCAGCTAAGCAACGTTGGACCCGACCTCGGCCGTGGCTATATTGTCGATTCATTTATGGTGGTGGTGTTAGGCGGCGTCGGACAACTTGCTGGCACGGTCGTGGCCGCAATGGGGCTTGGTGCCCTGAATAAAATTATCGAACCCTTCTGGGGCGCCGTGATCGCTAAAATTGCGATTTTGTTATTTATCGTGCTCTTTGTTCAAAAACGCCCGCAGGGTCTGTTCGCACCCAAAGGGAGAAGCGCAGAATGAGCGTAGCCACCATGGCGCCGTCCGCCACAATGTCCTTATCCTCTGCGCCCACCGCCTTATATTCGTCCAAGGCCTGGACAGCAATCGCAATTGTCGTTGCCGTATTTGCCTGTTTGCCGGCGTTTAATCTGCTGTTTCCGGTCGGGCACGCGCTGCACGTCTCGTCCTTTGCCGTGGCCCTGATCGGCAAATTCATTTGCTATGCAATGGCCGCACTCGCGCTCGACCTCGTCTGGGGTTACACCGGCATTTTGTCTTTAGGCCATGGCCTATTTTTTGCGCTCGGCGGCTACGCTCACGGTATGTATTTGATGCGTGCGGGTAAAGCGTCTGCAGATATCGTCCCTGACTTTATGACCTTTCTGAGCTGGAAAACCTACCCCTGGTTTTGGTCGTTTACCGAGCATTTCTGGTACGCCATGTTGCTGATGCTGGCCGTGCCAGGCTTGCTGGCCTTTTTGTTTGGCTACTTTGCCTTTCGTTCGCGCATCAAGGGCGTTTACTTTTCAATCATCACCCAGGCGCTTACTTTTGCAGCGATGCTGTTATTTTTTAGAAACGAAACAGGCTTTGGCGGCAACAACGGCTTTACCGATTTTAAAAAGATTCTTGGCTTTGACATTACCTCGGCGAGTACCCGCGCGGTGTTGTACTGGGTCAGTTTGTCTGCCTTGTTAGGCGCCCTAGTGTTAGGCCGCGCCATCACACAGTCAAAACTCGGTCGGGTGCTCACCGCGATTCGTGACTCTGAAAGTCGGCTGCGCTTTTTAGGCTACGAGCCACTAGGCTTCAAACTGTTTATCTGGACACTGTCTGCGATGTTGTGCGCGGTGGCTGGTGCACTGTATGTGCCACAAGTCGGCATTATTAATCCGGGTGAAATGTCCACTGAAAACTCAATCGAGATGGTGATCTGGGTGGCAACCGGTGGGCGCGGAACGCTGATTGGCCCCATCATTGGCGCTGGTACCATCAATGGTTTGAAAACTTGGTTTACCAGCGTATTTCCTGAATTTTGGTTGTATGCACTTGGCTTGATTTTTGTACTGGTCACGATCTTTTTACCGCAAGGCATTGTCGGCTTGGTTCGCAAACTCAGCCGTCGCGGCAAGGGAGACGCTGCATGAATACTCAAGCCATCACGTCACATACCGCAGTGCAGACAAGCACCAAAAGTAACGTTGTCGGTGGCGTCGCCTCGCGTGGTCGCCTGAAAACCCCTGGGGTCGACACCACGCACGGCGCCATCTTATATCTTGAGTCGATTAGCGTCGTGTTTGACGGCTTTCGCGCACTCAATGATTTATCGATCGATATCGGTGTGGGCGAATTGCGCTGCGTCATTGGCCCCAACGGCGCCGGTAAAACGACCATGATGGATGTCATTACCGGCAAAACAAAGCCCACCTCGGGTACGGCGTTTTTCGGGCAAAACATCGACCTCACCAAAATGCACGAAGCGCAAATTGCGGATGTCGGCATTGGCCGAAAATTTCAACGCCCAACCGTCTTTGAAAACCACACCGTTTTTGAAAACCTAGAACTCGCCATGAAAACCAACAAGGGCGTGAAATCAACCTTGTTTGCGCGCTTAAACAGCACGCAGCGCGACCAAATCGCCGCCACCCTTGATCTGTTGCGGTTAATGGGCGAACACAAACGCCCCGCTGGCCTACTGTCGCACGGCCAGAAACAATGGCTTGAAATCGGGATGCTACTGATGCAAGAGCCCTTGCTGCTTTTACTGGATGAGCCCGTGGCCGGCATGACCGACGCCGAGACCGAGCGTACCGGCGAACTACTCAACGACCTGCGCGGCAAACACTCACTGATGGTGGTCGAGCACGACATGGATTTCGTCAACCAGATCTCTCAGGGTGGCAAAGTCACCGTGCTGTGCGAAGGCTCAGTGCTGGCTGAAGGCACCATGCAACAAGTGCAAGCCGATCAACGCGTGATTGAAGTCTATTTAGGTCGCTAGGCCATGGTCAACGTTCAAGATATCAATCAGGCTAAGCCATGCGAAACGTTCAAGTGCTCAATCAGGCTAAGCCATGCCAAACGTTCAAGACATCAACCAGGCTAAGCCATGCTAGACGTTCAAAACATTAATCAATACTACGGCAGCAGCCACACTCTGCGCGGCATCACCATGACCGTCAAACAAGGCGAGTGCATGGCCTTGCTCGGGCGCAACGGAGTCGGTAAAACCACCCTGCTGCAATGCCTGATGGGCGTGCAACCCTTGGCCTCGGGCAGCATCCACTTTGACGGCAAAGACATCAGTAAACTCGCCCCCCATGCACGTGCCGCACTGGGTATGGCCTACGTCCCCCAAGGCCGCGAAATCTTTGCCCGCCTCACAGTCGAAGAGAATATCCTGATGGGCATGGCCACCAAGCCCAGCCAGCAAGCCAAGCGCATCAAAAACGAAATCTTTGATTTATTTCCAGTACTACGCACCATGTTGTCACGGCGCGGCGGCGACCTATCAGGCGGCCAGCAACAACAGCTCGCCATCGCACGTGCGCTCGTCGCCGAGCCCAAACTCATCATCTTTGACGAACCCACCGAAGGCATCCAGCCCTCAATCATCA
>JBAWWV010000207.1:0-6733 GCA_037146575.1 Alcaligenaceae bacterium | reverse complement strand
CCCCAAAGGGTATCCGGGCATGGCTGAGGTTGGCAATATGCCGCTGCCACCCAAGATCCTAAAAAAGGGGATCACCGACATGATTCGCATCTCAGATGCGCGTATGAGTGGCACCGCCTACGGCACCGTGATCTTGCACGTCGCACCAGAGGCTGCAGCGGGTGGTCCGTTAGCCTTAGTTGAAAATGGCGACATGATTGAGCTGGACGTCGCCAAGCGTCGTTTGCATTTAGATGTCAGTGATGAAATGTTGGCGGCACGCAAGCTTAAATGGAAAGCCCCTGAGCCGCCAATGAACCGAGGCTATTACAAGTTGTATGTGGATCATGTGAACCAAGCCAACGATGGCGTTGACTTGGATTTCTTGGTCGGTAACAGCGGCAGCGCTGTGCCGCGTGATAACCACTAAAACTTAGCGCGTAACGCTGCCGCACAGAGTTCGGCCGCGGTGTTGGCCTCGTCGATAATGCGCCCCATGGTGATGAAGCCATGGATCTGTCGTTCGAAGCAAACGTACTGGGTGGGTACACCTGCTTTTGTTAATTTGTCGGCATAGTCAGCACCTTCGTCGCGCAGCGGATCGAAGCCCGCTGTCATCACGAAGGCCGGCGCCAAGCCAGAGTGGTCTTTGGCGAGCATAGGGGCGCCGCGCCAATCGTTGCGCATCCATGTTTCCGGCATGTACGCGCCATAGTAATAATTCATAGAGTCTCTGGTCAGCATATAGCCTTGGCCATTGGTGCGCATCGATTCTCGTTCTGAACTTGGGTCAGTGACAGGGTAGATCAACAGTTGCAAGACGGGCTTAAAGCTGTTGTCTGCTTTGAGTGACAGTGCGACCACCGCGGCTAAATGACCACCGGCACTGTCGCCGCCTACAGCGATACGTGCTGGGTCAACTTTGAGTGCAGCCGCATTGGCATGCACCCACTTGGTCGCAGCCACGCAGTCGTCTGACGCTGCAGGAAACACGTTTTCAGGGGCGAGGCGGTAGTCCACAGAAAACACCGCACAGTGAGCCAGATTTGAGAGAGTGCGGCACAGCACATCATGCGTGTCGATATCACCAATCACATGACCACCACCGTGATAGTAAACAAGCGCTGGTAATACCGTTGAAGCCACACTGCCTTTGGGACGATAACCACGCACTGTAATTTTGCCGGCTGGGCCCGGGATATCGGTGTCAACGCTTGAGGCGACTTCAGGTGCCTCGGGTTGGCTAAAAAAACGCCGTTGCACGTAGGCTTCGCGCGCTTGAGTCGCCGTTAGTGTGTGTACTGGTGGGATCCCTTTTTCGATCATCAAATCAATCAGGGCTTTGGCTTGTGGATCTAGCATGATGTGTCTCGTCCTTTTTGTATTAACGGATTTCGATTTCGATGAAAGCAACTTCGTGGGTACTGGCGTTGATCACATTGTGATTGACCCCCGCACCACGGGTGTATGACTTGCCAGCGACTAACGGAAATTCTTTTAAACCTTCTGGCGTTTCAAGGTGCAGCATCCCACTGATGGTCGGCACCACCACATAGTCGTGACCATGGGTGTGCCAGCCCGTCTCGGCGCCGGGCGCAAAGCGCCATTCAGTCACTATCACACGCTCGTTGTCGATTTGTGTGGTGGGGATCGCTTGCGGACGTGTCGTCATAAAAGCACTCAAGATGATCGTTGATAGATGATTATTGAAATTGATTCAAGGATACAAAATGATCCAAGGATACAAAATGATCCACGGATACAAGTTAATTCAAGGATATAAGTTGTTTCAAAGGTAGAACTAGATTCAAGAATAGCGTACTTGGCGGGTGTTGTGCTGCCGAGCGTGCTGACTCATGAAAGGTTTGACAGCTCAACGTTTGATGTTCAGGGTGCGACCTGTTGCAACGACGACAAAAACGCCTATTGCAAAGGCCCAAGTCTGCCAGTCAATCATTTCACCTAACAGCCAAGCCGAGGCGATGATCGTAATAAAGGGTTGCAGCAACTGTGCTTGCCCAACGCGAGCGATCCCCCCGAGTGATAGGCCTTTAAACCAAGGTAAAAAAGCAAGGTACTGACTAATCAGTGCGACATAGACGAAGCCAATCCACGCCGTATTTGTCGCGTGCCAAGAGCTCGGGGCAAACCAAAGGGCAGGCCACAACAAAAGCGGTGCCGAAATGACCAGCGTCCAAGAGATCACTTGCAGGCCGCCTAGCGACTTGGCCAGATACCCCCCGGTTGCGTACGAGAGCGAGCCCGTCACAACCGCGAGCAGCAGCGATAGGTCAGCCCAATGCAAGCTGCCGTTGCCACGCATGAGCGAGAATATGATGACGAGCGTGCTGCCCAGTAAGGCCATCAACCAAAAGCCAATCGAGGGGCGCTCTTTGAATAACAGGGCAGCGCACGCTGCGGTGGTTAAGGGCATGATGCCAAGCATGACGCCGCCATGCGAGGCGTCAACCTGTTGCATGGCTAAAGCGGTAAACACCGGAAAGCCAATCGCGACGCCCATGACGACTAGCAACAGATATTTGAATTCGTGCAGTGTTGGGCGACGATGTTTGCCAGCAACAAGATAAATCACCGCCAATACGGTCGCCAGCAATGCGCGTCCCGTCGCGATAAAAATCGGATGAAACGATTCGAGCGCCATGCGTGTTGCGGGCAGCGTCAGCCCAAATAAGGTGACCCCGATCAGCCCAAGCAACATGCCTTTGTTTTCGAGTTTCACGCGGCCTGCTACATCGCGTTATAAACCGGCCCTTCACCACCTTGCGGAGTGACCCAAACGATATTTTGTGTCGGGTCTTTGATGTCGCAGGTTTTGCAATGTACACAGTTTTGAGCATTGATCTGCAAGCGATCGCTGCCGTTGTCGTCTTTGACATACTCGTAGACGCCAGCAGGGCAATAGCGCGCCTCGGGGCCACCGTACTTAGCCAAGTTAATACTGACTGGTACTGAAGCATCTTTCAGCGTTAAGTGAATCGGTTGATTTTCTTCGTGATTGGTATTTGAAATAAACACCGAACTCAAGCGATCAAACGTCAACACGCCATCAGGTTTTGGATATTCAATTTTTGGGCACTGGTCAGCGGGCTGCAGGCAAGCGTGATCAGGCTTGGTGCGGTGGATCGTCCAGGGAATATTGCCTTTGAGCACAAATTGCTCGATGCCCGTCATCAGCGTGCCAACGGTACGGCCTTTTTTGAACCATTGCTTGAAGTTGCGTGCCTTGTTGAGCTCGGTGTGTAACCACGAGGCTTCAAATGCCGCGGGATAAGCCGGTAACTCATCTGCACTGCGTTCAGCAACCAGCGCATCAAAGGCAGCGTCAGCCGCCATCATGCCCGACTTAATTGCGGCGTGGCTGCCCTTGATGCGCGAGGCATTTAAAAAGCCAGCTTCACAGCCCACTAAGGCACCACCCGGAAACACCAACTTGGGCAGCGACAGCAAGCCACCTGCGGTGATGGCGCGCGCGCCGTAAGCGATGCGTTTGGCACCTTCAAACGTGCTGCGAATCGCAGGGTGCGTTTTATAACGCTGAAATTCTTCGAAGGGTGAAATCCAGGGGTTCGCGTAATCCAGCCCCACCACCATCCCGACTGCAACTAAGTTGTCGTTTAGGTGATAGAGAAACGATCCGCCGTAGGTGTCTGAATCGAGCGGCCAACCTGCGGTGTGCACCACCACGCCTGGACGTGATTTTGAGGGGTCGACTTCCCAAAGCTCTTTAATCCCAATGCCATAGCTTTGAGGATCGCGGCCTTGATCAAGCTTGAACTTGCTGATGAGTTCGCGACCTAGTTGGCCGCGTGCACCTTCGGCAAAAATCGTATATTTCGCTAAAAGCTCCATGCCTTGCTGATACTGATCGGTGGGCTGGCCGTCGCGCCCAACGCCCATATCGCCCGTGGCCACGCCGCGCACGGCACCTTGCTCGTTGTACAACACTTCAGCCGCAGCAAAGCCCGGAAATATCTCAACACCCAGCGCCTCGGCTTGTTCGCCAAGCCAGCGGGCAACCTTGCCCAAGCTCACAATGTAGTTGCCGTGATTTTGAAAGCACTCGGGCAGCAACCACTCGGGGGTTTTGCGCGCACCGGTTTCGCTTAAAAACAAAAACTCGTCTTCTTTGACAGGGGTGTCAAGCGGCGCGCCCATGTTTTTCCAGTCAGGCAACAATTCGGTCAATGCCTGCGGATCCATGACCGCACCCGACAAAATGTGCGCACCGATTTCGCTGCCTTTTTCAAGCACGCAAACTGAAATCTCATGGCTACGCTCGGCCGCCAGTTGTTTCAGGCGAATCGCCGTGGCTAATCCACCTGGGCCGCCACCTACCACAACAACGTCGTATTCCATCGATTCGCGTGCTGACATGAGAGTCTCCCTGCTTCAAAGGTATGATGTTTATTTACTGCAGCGATTGTATTGCACAGGGGCGCACGCCGTCGTGGCGAGGGCCTTGCAAACTCGTGAACAGTGTCTTTTGCAATCCGCAGCATGATTTTTGGAGAAGTGTGTGGCAGGTTCTGAACCCCAAACCCTGATGGTTGGCGATATTTACGACTTAGACATCCCCATGCGCTGGTCTGATGCCGACGCCTTGGCTCACCTGAATAATGCCAATTATTTCCGCTATATGGAAGAAGGGCGTTTAAAGATGTTCTACGAAGGCCAGGCGCCCCAGTCAACGCGCTATGGCCCTGTGGTGGTGCACTGCTCGTGTGATTTTAAAAAAGCGATTACCTACCCGGCAACTGTGCGAGTCAGCCTGCGGGTAGTGAGCATTGGTCGTTCAAGCCTTGAGCAGACGGTTGACATTTCGGTGGTCTACCCCGATCGCCTTGAATTATGCGCGCAGGGAAAGTCGGTGATGGTCTGGATGGATTTTGAACTCAATAAATCGCACCCTTGGCCTGCAGAGGTATTGCAAGCTTTGGCAAAGCCGATAAATCGTAGATAATCTGATCAACGTGCATACTTAGGAGTTGGTTCAATGAATAAGCTCTATCCCAGTGCCACCGAGGCACTGAAAGATATCCTTAAAGACGGGCAAACGCTGGGCGTGGGTGGTTTCGGCCTATGTGGCATCCCCGAGGCCCTGATTGCTGCGGTGCGCGACCTGGGTGTGCAAAACCTTACCTGCATCAGTAACAACGCCGGTGTTGATGGTTTTGGTCTGGGCATGCTGTTGCAAACGCGTCAGGTTAAGAAGATGATCGCCTCGTATGTCGGCGAAAACAAAGAATTTGAGCGCCAATTTTTGGCCGGCGAACTCGAACTTGAATTCACCCCTCAAGGTACGCTGGCCGAGCGCCTGCGTGCCGGTGGCGCCGGTATCCCGGCCTTCTTCACCCGCACCGGTGTGGGCACCGTGGTGGCAGATGGTAAAGAGATTCGCGAGTTTGATGGTGAACAATACGTCATGGAGCGCGCGTTGGTGCCCGAGATCTCGTTGGTCAAGGCCTACATCGCCGATCGCAGTGGAAATTTGATTTTTCATAAAACCGCGCGCAACTTTAATCCGCCGGTTGCGATGGCGGGCAAGTTAACCGTGGTCGAAGTTGAAAAAGTGGTCGAACTCGGTGAGCTCGATCCCGATCAGATTCATCTGCCCGGTATTTATGTGCATCGCATTGTGATCAATGCGACCCCTGAAAAACGCATCGAACAACGCACCGTTCGCGCGGCGAGCTAAGGAGCAATCAACATGGCATGGACTCGTGATGAAATGGCCGCACGTGCGGCACGTGAATTGAAAGATGGTTTCTATGTGAATCTGGGCATTGGTTTGCCCACGTTAGTGGCGAATCATGTCCCCAAGGGCATCGAAGTATGGCTGCAGTCAGAAAATGGTTTGCTTGGCATCGGGCCGTTTCCTCTTGAGAGCGAAGTGGATCCCGACATGATCAATGCGGGCAAGCAAACCGTGACACCGATACCTGGATCGTCGATTTTTTCCTCGGCAGATTCTTTTGCCATGATTCGGGGCGGCAAAATTAATCTCGCGATTCTCGGGGCGATGCAGGTGTCTGAGACGGGTGATCTGGCTAACTGGATGATTCCCGGCAAGATGGTCAAAGGCATGGGCGGCGCGATGGATTTGGTCGCGGGCGTTGGTCGAGTCATTGTCTTGATGGAACACGTTGCCCGTAAGAAAGACGGTTCGGTGGATATGAAACTCTTACCCAAGTGCACCTTGCCCTTGACCGGTGTGGGTGTGATTGATATGGTGATCACTGATTTGGGCGTACTTGAAGTCACGCCTAAGGGGCTCAAGTTGCTCGAACTCGCGCCAGGCGTCAGCTTGGCTGAGATCCAAGAGCATACGGCGGCAAAACTCGACGTGTCAGCAGTCGGGTAACTGCGTCGCGCGCGTTTAGCAACGCGTTGTCAGCGAGCTCTCTCCCCTATCTGCCTTAACTGGCAAAACTTAGCGAAGGCGTTATGAACCCAGTCTTGGTGATTCACGGAGGCGCCGGCGCAATGAGTCGGGCCGCCCTCTCGTCAGAAAAAGAACGTGAGTTTCACGCCGCACTACAAACTATCTTGCGCACAGGACAACAAGTATTGGCAGAAGGTGGTTCGGCGCTTGATGCTGTGACTGCAGCAGTTGTCGGACTTGAAGACTGTCCGCTTTTTAACGCAGGCCGCGGTGCCGTGTTTACAAGTGCGGGGACGCACGAGCTCGATGCTTCGATCATTAACTTCGTCAAGAAGGAGTACTCCCTCATGC
>JBAWWV010000206.1:0-6764 GCA_037146575.1 Alcaligenaceae bacterium | reverse complement strand
CCTTGCTAAAAACGGCAGCAGCTAAAGGCAGTTCAATTTTTATACTTGTTCCTTTTTCGATTTCGCTGCTAAAGGTAAACTGCGCGCCTATTGCTTTAGCACGCTCGCGCATCCCGATCACACCCAAACCTTTACGGGTTGAGTCAATAGCCATACCTTGGCCATTATCCCGAATAGATAGCACCAAGGCCTGACTGTTCTTGCGCAGCGTAATATCCACCTGCGTTGCCTTGGCATGCCTTGCAATATTCGTCAATGATTCTTGTACGATTCTAAACAGCCCAAGTGCCACCGCTTCATTTTTTGTCTCGCTAAGCTCTTCAAGTGAAAGCCTGACCTCAACGCCAGTGCGTTGACCAAACTCTTGAACTTGCCAGGCAACAGCAGAAGCGAAATCCAACTCATCAAAGACCATTGGTCTGAGCTCAGTCGAAATACGTCTGACTGAACTAATCGCCTGATCAATCTGCGCGCGTAACGCATCAATTTTGTCCTGTTCAGGTATTCGTCCGTCTTTAATTCGATTACTTAACCAGGCAACGTCAAGCTTTAAACCGGTTAGACGTTGACCCAGATCATCATGCAGTTCTAGCGAGATCCGAGTCCGTTCATTCTCACGAATATCTTCGCGTTGAACCAACAGCAAAGCGAGTTCGTCATTCATCTCTTTTAGCTTGCGCTCGGCAAGTTGTCTGTCGGTGATATCGCGTAAAACCGCTGTCAATTGTGCCTCACCTTTCACCATGGTCTGCGATATGGTCGATTCAATCGGAAACAACGTACCGTTGGCGTGCAAGCCTGTTATCGAAAGCAACGGAGCCATGGCGCGCGAGGGCATAGCCGATTGCCGAAACTGTGCGATGTGTCGAGAATGATCTTTTCGCAAATGCGTTGGGATCAGCACCGACAGTGAGCAACCAAGCATGCTGTCAGCAGAGCGGCCAAACATTTGTTCTGCTGCCGGATTGAACAACACAATATTTTGCTTAGCATTAATCACCACGATGGCGTCCATCATTGAATCGATGGTGAGTTGATAGAGGCTTTTGCTATCACCAAGCGCAATCGATAGATCAGCCTCGTGTAGTGATTTACGAATCAATAAAAATGCTGCCACCATAATCAACAAAGACATCACAAATGCACCAAACACAATCGGGATTGCCGCCTCGCGCCACGAGGCCATCGCCTCTTCTAGATCATTTGTCACGCTAATGACAAGTGGAAAATTATTGACAGAAGCTAAAGTGAACTCTTCTCTCGTATCGGCACCCTTAACATGACTGACTATTCTGACCTCGTCACCCGAAGTTGGTAAAACCTCGTTACCAAGCTCAGGCGGGCGGTCACCTATCATCCCATAGCGATGAGGGGTACTGGCAATCAGAGTGCCGTCAGTGCGATACAGCGCGACCGGTCGCGCATAATCCAGGCGCATCAGGTTAAAGCCATCTTCTATGTGTGCGGTGCTGATGACTGCAACAACTACCCCTTTAAATCGGCCCTCGCCATCGACAAGCTTAGTCGCCAAATGGATGGCCCAATCTTTTTCAACTTCGTTTCGTCTTGGACGTTCGATAAACATGCCGATATCATCTTGATCTTTTAGCGCGGTAAAGTATTCGCGATCTGCCATCGATACGGGCAAGCTTGGATGCTGGGCAGACGAGTTCACCACTGTGCCGGTTTCATCCACTAGATACAGCAGATCAATTTGACGCATCCACATCACGCGGGTACCTAGTAATAAATGAACCTCTAAGCTATCAAGCGAAAATTGATTGCCAAAGGTCGTCTGTAAACTTTCTCGAATCCCCTGAAGAATGAGTTGCGAACCAGTAAAGGTTCGTTCGGTTTGTTCTGTAAATATTTTTGTTAAGCCATTCGTCTCAAGCTGCGTATGATTCAGTTCTTGCTTCCGGATATCCCAAAGCAAGACACCCGTAAATACCGCTATTAACAGTATCGTGATCAGCGCAAAAGCGGCGATTGGATACGCGCGACTCGTTTGCAAGTTCATAGGAAAAACGCCAATTGCGTGCGCCGGATCTGAGCAAAAGCAATGTGACAAAGAGTCGTCAAGTTACCGCCCCAGCTTGACACGCGCATCGTTAATCGCGCCTTGTATTAGCTTGGCGTCTTCTGACTCGGCCTCAAGCAAGGTCGCCAAGTGCTCCCAGGTGCGTAGTGCACTCGTAAAGTCACCAACGTTAAAAGAGGCAGTCCCCGAAAGCCACAAAGCCATTGGGTTATTTGGATCAAGTGTTAAGGCCAAAGCGAGCAGCTGCAGGGGCTTACCAGCAAAGCTGCCGTTTGCATTGGTCGCAACCACATCTGCGTAATCGGCCAACAATTGCGCATCACCTTGCACGTAGCTACCTGATTTTTCATAGGCTTGTTCAGCCTCTTTAGGGCGATGCATCACCTTATAAGACCGCGCAAGCATCGCCCAGCCCTTCAGGTCAGACGGATCTTTTTCAAGTTTTGCGGCAAGGCCTGCCACCATCTGCTCAACATCGCGCTGTATCACCTTTTCGTAAGCTTTCGGGTCAACACCTTGAATAGGGCTACCCAAGGCGTAGTAGATCGCACCGGACAGCACCGGGATTAAGATCACCAACAGCAGCACGGTAATTTTTGGCGAGTGCAGGTTCAGTGGTAGGTCTTTCGTGTCAGTCTCGAGCAGTAGGCGCTGTTGTAATTCTTGCTGCTCAGCAATGAACTGCGGCTCGGTCAGTCTTTTTTTACGACAGTCAGTTTCAAGTTTTTCAAGCTCTTCTTTGTATATCGAAATATTGAGTGCGCGTTGTGACCCAAGCGATAGTTTTTTGTGCAAGAGATAGGGCCTAAATAACAGCAATAACGCAGCCACGAGCCCGCTTGCTAATATTCCAATAAATATCGTCATTTTTTAGGCTCCTTTAACAACGCTGACAGGCGCTCAACATCAATGTTTGTCGCCGCAACCTGTTTCTGCTGTCGATTGCGTAGCCGAAAAAATCTAAATAATGCAAACACGGCAAAGGCCAATAAAATAAACGGGCCTAGCCAAAGCAACCATGTCGTAGTTCGTACCGGTGGTCGATACAAGATAAAGTCACCATAACGCTCGACCATAAAGGTTCGAATCTCGGCATCTGTCTTGCCTTGGCGGATCAAGTCACGAATTTCACGACGCAAATCTAAGGCAAGATCAGCGCGCGAACCCGCAAGCGACTCGTTTTGGCAGACTAAGCAACGCATTTCTTCAGAGATGACGGTCAGGCGTTGTTCAACAACAATTGGATCTTGCGCAAGCAATTCGGCCTCTTTACTTTGCGCGATACCCAGCGAACACGCCAGTACGATGATGGCTAACAAGCGACTCATGATTTCTTCAACTCGGCAATCAGCGGATAAATCGTTTTTTCAAGAAGCTCGGGATTCATTGGTCCGATATGCTTAAAGCGGATCACGCCCTTCTTGTCGATTACATAGGTTTCAGGGACTCCGTAGACGCCGTAGTTGATTCCCACACGACCGGACAAATCAAAGGCTGAGAGTAGATACGGGTTGCCTTCTTTTTTTAGCACCGCTAGTGCATCCGCACGGGCATCCTTATAATCCAGGCCGATCAACGGCGCCGTTGCAGAGGCCGCGAGTTTGAGTAACGAGGGGTGCTCTTCTCGGCAAGCTGTACACCAAGACGCCCAAACGTTTAGTACCCATACCTGCCCCTGCATACTGCTTGGTGAAAACGACTTGTCTGGCTCGGCCAACTGCGCGATGCTGAACTCAGGTGCAGGTTTATTGACCAGTGGTGACGGAATGTACCGAGGATCTCGGTTCAACCCAATCGCCAAAAAACCAACTAAGCCTATAAAGACCAAGAGTGGCAGTAAGAATTTGCTTTTCATTTGGTACACCGACGTGGTTGTGGTTTAACGACCAACGGTAGAGATTGGTGACTCATTTTTTTGAACCCATTTTTTTACGCCTCAACAAAGCGGCCGGTGACGCTGCCAAAGGCTCAGGCTGAGGTCGGGTATTGCGATATCTGCGATCGAAGAGCGCAAGTCCCCCTCCCAAAGCCATCAACAAGCACCCTCCCCAGATCCAGTCAACATAGGGCTTGACATACACGCGCACGGCCCAGGCTTTTTCATCGATCGCTTCGCCCAGTGAGACATACACGTCGCGCGTGAATCCCGAATCAATCGCCGCTTCAGTCATTGGCATGGTCGACGAAAAGTAGTTACGCTTCTCGGGATAAAGTTTGGTGAGGGCGACGCCCTTTTGACTTAAACCGAAGGTTCCACGTGTGGCCTCGTAATTGGGCCCTTTTACCCGCGCAATCCCTTCAAGGGTCAAGGTATAGCCGCCAACAGTCACCGTGTCGCCTGTCTCCATGCTCACGTCTTTCTCTTGTTGATAGCTGCCCACCATGGTGATGCCGATTACACAGACCGCCATACCTAAGTGTCCCAACTGCATCCCCCAAAAGGCAAGCGGCGGTTTGCCAGAGTGCAGGCGTGTCACACACTGCACAGCCCCAGAGCCAAGCAACCAACTGGCCAGCCAAAGTCCTAGACTGGTCGGCCAAGTCAGCTCGCCCATTAGATACGGTACCGCGATAGCAGCCGCAAGTGCGACGAGCGCAACACCCCACAGGCGTTTAACCACCGCGCTAATTGAGGCTGATTTCCAGTTTGCCAAAGGCCCCATCCCCATCAATACTAAAACTGGGATCATGAGCGGCACAAACACACTATTGAAGTACGGCGGGCCAACCGAAATCTTTCCAAGATTTAGCGCGTCAAGTAACAGCGGATAGACTGTGCCCAACAACACAGAGCCACAGGCAACCACTAAGCAGACGTTACCCAGCAGAATCAAGGCCTCTCTTGAGAACAGTTCAAAAGCACCACCTGCGCTATTTTGCGGCGCTCGCCAAGCGTATAACATCAGTGAGCCACCTACGACCAACGCCAGCAAGATCAAGATAAAAATGCCGCGGCGTGGATCCGTTGCAAACGCATGCACTGATGTCAAAACACCCGAGCGCACCAAAAACGTACCGAGCAGCGAGAACGAGAACGCCATAATGGCTAAAAACAGCGTCCAGTTTTTAAACGCTCCGCGTTTCTCGGTGACGGCTAACGAATGCAATAACGCCGTGCCAATCAACCAAGGCATAAACGAGGCATTCTCAACCGGGTCCCAAAACCACCAACCGCCCCAACCGAGTTCGTAGTAAGCCCACCACGAGCCAAGCGCGATACCCAGGGTTAAAAATATCCAGGCAGCAAGCGTCCAGGGCCGCGACCAACGAGTCCAGGCGGCATCAAGTTTGCCTGCTAACAGCGAAGCAATCGCAAAGGCAAAGGCAACCGAAAAACCGACGTAGCCCATGTACAACATGGGAGGGTGAAACACTAGACCAGGATCTTGTAGCAAAGGATTGAGCGAACGACCTTCTAGTGCCCCAGGAAAAAGGCGCTCAAAAGGGTTAGACGTTAACAACACAAACAGCAATAAGCCTGAAGCGATCAGCCCCAACACGCCTAGCACCCGAGCCACCATAGGCTCGTCTAACGCGCGACCGGTTTGGGCTACCGCCAACCCCCAAAACGTCAGCAACAACACCCACAGTAAGAGCGAGCCTTCATGGCCGCCCCAGACTGCTGCTAAACGATAGATCGTTGGCAACTGCACATTTGAGTGCTCAGACACATACAGCACCGTAAAATCATTGGTATAAAACCCCCACCCTAGCGCCACAAACGACACCAGTAGCAACAAAAAATTGACCTGCGCAGCAGGTCGCGCCAAAAGCATCCAGTCGCGTCGCCCAAGTTGAGCCCCGGCGATGGGCAAGCTGCCCTGTACCAGCGAAAGCACCAAGGCTAAGACTAAAAAAAAGTGGCCTATCTCTGGAATCATGATTGATACGCGTTGGTTAAGTGTTGTTGTGACGGGTCGAATTAGGGCTTTGGCATCCCAGTGGGTTGCTTTTGTGACTGCTCTAGCGCAGCCTTCGCTTGAGGCGGCATGTAGTTTTCATCATGTTTGGCCAGTACTTCAGTGGCAACAAAATCACCATCTGGGTTGAACTTGCCTTGCACCACGGCACCCTGACCCTGTTTAAACAGATCCGGCAAAATCCCGCGATAAGATACTGGCACCTCACGGGCAAAATCAGTCATCACAAAATGCACTACTAGGCCCTCACGCTTGAGTGACCCGTCTTTGACCATGCCGCCAATCCGAAAGGCCTGCGATTTTGGTGCTTTACCCTCGGCCACTTCAGTGGGCGTAATGTAAAGCGCGATATTGCTGTTTAACGCCTGCATCACAAAGGCGCTCGCAGCCGCCAACAGCGCTAAGCTGATGACAATCAGCAGTGCGCGTTTGTATCTAGATTTCATGGTTGACTCCGACCTGCCTCATGTTGGCTGCGAACTTGCCGTAAGGCAGCCATTCGACGTCGTAACACTACCCACGGCTCGCACAGCATCAACACGGCACAACAACCAAAGCTGCCCCAGACATAAAAGGCATAACCGCCCATGGCGAAAAAATCTGCGCTTGAGTTCCAGTTCATTGCCGCACCTCGTTTAATTGCTGTACCCAGTGCGTATGGCCTTCGCGTTCAAGAATGATCACCCTGACGCGCATCAACGCGACCGCGATGCAATAAAACCAAAAACATAAGGCCATTAGCAGCATGCCGGTCAATATTGTGTGAGCCATCGCGGGTGCTTTACTGAGCGAGACCGAGGCGC
>JBAWWV010000205.1:0-6789 GCA_037146575.1 Alcaligenaceae bacterium | reverse complement strand
AGTCGATGCGTGGTCGCGTCATGGGCCTGCGAACAGGCGTTGTCATCAGCCTGCCATTTGGAAATCTGTTGGCGGGCGCTGCCGCGCAGAGCTGGGGTCCCTCACTCGCGATGGGAGCCTACACCGCTGCCGCCGTAGTGCTGATGACTTTGATCTTTATTCTGGCGCCAAAATTACGCAAGTTAGAGTAGCTCGCTCTATTCTACTTTCGCCGCACGTTGCGGTTTATAAAGTTTTGCCCAACGAGCAATTTCCTCTTTTAACAACGTGTCAAAAGCCTCAGGTGACGACAGGCGAACTTCTCCGTCAATGACGGCCAACCGCTTGATCACATCTGGGTGCGTCAAGCTGACAGTAAGCGCCTGATTCAGCTTGTTCACAATAGCAGTTGGCGTTTTAGCGGGTGCAAGAAGCCCCCACCACACAACTGCTTCAAAATCCTTGACCCCTTGCTCTGCAATCGTTCGAACGTCAGGTGCTGACGCTAAACGATTTGACCCCGACGTTGCAAGAAGCTTGACACGACCAGTATCAAGGTGCGGTTTGAGTTGCGACATCCCGGTAAACAGGAGATCAACGTGACCACTTGCCACGTCAATCGCTGCTGGACCAGCACCTTTATACGGAACCGCCATTAGCTGAGCACCGGTTGCGTCTTTAAATAGCTCATTCGCCAGAGCAGTCGCCGAACCATCACCAGAGGTTGCAATACTCAAGGGACCTTTGGCTTTGATTAAGGCAAGTAACTCTTGCACGTTATCCGCGGGTAGGTTTGCACGCGCCGCAAAGCCCATCGCATAGGTGATCACTGTACCAATCGGCGTAAAGTCTTCGGGCGTTTTATAGGGTAACTTTTCGATTAAGGCTGGGTTGGTCGCGATGCTTGCACCCACCAGCAATAGGGTATAGCCATCAGGCGCAGCCTTGGCCACAACGTCAGTTCCGACCACGGTATTACCGCCGGCCCGATTCTCTATGATCACAGGCTGCTTGATGGTCTCTGACAGCTTGTCAGCCCACGCTCTGGCAATGAAATCACCGCCTCCCCCTGCGGCAAAAGGCACAACGATACGAAGTGCTTTGTTTGGAAATTGGTCTGATTCAACAGCCAACGCTGAACTGCCGCCAAAAATCAATAAACCGGTAAGTACACCAACACGAAATATCATGTGATCCCAACAACTGTTATGACAAGTTAGATGAGTCGACAGCAAAACACTGACTGATCACTCTGGTTGAGTGCCTCGCAGGCCATCATTCTGAGCAAACACCTCGCTGACCATCATTCTGGTCAAATATCCACAGTGTCTCACTCTGGCACAATGCCCGCAGATTTCACCAAGCGGCTCCACTTCTCGATTTCGTCTCGTTGAAATTCTCCTAACTGGGCCGGCGTACCTGGCACAGATAACCACCCTGTTGCGCCAAATATTTTTTCGGCCTCTGCGGTCTGCATCGCTTTAACCATCATTTTATTTAATTTAGTAATCACAGCAGTTGGAGTTGCGCGCACGGCAAAAGCGGCTACCCAGCCAATCACTTCATACCCCTTAATCCCTTGTTCGATGAACGTAGGGGTTTCACTCAAGACCGAGATGCGTTGTTGTGTTGACACACCAAGTGCGCGAAGTTTTCCTGAGCGGACCGAAGGCATCATTGCCGGCGTATCACCAAACACCATGTCAATCTGTCCGCCGATCAAATCCGTAATCGCAGCGGGCAGCGTTTTATAAGGCACGTTCACAATGTTGATCTGAGCAAGCTCGCGCAGTACCTCACCCCCTGCGAGCGATGAGGAGTTTGCAGTGCCAAATGTCAATTTTCCAGGACTTTTTTTCATTGCCTCGATGAGTTCTGGAAGACTCTGAATGGGGTTTGAGGCTGAAATTGCGAGTACCACTCCACCCACGATCAAATTACTGATCGGCGTGTAGTCTTTGACCGGATCATAGCCTAGCGATTTAAACAGACTAAGATTTGCTGCAAACGTTGTACCAGTACCCACCACAAACGTGTAGCCATCAGCTGGCTGTGTGAGAACATAACGCAGCGCAATCGAACCATTCGCACCTGGTTTGTTTTCAATAATAAACGGCTGCTTGGTCTCCTCGCTTAAATGCTGAGCCAAAAACCGCGCCACTTGATCTGTGGTGGTTCCGGCGCCGAAGGGCACAATAATACGTACTGGTCGGTTAGGATATGACTCATCACCCTGCGCAATCGCGCGCCCTGATAACAACCCGAACCATACCGAGAGTAATACGCCAGTCAGTAATTTTAATGAGTGCTTCATCAGTCATCTCCTTTGATAAACCACACCATTAGGGGCGGCTTTTAACCATGCGCAACGGGTTGTAAGTTGCGACAACTTCACCTCGTTGATTGACAACTCTATTAAACGTGCGCATGAGTCCGCGCCCTAGACGACTAGTGGCTCGTGCCTCAACGACCTCGCACTCGACGTGTACCGTGTCGCCCGCAAGCGTAGGCTTTAAAATTCTCAAATCACACTCAAGAAATGCCATCCCGGTACGTTGCATCGTAGACTGCATCAACAACCCTTCTGCGGTGCAAAACACCAACGATCCCGGCACTGGGCGCGCTCCCATACGAGACTCCGATTGAATATATTCAATATTCGTGAACATTTCTTCAACCATACCCGTAGCAGATACAAAATTAATGATGTCAGTTTCGGTAATCGTACGTCCAAGCGTTTGAAAACGTTGTCCGATTTTCACATCATCCCAATACAACCCTACGCCCATGACGGGCATCTCTGGACTTGCCTTGTTGTAGCTACCACTCATGTTGATTCACCTAATTTATTTAAGTATCGTTAACGCCACCAGGGCACGCAAGTCATCAGGAACGGGCGCTGGACGCTTCGTGGCGCGTGTCACACAGCAATGAGTAAATGTGCCCTGCGCGGCAGGCCTGCTCGGATCATCTTCATTGAATACTCCTAGAAAATACGTCACAGTACTGTTGCCAATTCGACCAATTTTGACTCCGACCTGAATGTTTCCGGGCGAAGACACTTCTCTAAAATAGCGACAATCTGAGCCAACAACAAAGGTTTGCAGCGGCCCGGCAATAAACTTACGGTAATCGTACTTTTTTAAAAACGCATCTACCGCAGTATCAAAAAATGAATAATAGTGCGCATTATTCACGTGCCCATTCGCATCGTTGTCTGAGTAACGCAAGGTAATCTCTTCAAAAAAATCAAATTCATGCCGTAAAAGTTCTGGCAATCTAGTACTCGCTTGCTGTGACTGACTCATCCTAACCCTTTCAAAAACTCTACTGACCATATCGTTGCAGTTTCGATCCTCACGGGCCACCGACCTGCAAGAACGCTATCGCTGATGACACCATGCATAAACCTGACAACTGGTTCAACCCTCTAAAGCGGGTAAGCGCAACAACCCATTACCAAAGGCTTTACCTGTTTGATCTAACCTAAGAGTCTTGGTTGCCCCGCCGCCCAAGGCGTCACGCATCACCACCATGACGGCTTGGATATTATCCATGGGATAACAAGATACCTCTCCCTTAATCCAATCACCGAACAAGGTTTTCACTTTTTCGGGTGTCACGCTGCGCAAGAGCGTTGGATAATCTTCGGGAGTCTTGGCAATCAACCCCGCCGAACACACATCGCCCTTATCGCCTGAACGTACATAACAGATCTCGCTGAGTCGCTTATTCACAATCACGCCTCCAAAATTTCAACGGTTTGTTTAACAAATTCGCGCGGCACTAAGGTAGGCCACAGCGCAATCACAGGACGCGGTTTAATTGGAGCGCCAAATGATGTTCCGCCTGGGCCCATGATCCACAATTGCGCACCCGCGCGCCGAACCTTCTCAGCTTCATCGGCAGTCTTAGTTTTTACTGCGCAGCGCAACCCCACTTCATTCAGTTCGCTGAGGACCTCTTTAGAAGGAAGCGGCGCTGAGGGGCCATGCAAGGTATTGAGCCCCACAAAATCAAAATGAATCTGCTCTGCCTGCAAACCTAAACGTTGAAATCTCTCGAGCATCGTTTGCTTGGCCTTGACGGCTCGCTCGTAGGCGTGAGGCCAGGGGAAAAACGCCAGACTTTCGCCAATCCAGCCGTCGGTGTAACCAATCACCAGTTTCAACATATCAGGCGCTGGTTTGCCTTGCACGCCACTAATTTTGACTCGATCAGGGCCCGTCTGCTCGAGCTTAAGCGAAGTAAAGTCAGCAATACCGTCAGGCATCGTATAGTTGTTTGGGTCGCCAATTTCGTAGACAATGTGCTCTTTCACCGTAAATAAGTCGATGCGCCCGCCCGTCCCTGCTACCTTAGACAGTTCGGCGCTAGCGTCCGCATAAAAGTCAAACATCGGAAAACCAACATACCCCATGTTTGGCATCTCGGAAAAGCGCGAGGACATGCCACCCGTGCAGGCTGAGGCACATTCAACAATATGACCCATAGCAATCGCCGCAGCGATTTGATTGGCGTGAGCAGCGTCGTGCTTCCAGCCAAACTCATGCATGATGGGGCCAACATACACTGCATTATCCGAAACTCGCCCTGCGATCACGACATCGGCGTTTCCTTCAAGCGCTTGCATGATTCCTGAGCCGTCGGTGTAGACATTAGCCGCAACAATTCTTTTCCGAATGGCAGCGATATCAGTATCACCGGTATCCATATTTTTTAACTCAACACCCTGTGCAATCAGTGCATCAATCTTATCTAGCAAGTCATCGCCTTCGACCAAGGCAACGCGGGTTCCTTGCAAATTCAGCGCGCGGGCATCTTCTGTAATTTTTTGAGCGGCCGCGCGCGGATTAACCCCCCCACCGTTCGAGATCAGACGAGTGCCACACTGCCTAGCCAAGGGCATCAGTTCTTTCATGTACTGAACCGCATCCGGAACATAACCTAATTGCGGATTCTTAAGCTTCTGACGCTGTAATAACGCCATCGTCAGCTCGGCTAAGAAATCAAAACCAAGATAGTCAAGCTCACCTTTTTGCAACAACTCTTTGGCCGGATCCAGCGCATCACCCCAAAATCCGGAGCCAGCACCCAAGCGAATCTTATTTTTCATGTCACATGCCCTTTTTTTTCACACGATCGCGATATGCTGCAATGCGTTGTTTGTGCTCGGCTGTTCTAAACGCATAGCTCTGCATATACGCCTCAACCTCAAGGTTGGCCGAAAACTCCATTTCAACGCCATGGCGCAGCGCTAATTTAGAGATACGCACCGAGCGCTCAGAGGCCTCGATAATTTTTTTTGCTGCTGCGCGCGCGGTCTCGATCAGTTGCTCAGGGTCAACCACTTCTGGGAACAACCCCAACCGCAGCCCGGTCGAAGCATCAATGGAACCGGCCGTTAATAAATAGTAGTTGGCCACCGACGCCCCAACAATTCGGGTCAATAACCACGGCACACCAACATCTGCAGCCGACAGGCCGACGCGTTGAAAAAACAAGTCATAACGCGCGGTACTCGAGGCCAAGGCAAAATCACATGCCATCGCTATGCCAACACCACCACCCACCGCCGGGCCATTGACAGCCGCAATCACCGGCATATCAAAGTAATACAGTCTTTTTGCAAGCAAGTTATAACCGCGCACAAGCTTATATTCGGCTTCAAAATCCGACGGCTCTGGGCTCATGATTTCATTTAAATCGCCGCCGCCGCAAAACGTACGACCTTGGCCCGTCACAATGACACAACGCACCGAGGGGTCAGCCTCGATACGATCTAACACTGTATTAAATCGCTGTGAAAAATGTAGCCCCATCGGGTTACCTTTTTCAGGACGATTGAGCGTAATAGTGGCAATCTGTTCAGAAATGTCTAACAGAAAATCGTCTTGACTCATTTTTTTCTCAAGAGAAGTTGGCAATGCTGCTGCCAAGGATTTCACGCGCAATGATGATGCGTTGAATTTGACTGGTCCCTTCGCCAATTTGATACATCTTGGCATCTCGATAAAACCGCTCAACCGGAAAATCTCGTAAATACCCATAACCACCGAGAATTTCGATCGCTTTATCGCACACTCGCAAGCTTGCCTCAGCCGCAAAATATTTCGCCATCGCCGCTTGTTTTTTAATTGGCAGCCCAGCATCGTAAAGACGAGCAGCGTTGAGCATCAACAAACGGGCCGCCTCGATATCAGTGGCCATTTCAGCGATCTGAAAATGGATCCCCTGAAAGGCGCCGATTGGCTTACCAAACTGAGTTCGCTCTTTACTGTACTGCACAGCTACCTCATAACTTGCTTGCGCCAAACCCACAGACAGCGCAGCAACGTTCACGCGCCCCTTATCGAGGGTACGCGCAAATTTTCTAAAACCGGTACCCTCTTCGCCAATCATGTTCTCAAGGGGGACTTTGACGTTATCAAAATATAGCGTCGAGGTCGGCGATCCATGCACGCCCATTTTTTTATCCGGCTTGCCAATTTCAAAACCTGGCATCCCACGCTCAAGAATAAAAGCCGTCACGCCGTTAGGCGTTTTCGCCGTAATGACGAAGGTATCGGCAACCCAGCCGTTGGTGTTAAAGGCCTTAGAGCCGTTGATGCAATAGTGATCACCTTGCAATTGAGCCTGAGTCTTGGGTTCGCGCGCGTTTGAGCCACCCGAGGGCTCGGTTAAGCCAAAGGCACCGATCTTTTTGCCAGAAGTGAGGTCACGCAGATACTTTTCTTTTTGTGCAAGTGAGCCATGCTCGCTCATCACGGTTGAAGCCAAGCCAATATGTGCGTTGTATGAACTACCAAC
>JBAWWV010000204.1:0-6797 GCA_037146575.1 Alcaligenaceae bacterium | reverse complement strand
ATCGCTGCCCCATACTGTGCCGCATTACTCGCGGACTGGGGGGCTGAAGTCATCAAGATTGAACACCCTTCGGGTGACGGTTTACGTCGCTCGGGTCCGTCAAAAAATGGAGCAGGGTTGAACTACAAGTTCTATGGCCGCAACAAGCGAAATATCATATTGAATCTATCCAAGGTCGAGGCTCAAAATATATTTAAGGATTTAGTGCGCAAGAGTGACGTAGTAATAGAAAACTTCCGACCCGGGGTAATGGAGCGCTGGGGTCTGGGCTGGGAAGACCTGCATGCAATCAATCCTAGGTTGGTCATGCTACGTGTAACGGGTTTCGGACAGTTCGGGCCTTACTCCTCGCGCCCAGGTTTCGGTACGCTGGCTGAATCCATGAGTGGCTACGCACATATCAATGGCTTCCCTGATGGCCCACCCACCTTGCCGCCGTTCGGTCTAGCCGACGGCATCGCGGCTTTTACTTCGGCATATGCCGTGATGTTGGCTCTCTACCAGCGCGATGTCAAAGGCGGCGAAGGGCAAATGATAGACGTTGCTCTGATAGAACCGATCTATCACCTTCTGGGTGGACAGACCACTATCTATGACCAGATGGGTACCATACAAGCTCGTAGCGGTAACCGAAGCGTGAATAATGCCCCGCGTAACACTTACAAGACTCGCGATGGAAATTGGGTGGCCATGTCTACTGCGTCACAATCCATTGCAGAGCGGGTGATGGGCTTGATTGGCCACCCGGATATTGCCAAAGAGCCATGGTTCAGTACTGGAGCAGGTCGCGCCAAACACGCTGATGAGCTCGACCAACTGGTGGGGGACTGGATTGCTGCGCGCGATCAAACTACCGTCATGACCGCTTTTGAGGAAGCTGGGGCCGCAATGGCACCAATCTACAATATCAAACAAGTTATCGACGACCCACAGTACCAGGCCTTAGGCAGCGTGGTCACTATAGATGACGAAGACCTAGGCACAGTCCGCATGCAAAACTTGCCTTTCCGCATGAGCGTGGGCGCTGGTAAAGTGAAGCATGGCGGACGGCGTCTGGGGCGTGATACAGACGCTGTACTGCGCGAGGTTCTAGGTATGTCCGACGCCGATCTAGCCGCGCTGCATAAATCTGGTGTGACAACGGCTGCGTCCTGAGTAGCGAGACCGAAGCACTTCCTAAGGAATGACTAATGAGCACACATCAAATTACAACTGCTATCCCGATTAGCCCAAACCTTGGTGCGAAGCTTCAGGGCATAGATATTCACGCCGGAATAGCTGAGGAAGACATGCAGCAGGTGCGTAACGCGCTCCATGAGCACGCGGTCTTGGTATTAAACGACCAGCACTTGACACCAGAGGAACAAGTCGCATTCAGTAAGCGGCTTGGCCCGCCTTTGAGAGTATCGCTCTTCACCAAGTACAAGCCAGAGGGAGTTGACGAACTCACTGTGGTATCCAATATTCGCCGTGATGGCAACCCTATCGGCGTAATGGATGCGGGTGCCCTATGGCACACTGACGGCTCTTATCTTGCCAAGCCTGATATGTATACCGTGTTGTACGCGTTACAAGTACCTCAGCGAGATGGCACGCCGCTCGGCGATACAGCGTTCACTAGCACGAAGGCGGCATACGAAGCGTTACCAAACGAGATAAAAGTAC
Source organism: Alcaligenaceae bacterium (assembly GCA_037146575.1). GTDB lineage: Bacteria > Pseudomonadota > Gammaproteobacteria > Burkholderiales > Burkholderiaceae_B > Zwartia. The sequence continues at coordinate 5,132 of JBAWWV010000204.1, read as the reverse complement.
GGCTAGAGGGGCTAAGAGCGCTCAATAGCCTGACTCACCATATGGCGTTGCGGCGACGCGCCAATCTCGCGGCTCCCCCAGTTACAGGCAAGGTCGATGATGTCGCACCAGATGTAGAGCATCCGGTCGTGCGCACTCATCCTATCACCGGGCACAAATGCCTGTTCGTAACCGAGGGCCACACACAACGTATCGTGGGTATGTCTGATGAGGAAAGTGCATCTTTGCTCACCTCACTCTATGCTCATTTGACGAAACCGGAATTCGTTTATCGCCACAAATGGCGTGTGGGCGATATTGTGATTTGGGATAACTGCTCTACACAACATCTAGCCATCAACGATTACGGCGATATTCCTCGGTTGATGCACCGCGCAGGAATTTCCGGGTCCGTGCCATTTTGAAGCTGATTGTCACGCGCTTACCATTTCCAATCGTAAATTTCATCTGTCAATCTCTTAATCAGAGGTCAGATTAATAGAGCGAGTCACTTGGCCCCACTGCTTTCGTTCTGCTGCGATGTAAGCTTTAAAGGATTCGGCAGTGCCGCCAACGACTTCCGCACCAGTGACTTTTGCCAGAAAGTCCGGGGTACTGATCACCGCATTGATATCGGCATTGAGTTTGGCAATAATCTCTCGCGGCGTATTCTTGGGCGCGGCGATGCCGAACCACGAGCTGGCCTCAAAACCAGGGTAGCCAGACTCGTCCAATGTAGGCACATCAGGCAGTAATGGTGAACGTTTAAGGCCGGTCACTGCGATGGGTCGCACCCGGCCAGCATTTGCCAGTGGAGCCCAAGTCAGTACATTGTCAATAACAAACTGCAAATTACCATTCACTACGTCTAGTAAGACTTGTCGACTACCTTTGTATGGAATATGTAGGAACTTCACGCCCACACGCGACGCAAACATCTCTGCACTCAAGTGGCCGCTAGAGCCAATACCTGGAGTGCCAAAAGTCAGTTGTTGTGCCTTGGAGATCTCTGCAAACTCCTTGACCGACTTGATCGACTGCTCGTTGCCTACCGCAAGGAGATTAGGCGTTCGCGCTACAAGAATCACTGGCTCAAGTTCCTCTTGGACATCGAAAGGTGGATTCAGGAATACATTTGGATTGATGGCGTTGGTCGCCACGTTCGCCAAGAACAGGACGTAACCATCCGCAGCCGACTTGATCACGACGCCTGCGGAGATGAAGCCACCACCACCGGGTCGGTTTTCGACCACAACGGACGCATTCCAAAGGGTCGACAAACCAGCACCAACGGAGCGAGCGACTGTGTCGCTGAAACCGCCTGCTGTAAACGGCACATGAATCGTCACCGGTTTCGTTGGAAAAGTACTTTGAGCGATGGCGTTATGGGCTCCCATACAGGCGATAAAAAAAGTCACTAACATGGCTCGTCGATGCAATGATTCAATGCCTCTCACGTTTATCCCCTTGTAAGTTTGAAATCTATCGTTAGTCTTTTTCTAGTACCCCAACTCACTCCACCGAGGCAGGGGCAAAACACCATTCCGTCACAAGGGCGCGCTCGTTGCCACTTTGAACCGTTGGAACTGCTTGGGCCGAAAACTCATACTGCCTTCTATTAAAAATGTGTTCGCTATTTAATCGCCAAGTGTGCACCCATTGACTGAGATAAGTATGAGTACTTACCCTTGCTAAGTCCGACCTGTTGGCAATCATCCATAATTGATTAACAATGGACTCCAGACTTGGATTGCCAACTACAAAATCTTTCAAAAGCACGAATATTGCACTTCGCCAACGGCAAAGAGCTTCATAATTGCGAACAGAGAGCCAATACGAGACGCGATCATGAGTTTCTATGCAGATATTTACAACGACTTTCCTCTGAGGTGTGGCCGGTTGTGTGCAGAAAAGCGGGAGCCTCCATTAGCCAAGGAGTTCGATGTCACATTCATGTTGATGGCAGCCTCTGCCGGTTTTGCTACGGCCTGGGAGCAGTTAAAGATACAGCCCGGACAAGCAGATTGTCACAGCGGTCGGCACCCCGCCTTCTTGGGATATAAACCTGACCTCTACAGCAGAAGTCTAAAAATAGTAAACGAGGAATTAAGCAAAACGCTTGACCTCAGTAGCCTCTTTGAAAAAGCGAACTTTGCGCATTGGTTCAAGGGTCAGGTTTGTTGGCGCCGATCCAAAAAAGCCTGCTTTGCGCTGCCCGAACGTGTAGGTCTTTCACAACAAAGTTGGCAGACGTTGCGGCATCTGCTTGATGGCGTCTGATGCTGGTCGACAAAGACAACGACCAGCGTAGACTGAAAGTAGCGACTGAAATTTCTGTTCTGCTCAAATACTCAGCCCGTATCGCTTACGCAAGGCTCGCCCGTCATAGGGGCGGATAGCTGGCTGGGGCGATAGCGGCGACGGCAATGGTGTAACAGCCCGCTGAATTGGCTTCGCACCCTGCCCTGCCAGCGGTGCAGCTGTCCGACTAATAACTGACGCAGACGGTTGCGGCTGTGGGCACAGACGCAGGCGCTGCAAGGGGTTTAGCACCCGTTTTAGCGTATGACGCTTTCCCTACTGTTTTCGCAGCTGATTTGGGCTTGGGTGGCATTCGGGGCTGAGGTGGCGGAGGTGTGCGCTTAGAGCTGCTGGTCGCAGCGCCTCGCTTGCTGGCCTTGGGCTTGAACTTAGCCCGTTCCTGCCGCTCTTGCTCTTTTTGCTCAGCGGCTAGGTCAGCGATCGCCGCCCACTGCTGTCAATAATGCGCCTTAATAGCCCCAATTGCTCTTCAGCGTTGGTAAATTCTCTTAGTCTCATTGCCATCACCTTTATTATTATTTATGGGCGTGGCGGATGGCAGCAGGCGACCGCTACACAACTGTCGTGTTACACGACAATTGAACGGCAGGCAGCGTCTAGTTACGGGACGCTGACAGCACTCAGCGAACGGCCTCTTTGACACAACGCCTAATCACCCGACTCAAACTATACTAATAGCTGCACAAATAGCAACGATCTCCAACACCGAGGCGACATGAAAAACTTCCTCAGCATCGTACTAGCGGCACTTTTAACCACCGTCGCCTCATTCAATGCCAATGCTGCAAGCTTTGATTGCGCTAAAGCCAGCACTGTGGTGGAAGGCAGCATCTGCGCCAATGCGGCACTGTCTGCGCTGGACGAACAGCTTGCAGCTGCTTATGGGCGGGCACGCTCAAGCTCCCCCAACCCAGATGCTTTAAGAAGCGCTCAGCTAGATTGGATGAAGCAACGCAACACTTGTGGCGCCAATGTGGAGTGTTTAACCAATTCATACAAACTGCGTATCGGTGCACTTGCTCCATCTCCAGCGCAACCATCAGCAAACCCAATACAAACACTGAACGGCAACTGGTACAGCGCACAGTGGAAGTACGGTTACACATTACAGAATGGCGTGGGTACAGCCACCAGCACCAATAGCCCAAATTTTCAGGTTGGACAAAACATCATTCAACTCACACCCACAGCCCCCAATAAATTTTCCGGTCAGCAAATTTACACTGACGGCAAGTTCTACAACGTCACAGCCACACTGCAACCAGATGGCAGCTTGTACTTTGAGGGTGACAAGAACGTTAAGTGGACTATGGCAAGGGTTGGTGAGCAACGCACTGCAACACCAACCCAACAACAGACCGATTCACAACATAACTCCGCTGCTGCCGCAGTTCCGACATCGCCATCAATAAGAGCAGAGAATTATCCAATTAAAATTTTAAATATTGGCTTAGGAGCCAACTCTCTGCCACCATGTCAACCGAAAGCAGAAACGTATGTCGATTTAGTGCAAAAACCGGTACGCATTCAGCTTGAATGTTCGATCGGTTCCGATAAGGATTCCACAACAATCGTGCTTTCTGCAAATGGCCAAAACGTCGTGCGAGTGACTCGCACACAATTTTTTACACAATCGGATCTTGAACCTGGTGAAATTTTGAACGCTGCCATTAGATTTTATGGGACCCCGGCTCAAGAGTCTCCGGATAACTGGGTTGCGCATTACGGCAATGCCTTCACTATCAAGCAAAACTATAATAACGGCCGCCCAGGAAGCGCTGAAGTAACACCGAATGACCGAGGCGTCGGCTTATTAATCAAAGGAACCTCCTGCGGGTTTTCTAGCCAGAATCTGGAAAAATGTAGAGAAGCAGGCAACTCATTCACAAGATTCTTCACTTATGACTTAATTGATCGCGTTGGGTATCAGCAGTCCATGGAAGACGGCAAAGGAAAATTGATGGAGATAAACAAATCAAAAGCGGGCAATCAACGGTTTTAAGTTGACACCGACAATAATCAAACTTCCCAGTCTTCAATTAGCAAGCCTTGGACTCTACTGAATTCGCCTGTATTGTGAGTGATCAGAGTTGCTTTATTGGCGCGTGCGATTGCGGCGATCATCAAATCATTCGCCCCGATCAAATTGCCTTGGGTGGTAAGGTCTGCACGAATCTGTGCGTAATGTTCAGCGGCGTTATCGTCGAATTCAAAACTGTGTAACGGCGAAAATAGTTTTTGTAGTAATTGGTGATTACTTTCTTTTTGCTCGCTGCGTAGCGCACCAAACAAAAGCTCAGCCTTCACCACGCTGCATAGCGCAATATCCTCAGGACGAAGTTGCACGAAATGGCTACGCACAGTGAGGTTTTTACGCTGCCATAACTGAATGCAGGCGTTGGTATCGAGCAGGTACGTCAATTAAAGCTCTGCCTTGTTTCGAGGTTTAATTCAGGGGGCCTTGTTTGTGACTCGCCTTGCCAGGCATCAAACAGCTCAAAGTAGCCTGCCGGCCACTGGTTTTGTACACCTGTTTCACGCTTAATAATCTCTGCTAAATATTTAGACAGTGTTAACTTCGCTCGCTTTGCTTGAATGCGTATTTGCGCTTCGATTTCGTCTGGCACGTAAAAATGTAGCTGTGACATAGCTTAACCCTCAGTGTATGTGGTATATGTGATGTATGTGGCATATGTGCAGAGTATGTGCAAAACATTTAAATGTCAATACCCACAGCCAAAACCCACTGTTTATTCAAATATCTGATTTTATTGATATTTTTGGTGGGCGGTACAAGTTTCGAACTTGTGACCCCTGCCGTGTGAAGGCAG
>JBAWWV010000203.1:0-6900 GCA_037146575.1 Alcaligenaceae bacterium | reverse complement strand
TGCTTTGCCTCGCATTCGGCGATGCGCACAGTAGTGATGAAGGAGGCAGGATCACAGCGAGCAGCAACGCCAGAAGAGCTAGAAACAATGACCGCTATGTTCAGAGAAGCGATGCAGGCCGGCGCAATGGGTCTTGGCTCGTCGACCTTTGAAAATCATAACGGCCAGGGTGGCATTCCGGTTCCGTCCAGGCTCGCCGATGACGATGAGTTTCGTGCTTTTGCGAAAGTCATGAGTGAATTTAATCATGGCCTCACGGTGATTACCTGTGGCGATCGAACGACGATTGAATTTCTAGAAGAGCTATCAAACATCAGTCAGCGTCCGGCAGTCTTTGCACCCTTGCTTCACTACAGTAATCAGCCAGATCGGGCAAAAAATCTGATGCGTCGCTGCCAAGCGGCTCGGGCTCGCGGCGCCTTAGTCTATGCCCAAGCGTCATGTCAACCATTAAGCATGGACTTCACGCTAGAAAAGGCCTACCCGTTGATGACGGTACAGCCTTGGTCAGAACTCAAACACGGCGATCATAATGCCATGATGGCATCGTTTGCTGATCCTGAATTTGCCCAACATATGCGCGATGCCCTGTCGAATCCTGATGGCGGTCGTATCTTTAACGGCAACTGGGGGCGCGTCGAAGTCACAATGGCTGCTCTAGATAAAAATCAGAGCCTAGTTGGAAAAAACATAGCGGCAATTGCGAAAGAGCGTGACGCTGATCCTGTAGATGTCTTTCTAGGATTAGGGGTTGAGGAGAATTTGCAAACGACCTTCACCGCCAAGCTTCTTAATGTTGAAGAAGAAAAGGTCTGGGAATTACTGCAAGATCCGGGCAACATGGTTAGCCTTTCGGATGGAGGTGCTCACCTGACTTTTTTCTGCGACGCCGGTTTTGGAATGTATTTTCTTGGCCACTGGGTTCGCGATCTCGGTAAGTTGGATCTTGTCTCTGCAATCAAGAAACTGACAAGTGATGTCGCAGACATCTATGGCTTCACCGATCGCGGTCGCCTAGTCGAAGGCGCCTACGCCGACATGATTTTGTTTGACCCTAAGCAGATTGGGATATCCAGTACTCAGCGACTGAACGATTTGCCTAGCGGCGCGACTCGTCTTGTTAGATCAGCGCCGGGGCTACATACAGTGTGGGTCAATGGCGTGGGCGTTTACCATGACGGTGACTACACGACGGTCACACCGCCCGGTCAGGTATTAACTAAATTTTCTGCAACACGGCCACGCGTTGGAATGGACCAGTAACGCCACAACGACTTCTCTTAGGCTCTGTGATGACCTAGTTTGTTCCGAGTCGGCCGCCTTGAGATGACGTAGCTCTACGACCAAGCGCGAAGCCGTTATCTACGCTCGGTTGCAGAGTAGAGCAGAGCGGCCACAGGCAGGCAAAAGCCAATCCAGGCGCTCAGCGCCCAGCCCCCTTGCGCAAAGCCCCAAGCGCCGACGCCAGAGCCTAGTGCACCACCCACGAAGAAGGTGGCCATAAACACGCCGTTGAGCCGGCTGCGATATTCGGCTGGCAGTAAAAAGATCGCCCGCTGGCCCAAGGCAAGGTTTGCCGAAACGCCAAAGTCGAGCACGATCGCTGCAACAACTAGCCAGGCAAGTGAGTAAGATGAACCGAGCTCGATGAACTCGGTCAGTAAAAAGGCGCAGGCCACGGCTAGCATCGCGAAAATTGTCGCGGGCCGACTCCAGCCTTTGTCAGCGATACGACCCGTCAGGGGTGCAGCAATCGCCCCTGAGACCCCTGCTAACGCAAATAATGCGATCCCGGCTTGAGAGAGATTGAACAGGGGGCCTGCCAACAGCAGAGGCACTGTTGTCCAAAACAAGCTAAAGGCGCCGAACAGGCAGCCGTGATAAAGCGCCCGGCGACGCAGCACGGGCTCTGTGACCATCAGCCGTAGCATTGAGCCAATGAGCGAGCCGTAACTCAAGGTCGAGGTTGGCACCCGCTCAGGAAGCACCCGTGCTAACAAAATCAGTAGCAGCACCATGCAGCCGGCTGATACAAAAAAAATCGTAGGCCACGAGCTAAGTTGCGTTAAAAAACTGGCCACCGGTCTAGCTAGCATAATGCCTAACATCAACCCGCTCATCACATTGCCGATCACCTGCCCACGCATGGCTGCCGGCGTTAAATGAGCCGCGAAGGGCACAATAATTTGCACGGCACATGAACCTAAGCCGATAAAAAGTGCGGCCACAAGAAATGGCATAGCCTGCGTCGAAAGCCCCGCGCAAACCAGCGCCACGACGCAAAGCCCAAGGTTATAGAGGATGAGTCGCTTGTTTTCGAATAAGTCAGCGAGTGGAACGACCAGCAGCAACCCTACGCCGTAGCCGATCTGACCCATCGTCACGATCAAGCCCGCCGCTTGAGGCGAGACACCAAGCGAGGCCGCAATCGGCCCAATCAGTGGCTGTGCGTAGTAAATGTTGGCCACAATCAAGCCACAGGCGGTGGCGAAGAGGAGGGTCAACCAGACGGGTAAGGAAGACTGTGCCGTGTGTTGTGTCATGAAAGGGTGCTGCTTCTGAGGGGGGCGCTGATACTATTATTTCATGCCAGTCAGAAGCACGTAGCAAGGTTTATTTGTTGAGCGCTATGGGTTTGCAAGGAACCTAATCGGCACAATACACTTATCCAAGTCTTCAGCCGCAATAACGGCAGTTGTGTCTTCAGCACCCGTCACAGTAAGACGGTCCGTTTCATCAGGAGGCAGTGATGTCTGATTTCCCAAAAGATATTTATACCGAACCACATCCCATCGAACTGGACACCCTGCAGAACTTAGGACCCTTAGAGAAATTGGCAGGGATCTGGCAAGGCACTCGCGGAGTGGATATCAAACCCAAAGCCGAGGGTGCTAAACAACAGGTGTATGTTGAACGAATTGAATTGCATCCTATTGACCCTCAGACCAACGGGCCACAATTGTTGTACGGACTGCGTTATCACGCTCATATCACTAAACCCGATCAGCGCAAGACTTATCACGAACAAGTTGGGTATTGGTTGTGGGAGCCAGCAACAGAAACGATCACCCACACACTCACCATCCCTCGGGGGGTCACAGCGATGGCGTCAGGCAAAGCCAGCGCCGACGCTACAGAATTTGAACTCGTTGCGATCCAAGGGTCAGATACCTACGGCATTTGTTCGCTACCGTTCTTAGATCATGCCTTCAAAACGGTCGAGTTTCATATCCAAGTTACAGTCAATGATGATGGCACCTGGACATATCACCAAGATACTGTGTTGAAAATAGTGGGTCAGGAAGAGCTGTTTCATCATCGGGATACAAACACACTGCACAAGATCGGCGACCCTATCCCCAACCCTTTGGCTGATTGAGCCATAGCGAGTTTGACTCACCTCAGTTTGCGCAGCTTTAGAAGGACTATCTTTGAAAAATGCTGATTTGCCAAGGCTCACTTTGTTTTTTGATGGCAAGTGCCCGCTGTGTCAGGCAGAGATTGTGTTCTTGTCACGTCGAAATCAAGCAGGTTTACTTGCCTTTGTTGACATCAACTCTCATCTTTACGATGAACGAGCTGTTGGCGTAAGCTGTTCGCAAGCGCTCGCTGAAATGTATGGGCAGTTCGGTAACGGCTCTTTAATAAAAGGGCCTGCAGTATTTGGCGAGGCGTATCGGCGCGCAGAGTTCGTATAAAACAGCCGAGCCTATTCGCCAGTTTGTACTGCTTTATCAGGTGCATTGGCCCACTCGTTCATCGAGTTGTCGTACACAGACCAGTTCGTAAAACCTAGCGTCTCTAGAACAAAAGCGGTCGTTGTGGCGGCGATGCCTCCTCCACAGTAATTGATGACCTGCTGCCCAGCTTGCAAGTCAAGTTGCCCAAGTCGTGCAGTCAATTCTTCCAAGCCTTTGAACTCACCCGTCTGTGGGTCGTAAAGGTCGGTGGCAGGCCAACTGCGGCTGTTTGGTATGCGCCCAGGCCGACCATAGTGCGCGCCGCCCATCCCTAAAAACTGTTCTTTTTTTAGTGCGTTCAAGAGCACTTTTTGAGGATCGCTGATCGCCTCATTGATCTCGTCGATGCCTGCAACGCGTTCGGCTTTTGGCACGGCTTTGTAATGACTCGTCATTAATGTGGGCACTTGAGTGCTCAGCGCCATGCCAGACTTTACCCAAAGGGTCAGGCCGCCATTCAGAATCGAAATTTTTTGATGGCCCATCGCATGCAGTACAAACCAAATCCGCGTTACCACCGACATTTGCTGGTGTCCGTACAGCACCACGTGATCGTCGAGATTGATACCAAGGCGTTGCATCACACGATTAAAGGTGTCGGGGCTGGGCACAGTAAAGGCAAAACGTGCACCAGGTTCAGAAAAATCTTGCTCCATACATACATGCTGTGCACCAGGAATATGTCCCTTCAGGTATTGCGCACGACCACTCTCAATTTTTGAGGGCCCAACGGGCTGAGCAAGCATGTAGGTGGTGCAATCCAGGATTTTGATCGCAGGATCATTGAGGTGCGCAGACAACCATTCTGGTGTGACGATATTAGTTAATGACATGTTTAGCCCGCCTTTAAACCAGATTTCTGAATAATATTTTTATACATCTCTACATCGCCAGTGATTTTCTTTTTAAACTCTGTCGGCGATAGTCCAACCTCAAGCATGCCTTGTTGTTTAAGCTTTTCGGCCATAGCGTCTGACCGCATTAGTTTTTGAATATCGCCGTAGATCTTTTGAACCAACGCAGGCGACATGTTTGCAGGGCCTAAAAAACCAAGCCAGGTAGAAATATCAAATCCCGCATAGCCCGACTCAATCATAGTTGGCGCCTCAATGAATGCGCGCTTAGTTGTCGTCAAGGCGAGCGCTCGCACCTTATCGGTATTGATATACGCAATCACAGACGGCAAGGTTGCAAAAGTCATTTGAACGTGGCCCGCCAATAAGTCTGCATTGACAGCGCCACCCCCCTTATACGGAACATGGATGATCTCAATACCGGCTGACTGCTTGAATAGCTCTGCTGCCAAATGACCGCCTGTGCCGTTACCGGGGGATGCATAACTGATCTTCGTAGCATCGGCGCGTATCAAGGCCTCGAGCTCTTTAACTGTATTCGCTTTAACGCTAGGGTGAACGACTAAAACATTTGGTAGCTCTGCAGCCAGCGTGATGGGCGTAAAGTCCTTTTCAACATTAAAAGGAAGACTACCCAACATACCCGGGTTAATGACAAAGGCGCTGCTCGTTAACAGCAGCGTATAGCCGTCAGGCTCTGAGCGGGCCACAGCCTCGGCGCCAATATTTCCACTGGCACCTGCACGATTTTCTACAACGACTGGCTGTCCCCACATTTCAGTCAGTCCAGCTGTCAACGTACGCGCCAGCATATCGGCGCCACCACCAGGCGCGAAGGGCACAATGATCTTAACGGGCTTCTCAGGGAATTTTTGTGCGAAGACTGTTCCACTCATTAACGCGAGACTGAGGGAGACAAGTACGCTGCTTATTTGTTGAATGATTTTCATGAGCTATTCCAGTAAGGTGTGTGTTTGAAAAGTCTGATTTTTAAAAGGAGGACACTGTAAAAATCACACTTTCAAGAGACTCGCCGTTTTTATCTGCTATTTTTTTGGTGCGTAAGAGCAATTCGACCTCGATGATTTTTGTATGACGTTGCGTCAACAGGCCAACAAAGCCTAATTGGCTTTGAGGTTGAGCTCACGGATGATGTTTCCCCACCGCTGATATTCGCTCTGCACGAATTTCGTAGCAACGTCAGGGGGGCCGTTGACAATTTCAGTCATGCCAGCGTCACGCAGGCGGCTCTGCACCTCCTGCACCCTGAGGGCTTTGTCGAAGTATTCATACAAGCGTTGAACAATCGCGGCCGGTGTTTTCGCCGGCGCAAAAACTAAATACCAGGTCATCACGGTATAGCCCTTCAACCCCGACTCATCGAGCGTTGGGATGTCTGGTGCAATGGGCGAACGCTTGATGCCGGTCTGACCGATTGCGCGCACGCGGCCAGCGCGTACTTGCGCCAGCGCTTCTGGCATCGCGATCGTGGCGAATTCAACTTGACCGCCGATAACATCCTGCAACGCCTGCGGGCCGCCCCGATACGGTATGTGCAGCATTTCAACGCCAGCCATCATACGCATCATTTCGCTGGCTAGATGTGAGGAGCTGCCGATGGCCGAGCTTGAGAAACGCACCTCACCAGGGCGCGCTTTGGCGAGATTGATCAGATCACCGATGTTACGCACTGGTAATGAATTATTTGCGACGAGTAGCAATGGCGCGTCGCCAACGTACGAGATGCCGACGAAATCCTCGATCCGGTAATTGATCTTTTCAAACAAGGTCGGATTAATGGCGATCGCGACTGGGCTATAGAGCAACGTGTGGCCATCGGGATCCGCCTTGGCGACGAAATCGAAAGCGATGTTGCCGCCGGCCCCCGGTCGGTTCTCGACAATAAAACTCTGTCCGGTGTTCTCGGACAATTTCTGTGCGAGGATGCGCGCCGTAGTATCTGCGCCACCGCCCGCAGTGAGCGGAATCACTAACCGCACCGGACGCACCGGCGATTTCTGTGCGTAGACACTAGAAGCGCTGAGCGCTAACGCGACACAGGCGGCAAGTAATGAGGTCACGGTTATACGGCGAACGCAAGTCATAGCAACCACTCTGCCGTCTGTGCGACTGTTATGTATCAAAAATTTGAGGTCAGAAAAAAATCAGGTAAACCGGATAGCGACTTTACCCAACAACGTGTTTTGTTCGACATATTGCTTGGCAGCCGGCAAGTCATCGAAGGAAAATGTACGATCGATGACTGGCACGATACGACCATCGATAATGGCGGGCATGACCTCGCG
>JBAWWV010000202.1:0-6910 GCA_037146575.1 Alcaligenaceae bacterium | reverse complement strand
GGGGTGGCAGCAGCCCCCGCTAAGCCACCGAGTGCCCAGGCTACTAATAAGCCACCGCTTTGGGCAGAGTCCCAGTGCAACACCCGAATCAAGTAGTAAGGCAAAATCAGCGGGACCGAAAAACTGCATAATTGAACGATCACGCAAGATGCGTTGACCCAGCCAAAGTTTGAATTGCTGCGTAAGGTATTGATGAGCAATCTCATTGTTGAGACTGATTCTGCTTTTTTTGTGGCATTGCGGGCCCCGTGATTCCCGTGCTGCAAGCGAGGATTATGAAGCGCCAAACACGCCAGGGCCACTAAAACAATCGGCACTCGGATCCAATAGACGCCGGTCCAGCCCATCCAGGCAATGCTGTAGCCGCCAATCAGCGGCGCTGCAACCGTTGCCAGACCAGCCATGCTGCCATAGATCGATAAGGCCCGAGTGCGCTCATGTTCTGCATACAGAAAAGTGACCAATGCAGGCCCGCAAGACAAAATCAAAGCAGCTGAAATACCTTGCAGCACGCGTGCAGCCAGCAACCAACTATAAAAAGGCGAAACCGCGCAGAGTGCGAAGGCCAGGGCGCCAAGCATCAAGCCAAATCTAAACACTCGCAAATGCCCAATACGATCACCAAGCGCGCCAAACCACAGCACTAGGCTGCCGTAGGTCAACACATAAAACAAGGCAACCCAGCGAATGGTTTGAGTTTGAATTTGAAATGCCGCCGAGATCGCCGGAAACGCGACGTTGACGGCGAAGTCGAGCGGGCCGACCGAGGCACCAAGGCCTATGGCAGCCACCGCCAGTACGTTAAGAGGAGAAGATGTTTTTGCTGACTGCAAATCGCTAGAGTTCGACACGCTCGACGTTTATTCGACCTTTGCGCCAGAGATTTCAACAACCTTGGCCCATTTCTCAGTTTCAGCGACAATGACTTTGCCAAAATCTGCTGGAGTGCCTGCAATGGGTACCCCACCTAATTCTGCCAAACGTTTTTGCATGACGGGATCCGCTAAGGCCTTGTTGACTTCAGCGTTCATTTTCGTGATTACCGCGGCTGGTGTGTTTTTTGGCATGCCGATACCAAACCAAGCGGTCGCCTCATAGCCTTTAACGGTTGCGCCGACAGTAGGCAATTCAGGCGCTGAAGGTTCAATTCCCTCAGAGGTCACGCCTAACGCACGGATACGACCGCCTTTGATGTGAACGACAGACGAGGGGAGATTATCAAAAAATACTTGAACTTGGCCTGCCGTGAGGTCGATCAAGGCTGGACCCGCACCTTTGTAAGGGACATGCAGCATATTGCAGCCTGTCATCACTTTAAATAATTCGCCAGACAAATGGGTTGAGGTGCCATTGCCAGATGAGGCCATGTTCACCTTGCCGGGATTCGCTTTGCAATACTCAATAAATTCAGCCACACTTTTGGTTGGTAGGCTGTTGGTCACAACCATGACGTTTGGGGTGCGCACCAGGCCAGCGACTGGCGCGATGTCACGAATAAAGTTAAACGACAAGTTTTTGTATAAAGAAGCATTGATGCCGTTGGCCGGGTTCACCAATAACATCGTGTAGCCATCGGGTGCAGCGTTAATGACCTGTTCGGTGCCAATGTTGTTTCCTGCGCCGGGTTTGTTTTCAACGACGACTGATTGGCCGAGAGTTTCAGAGAGTCTTTGGGCCATAATGCGGGCCAGCACGTCGGTGGTGCCGGCAGGCGGGTAGGGCACAACCCATTTAATAGCACGAGCCGGGTAATCAGCAGCCCAGACGTTGGTCGATGTCGAAACAAGCGAAAAGAGGGCGATAGCAAGAACGCGTGGCAAGAGTCTCATGTTTTTTTCCAAGGAACGGGTAAGTGAATATATCCCGTTTGAACCAGAGCGGGGCTCGTTTTTTGAGGTTTTCGGCCTTGCGTACGGTTTTTGCACGGGATGCACCCCACTAAAGCGGTGTCGGCGTGCGTAAAACTGTGTCATAGGCTGCATTCCCGATAACTTCGCTGCAGTGCAAAATAAAAATTGACAGCAACACGCCGTTGACTCATATAATTTGCTGACCAACCTAACTGATTGACCAAGAGAAACTGAAATGCGACTGCTGACCTGTATCCCGCGAGTGGTTCTATTAGCGATGCTCTCGTTTCAATCCCTGTCGCTGAGCGCCAATGAGTTAGTCGTCGGCTTGGCTGCGCCGATTACGTCTCTCGACCCCCATTATCACAACCTGACGCCTAATATCTCGGTGGCAAAACAGGTTTTTGAGCCACTGTTCTTGACCGACGCCCTTCAAAATCTCAAGCCTGGTTTAGCTGAGAGCTGGCGCAATATTGATCCACTCACTTACGAAATCAAGTTGCGCAAGGGGGTGAAGTGGCACGATGGCTCGCCTTTTGTAGCCGATGACGTCTTGGCATCGTTTAAGCGTATCCCTGACGTACCAAACAGCCCAGCATCCTTTGCGTTGTATGTGCGTCAAATCACTGAGGCGACTGCGCCCGATGCCCATACGCTGATCTTGAAGACGGCTAAGCCTTATACCGGCTTGATCCGCGATTTAAATTCGGCACAAATCATACCAAAGGCCGTCGCAGAGTCGGCCAAAACTGAAGACTTCAACAGTGGCAAAGCCATGATCGGTACAGGCCCTTATAAGTTTGTCGAGTACAAGCCAGGTGACCGCGTTGTTTTCGCTCGTAACGATGAGTACTGGGGCGGTAAGGGCGACTGGACGACTGTGCAAATGCGCATGATCGCAAACAACGCGGCGCGTGTTGCTGCCTTGCTTGCTGGTGATCTGCAAATGATTGAAAACGTACCCACTCCTGACGTCAAGCGCCTCTCGAGCAATAAAGATCTAGCGATTGCCCAAACGGTATCGAACCGCATTATTTATTTGCACATGGATTCGAATCGCACCAAAAATTCGCCCTTTGTGCGTACGGCTGATGGCAAGCCAATGGAAGAGACAAACCCTTTGACCGACCCGCGAGTCAGGCGCGCGATTTCAAAAGCTATGAATCGAGACGTCATCGTTGAGCGCATCATGGAGACAGTCGCCGTACCCGCTGGCCAACTCATCGCCGAGCAGTTCTTTGGCACCAGTAAGAATTTACCGGTCGAAAAATACGATCCAGAGGGTGCAAAAAAACTCTTGGCTGAAGCGGGCTACCCAAATGGTTTTCAGTTAACCCTTCACGCGCCTAACAATCGTTATATCAATGACGAAAAAATTGCCCAAGCAGTTGCGCAGTTTTTAACGCGTGTTGGTATCGTGACCAAGCTTGAGACCATGCCCTCAAATATTTTCTTTTCGCGCGGCTCGAAGCTGGAGTTCTCGTTCATGCTTGCTGGGTGGGCCTCAGAAAGCGGCGACCCAAGTTCGCCCTTGCGGTCTCTGTTGGGCACCTATGATGCGGCAACTGGTAACGGAGCAGCCAATCGAGGTCGGTTTTCAAGCCCTGAGTTAGATGCGTTGACGACTGCTGCCATGATTGAGGTTGACGAGGCAAAGCGTGGTGCCAAACTAGCGCTCGCCAGTGAAAAGGCGATAGAGCTGATGGGGATCGTCCCGTTGCACTATGAAGTCTCTGTCTGGGGGACCAAAGCAAACCTGACCTATGCAGCGCGTGCAGACCAGTACACACTCGCACATGAAGTGAAGATCAAGAAATAATGTTTGTTTTCATCATGCGACGTCTGTCGCAGACGGCTTTAGTCTTACTCGTCACATCCTTGCTAGTGTTCGCAGGCCTGTTTGTTGTGGGTGACCCTGTTGAAATTTTGATTAGCCCCGATGCTGATCAGATTGAGCGAGAGCGTGCGCGTGTTGCTTTAGGGTTAGATAAGCCAGGTTGGATGCAATACCTGTTGTTCTTAAAAAACGCAGTCAGTGGTGACTTGGGTAAAAGCTTTGTCTATGGTCGCCCCGCACTCGAAGTTATTTTTGAGCGCATGCCAGCAACGCTTGAGCTTGCCACGGTTGCGATGCTGATTTCAATTCTGGTGGGGATCCCGTTAGGCCTTTACGCAGGCCTGAAGCCAGACAGCAAGATTTCGAAAGCCATCATGGCAATTTCAATCGTTGGTTTTTCTCTGCCAACCTTTTGGGTTGGGCTGATGCTGATCATGCTGTTTGCGGTTCAGCTGGGTTGGTTGCCTTCAACTGGGCGCGGCCCCACCACAGAGTTTTTGGGGATGAAGCTTTCGATCGTACATTGGGATGGCTTGAAATACGCCATTCTTCCCGGTATCAACCTAGCGTTGTTTAAGCTGAGTTTGATTATCCGGCTGACGCGGGCTCAGGTACGAGAGAACGTATTACTTGATTACATACGTTTTGCGCGCGCCAAAGGTTTGCCTAAAAGTCGCATCCTAGGTGTGCATTTATTAAAAAATATCATGATCCCCTTGGTGACTGTGATTGGGCTTGAGTTAGGCTCAGTGATTGCCTTTGCCATCGTGACCGAGTCGATTTTTGCCTGGCCCGGAATGGGTAAGTTAGTGATTGATTCGATCTTTCAACTTGATCGCCCGGTGGTCGTGGCGTATTTGATGATTACCGTCTTGATGTTTGTGGTCATTAACCTCGTGATCGATATTTTGTATTCGGTACTCGATCCGCGCGTGCGTTTAAGCGCAGCTAAAAATTAACTAACAGGCTGACCGATGAACGCATCCTCTTCTGCCGTGCCACTCGCCCAAGACACGCCTTGGCGTCAATTCGTCAGAGATTTTTCACAGTCACGTATTGCTTTATTTGGCCTGGCGCTTTTGGTAATCGTCTTGCTCCTCGCGATTTTTGCACCGTGGCTGGCCCCGCAAAATCCTTACGATCTTGCAAAACTCGATTTGATGGATTCGCGCTTGCCTCCAGGCTCTGAGTCGATGTTGGGTACAACCTTCGTGCTAGGTACCGATGGTATGGGTCGAGATATGTTCTCTGCCATTTTGTATGGGTTGCGTGTGTCGTTGATGGTCGGGGTCATTAGTGGTGCCATTGCCTTGGCACTTGGCGCAGGCTTAGGCGTAAGTGCAGCCTTTTTTGGCGGACGCTACGAACAGATTTTGATGCGGATCGTTGATATTCAATTGGGCTTTCCGGCGATCTTGGTGGCACTGATTTTGATTGCAGTACTAGGCCCCGGTATTGAAAAAGTCATTATCGCACTCGTGACTGTGCAGTGGGCCTATTACGCGCGCACTGCGAGGTCAGCGGCTTTGGTTGAGCGCAATAAAGAATACATGGAGGCGGCTCGCGGTTTAGGCTTGCCAACGTGGCGCGTGCTGCTTAAGCATTTGATCCCCAATACTCTGCCGCCTTTACTTGTGGTGGGTACCGTGCAAGTTGCGCACGCGATTGCGCTTGAAGCAACCTTGTCCTTTTTGGGCTTAGGCTTGCCTATCACCGAGCCCTCGTTGGGCCTGCTGATTGCCAACGGCTATGAATATATGTTGTCTGGTAAGTATTGGATTTCGGTCTACCCAGGCGTCGCGCTGTTGCTGACGATTGTCGCGATTAATTTAGTTGGCGATCAATTACGCGATGTATTGAACCCCCGACTGGCACGTTGAACATGAAAATGACTTACGACACCCCTCAATCACGTAATACGCTGCTCGCTGCAACTGGTGCGTTAAACAGCTACACCACTAAGGGTATGACATACGTTACTCCCTACATCGTCTGCCAGCTCCTGTCTGACAGATCGCACCTTAAGACGCTATGTCACTTTTAGAAATCACTTCACTACGCACTGAATTTTCGACACGACTTGGCTTGTTGCCGGCGGTCGACGAGGTCAGTTTACGAGTGCAGCCCGGTGAGATTTTGGGCTTAGTCGGTGAATCTGGCTCGGGTAAATCCGTGACGGGCTTCTCAATCATGGGCCTCATTGATGCGCCCGGCAAAATCACGCAAGGTAGCATCCGCTTTGAAGGCAAAGAATTAGTCGGTGCCAACGAAGAGTCGTTGAGGCAGTTACGCGGCGATCGTCTTGCCATGATCTTTCAAGATCCGATGATGACACTGAATCCGGTGTTACGCGTCGATACGCAAATGATCGAAACGCTGCAAGCGCATCGCTCAATGTCTGCTGAGCAGGCGCGGGCCCGCTGTCGTGAGGTGTTAGTGCAAGTGGGTATCGCGTCACCCGACGAGCGTCTGAAACAATATCCTCATCAGTTTTCGGGTGGCATGCGTCAACGCGTGGCGATCGCGATTGCCCTATTGTTGCGCCCAGCGCTTATTATTGCCGACGAGCCAACCACGGCGCTTGACGTCACCGTGCAAGGTCAAATCTTGTTTGAGATGCAGCGTTTAACCCGCGAAACAGGGACCGCCTTAATCTGGATCACCCACGACTTAGCGGTTGTGGCGGGTTTGGCACAACGTGTCGCAGTCATGTATGCCGGTCGCATCGTTGAAAGTGGCCCGGTCGAGCAAGTGCTCAACGCACCACTGCATCCTTATACCCGCGGCTTGTTGGATTCAGTGCCCGCGAACAATGCGCGTGGGCAACGCTTGCATCAAATTCCGGGCATGACGCCTTCGCTCGTCAATCGCCCTAAAGGCTGTGCGTTTCGCAATCGCTGTAGCTTCGCAGGCGAGGATTGCACGGTCGACCCTCCGGTGCGCGCGTTTGCAGACGAACGGATCGTGCGCTGTGTGCGACCGCTCGCAGTTCTCAGCGAGGCTGATGTATGAGCCATACAACACCACTGCTTGACTTGCGTAAAGTAAGCAAGCGTTTCACCAGCTCACAAGATTTAATAGAGCGGTTTGCTGCCAAGTTCGGGTTGGCTGCACCTGCACAAACTGTGCATGCAGTCGACCAAGTATCTTTTTCAATCGCTGCGGGCGAAGTGATTGGCTTGGTGGGTGAATCGGGTTGCGGCAAGTCGACGCTCGGGCGTGT
>JBAWWV010000201.1:0-6910 GCA_037146575.1 Alcaligenaceae bacterium | reverse complement strand
GGTCAAGTGTTTGCCACTAGGCGCACGACGGTATGGCTGTTCGTGGCCTGTGCGTAACGCGCAAACGTTCGCATTGAGGGCATCATGCGTCCACTCTCTAACCTGGCAATGGTGGATTGAGTCGTACTCATTCGCTGCGCTAATTCTGCTTGCGTCATGCCGGCTCGCACCCTAGCCGCGATAAGCTCGCGCGCAATGGCAAATTCAGGTTGTTGCTTTTCATATTCAGCGCTGACCTCTGGGTCTTGCAGTAGTTGCGCTTTAACATCCTTAAGGCTTTTCATTATTGATTCTCTCTAGTCGGTTGGTTGCGGTCTGAATCGCACCTCGTGGCGTTTTTTGCGTCTTTTTAATAAAAACGTGCAACACCAATATCTGCTTGTCGGTCTGCGTAATTGATATAGCTCGTGCAATACCGTCTCGCCCAGTCAATCGCATTTCCCATAGCTTGTCTTGCAAAAAACGAACGTGAGGCATACCAACTTGTTGAGGGCCAAACTGTTCGAGCATCTCGGCGATATGCACAAACCGCGCGCGAATATCTGCCGGCATCAACACCAATTCCGCTTCGGCTAGCGGGTTTACTTGCACAGTCCACATCGTTAATTTATCTCTTTTTTGCTATTAAAGCAAAGGTTATTTGTTGAAAGGGTTCAATTCGACACCGCTATTTTAAGTTGCCCTGCCTCAGTACTTGGTTGCTGAATACCGGCCTGTTCGAGTACCCAGCCCTCTATCTTGATGTGCCACATCCTGAGCAAGTCGAGGGGACGGCGGCGGTAGTGCTTTTCAGCAATTGCACTCGGTGAGTGCCCCATAATCTGCGCGCTGATACCGGCCGGCATTTCTACCCATTCGCACAGAGTCCCGAACGAACGACGCAAGCCATGGATAGATAACGGCGGTAAGCCAGCCGCGGTCAGCGCTTTGTTGTGATTGATGCGCGGCTCCTGAATCTGTCCGTTCTTGGCGCTGGCGCTGCTAAATACCCATGGTGAAGGCGCCCATTCCTGACCTTTGGCGACCAGCCTATTGATTTGCCTCACGTTTGGCGGTGTTTCATTGATGCGCTTGAGTACCTGCAACAGGCTGGCAACATAAGGGGTCAGCGGGATGGTGCGCTCGCCCTCTACTTTGTCGCGGATAGCCAAGCTCTGCCACCTGAAGTCAACCTCATCCCAGCGCAGCGAGGCTAGCTCGCTTCGACGGGCACCCGTTAATAACAGGCACTGGAGGTAGGCGGCGTGAGTCGGGTTTTCAATTCGACACACATGCTCAAACCAAAGTGATAACTGTTCGCGCTGCAGACAATCGTCCCGAGCCTTGGGTTTAGCTAACTTTTGCTTTAGGCGCTGGCAGGCGTCTGGGTGTATTTGGTCTTTGTAAGGGTAGC
The DNA here is from genome assembly GCA_037146575.1 of Alcaligenaceae bacterium. Lineage (GTDB taxonomy): Bacteria > Pseudomonadota > Gammaproteobacteria > Burkholderiales > Burkholderiaceae_B > Zwartia. The sequence goes on along the minus strand of JBAWWV010000201.1, from coordinate 5,517 downwards.
GGTACGCTATGGTGCCATCGCTTTGCACGGTTGGCTCGCTGTGGTCAAGGCACCAATTCAAAAAACTATTCAGCAGCGCCAAGGCTAGGCGCGCAGTTTCAGGCTTGGCCTGCAGACGCTCAACTACCAAATGCTCGACTTGCTCGCGGGTGATGGCCTTGAGCGGTAGCTCCAATATTGGCCTAAGCGCGCCTTGTTCTTTCGTGTCGCCCATTCCAGCGCGCTTGCCTCGGGTGATTTTCTCGCCACCGGCTCGGCTCAGTTGTTCGTGCGTACCTTTATAGCGCTCACTCCACTGGCCAGCCTTTACTAAAGCGTACTCACCCCAAGCCTCAAGCGCCGGTGCGTGCGTAACTTTGGCCTGTTCGCGCCTGGCGACGCTGGCGGCGATTTTCTCGGCTTTGACTTCTCGCGGGTCAAGGCCATCGTTAATCGACTTTTGTAGTTCGGTGGCTTTGGTTCGCGCGTCATCGATTGTGTAATGGCTCGGGTCACCAATCGTAATTCTGACTTTTCGCCCATCTTTGAGCATACTCAGAAAAATGTAGCTCTTACTTTTCGCAGTAGCACGCAGGCCTAAACCCTTAACGTCAGCATCCCAAAGGGTCGCTTCGAGCTTGTCGGGTGGGCACTTGAAATCACTAATTCTGCCAGCGGTAAATTTGATTTTGGACATATGAGTAGGTGTCCGTTTGGTTCTATGGTACCGCTATGGTACCAAATTCACACAATATCGAGCAATACTATTCAACATCCAATTATTTAGAATTATTAATAAGATATTGTTTTTATTGATTTTTATAGTTTCCACGCAATATCAATCAACACCAATAAACACACTCTTTTCATAACTTGTAATGAGAAGGTCGAGGGTTCGATTCCTTTCTCCGGCACCAGTTACAGCAAAGGCCTCTAAGCGTAAATGCTCTGAGACCTTTTGTTTTAGCGGGCCTTAAATGACTACAGCTATTGACGATCGCGGCTGTTGAGCTATTGACGACTCAGAATGCGCCAGTACCGAAACGCATACAAGGCAAATCCAAACGACCACAGCACCGCAGAGACAAGAACCGCCTCACGGATCAGCAACGGGTTAAGCAGCGGAACAAAAACCCGAACCACAGCCGCCAACCCCACCAAGAGATAGCAGCTCACCTCAACCTTTCCTGCGCTGAGCTTTCTTCCTGTGTGCCCCATGGCCGTTCGCGTCATCATACCAATGGCCATGCCACCGATCGCCCCCGCCGTGAGCGCGTGATTGGCCACTGAGGGCGAAACCCAGTCCATCGCGGCCATCGCGCGAAACAGCAAGTACAGCGGGATCCAAGCATAGGCCAGATGCAACACCCAAACCAATGGGGTATTGAGCGTCTTCCAAGGCTGCCACAGCCAAAGGCGAGCCGAATGCGCCAGCATCGCCACCACCGCGATCCAAGCAAGCCATCCTCCAGAAATTTGCAGCACCTCGGCACAGGCGAACAGCAAGACCAAACCCAATGCCAGCTTTTCGACCCAGGGATGGCGCGTAGCCTTTGCCAAAGGGATGGCGTTATTGGTGAACATCGGTATCACCCTGCCTGCCATGACACTGAGCACAAACAACATCACGTCCAGCCCCAGTGCGATCCCAGCCCAGCTTGGCACACGCAACGCGCCTAGGGCATTTAAGTGCACCATAAGTTGAGCCAGCGCCAGCAAAACAAGCAAGCCGACAAAGAAATAGTTGCGTTGGTTGCGCGCTCGGTAAAGCGGGATAGCCAGTGCTGTAGCCGCCGCCAGAGGAAACGCCACATTCACCGCGGCCGCTAGCCAGCCCCAGGGCAGCAGTACCAACACCCGCCCCGCTAGCCACAAGCCCGCCAGTGCCGCAAGATACGCGCCTTTCGGCGTCGGCTGGCCCGACCAGTTTTGACCAGCTGTCAGCAAAAAACCTGTCAACACCGCCATCACAAACCCAAACAGCATTTCGTGCGCATGCCACAGAGACCCCTGCAAGTAGGCATACGGTAGATAACCGCTGAATTGCAGACCCCACAGCAAAACCGAAACCGCCGCGAACACGCTGGCAAGCAAGTAGAAAGGGCGAAAAGCAAGATCCCACAAGGCAAAGCGGTGACTGCCACTGGCAGTTGGGTGTTGCCTCACGTTCACAGTGGCCATGAGCAGGGCCTAGGGTGTTGTGCGCGTGGTGTTAGCGAGCTTGGTCCAAGGTAAGTCTGCCGGGTCGGCCGCCATCGGCCCTGCCGCTTTCGCCACCAAGATGTGTGAGGCGATCGGCGTGAAATCAGCCCGAAAATGATTTGAGCTTTTTACGACAAGCACCTTCATCGTCTCAGGATGCACGCCAAGCATACGAAACAGTTCCCGGTCAAGTAACTGCTTTTTACCACTGGCAACCGCGACCAAGACACCTTCGATTTCAAGCAACGCGCAGGGGCCCAGCGTGATGCGAGAGCCTGTCATCATCGGGCCTTTTAGCGTGACTTTGCCATCTGACAGAGCCTTAACTTTGAAGGTACCCTGCACAGGTGCATCACTGAGTTGCCCCGTGAAAGTCGGCACCGCTGTCCCGATCGCGGTTGTGATCGAAGCCCCTAAGCCTGCCCCATGTGCCATCGTTGCCGCGGCACTATCAAAAAGCAACCCGAGCGCCACTTTGCCGGGCAAGCGTTTGCCTGCCCCCTTTTCAAGTAACGCTCGCAGCAGGCCTGTCGTATTGCTATCGCCACCGGCACCCGGATTGTCTTGCGTGTCGGCAATCACCACTGGTTTTTCATTGGTCTCGCCCAGCAAGCATGCCCGCTCAACCGCATCGCGCGCCGAAAACACTTCAACCTTCCATTGGGTCGGTTCGCTTACGTTTTTGTACAGCCGCTGAACCGCAGCCTCGGCGCGGTCACCATACCCCCACACCATTGGTGCACACTCGGCGATATCTGACGCCGGAAACGCCATGCAAAAACTCAAGCAGGTATCAAACTCACGATCAAGGTCAAAGATCTCTTCATAACGCGACTTGGCAGGCTCAAGCCATGTGCTTTGTGCGTTAAGAGGGATCAGATAGGGCAGGCGACGATAGGCCATCGGCTCTTTGCTGCCGCGCTTGATTCGACGCTTCAACAGCGCTGCCGCGAGCTGACCCGTAGTAGCCATATCCACATGCGGGTAGGTGCGATACGAGACCAAGGCGTCAGCCTCGGCGAGCATGCGGTGTGTGACATTGGCGTGCAGATCTAGGCTCGCAACAATGGGTAACTTGGGCCCAACAAGCGCACGTATGCGTGCGATCAATTCACCCTCGGTGTCGTCAACATGCTCGGCAACCGCAGCCCCATGCAGGTCGAGATAGACGGCATCAAACCCACCTTTGCGGATGCCAGTAAGAATTGACTCACTGATCCGCTCAAAGGCATCGCGCGTGACGTGCGCCGACGGTATCGCGCCGCACCAAGACCCAGGCACTAGTTTCCACCCTTCAAGTCGGGCCGCCTCGATAAACCCACCGATGGGGATATTGACGCCACGTAAGCTGTCGAGCATTGGTTGGCCTTCAATGAAGGCCGGGAACGATTCGCCTCGATTAAACGCAGCCCAATCGGCCTTGGTGGGCGCGAAGGTGTTTGTTTCGTGTTGATAGCCAGCGACGTAAATTTTCAAGAGCACACCTTAACGATTTGGTTGACTGATCTGCGAGATGCTCACTAGTTTAAAGACAAACTAACGAGAGCTACGCAGACAACGTTCTGATACTTGATATGAATCACTATAAGTAAAAAACCGCTCAGGCGCGAGGCACGAGCGGTTTTTTAACTCTCTGCACACGAGTATGCAGAGGACTAGCTTCAAACAATTAAGCCAAGCGAACCATCAGCGGCACAATCAGCAGCGCCACAATGTTGATGATCTTGATCAGTGGGTTGACTGCAGGGCCTGCCGTATCTTTATACGGATCGCCTACGGTATCGCCAGTCACAGCGGCTTTATGCGCCTCTGAACCTTTGCCACCAAAATGACCTTCTTCGATGTATTTCTTGGCATTATCCCAAGCACCGCCACCGGTACACATCGAGATCGCGACAAACAGACCAGTCACAATCGTACCCATCAACATGCCACCCAGCGCTTTCGGACCCAAGATCAAGCCCACAGCAACCGGCACCACCACTGGCAAGAGCGAAGGGATAATCATCTCTTTAATGGCCGCGGTCGTCAGCATGTCGACAGCCTTGTCGTACTCAGGCTTACCCGTGCCATCCATGATGCCTTTGATGTCGCGGAACTGACGGCGCACTTCTTCAACCACTGCGCCAGCGCAACGGCCTACAGCTTCCATCGCCATCGCACCAAACAGGTAAGGAATCAGGCCGCCGATAAACAAACCAATGATCACCATGTGGTCAGACAGATCGAAACTGACCTTCAAGCCTTTTGACTCGAGCTCATGTGTGTAATCGGCAAACAATACCAAGGCCGCCAAACCTGCCGAACCAATAGCGTAGCCTTTGGTCACAGCTTTCGTAGTGTTACCCACTGCATCAAGCGGATCAGTAATGTCACGCACCGACTGAGGCATACCAGCCATTTCAGCGATACCACCAGCGTTGTCGGTGATCGGACCATACGCATCCAGTGCAACAACAATACCCGCCATCGACAGCATCGAGGTCGCTGCAATCGCAATACCGTAAATACCACCAAGCCAGAACGCCGAGTAGATCGCCGCGCAAACAAACAACACAGGGTAAGCGGTTGACTTCATCGACACACCGAGGCCTGCGATGATGTTAGTGCCATGACCCTGGCTTGAAGCTTGGGCAATGTGTTTAACAGGAGCGTAGTCTGTACCGGTGTAATACTCGGTAATCCACACCAACAATGCTGTCAGCACTAAGCCCACAACAGTGGCTCCGAACAAACGCATTTTGCCACCGGTTTTAAAACCAAAGTCGGCCAACGCGTTATCAGGCATCAACCAGTTTGTTGCAAAATAAAAAGCGACTAAAGAGATGACTCCGGCGATGATCAAACCTTTGTACAAGGCTGGCATCACGTTTTTCATGCCTGGTGTGGCTTTGACAAAAGAGCAGCCAATGATCGAAGCAATAATCGAGATCCCACCGAGCACCAGCGGATAAATGACCGCTTCGGCCGTTGCCACTTTCACCATCAAGGCGCCCAACACCATCGTCGCAATGAGTGTCACGGCATAGGTTTCAAACAAGTCAGCGGCCATACCAGCGCAATCGCCAACGTTATCGCCAACGTTATCAGCGATCACCGCCGGATTACGTGGATCATCTTCGGGAATACCCGCTTCAACTTTACCCACCAAGTCAGCACCAACGTCTGCGCCCTTAGTGAAAATGCCACCACCTAGACGTGCGAAGATTGAGATCAAGGAAGAGCCAAAAGCCAAGCCAATCAAGGGATGCAGAGTCGCTGAGAGATTTCCAGCTTTGCCGACCGACATCAAGTACATATAGAACAGGCCAACACCAAGCAAGCCTAGGCCCACCA
>JBAWWV010000200.1:0-6940 GCA_037146575.1 Alcaligenaceae bacterium | reverse complement strand
CATCAATCCATTGCGCACCGTGATCGCCATACACTGCGGTTGACGATACGAACAACACGCGTTGCAGCGCGGGTGAAGCAACCGCATACAGCAAGCGTTCTAAGCCATCACGGTATACAGCGCGATAATCTGGTTCAGTGCGCGCCTTTGGCGCGACGGTGTACAGCACATGCGTGATGTCCTTGGGTAGGTCAAGCAAGGTCTCTGGCTGAGTTAAGTCGGCTGCAATCCAAGTCAAGCGCGATATGTTGTTAGCAGGTTCAAGTTCAGGATGACGTCTGAGCCCCCAACTTTGGTTGGTCGTATTTTCAAGGGCTAACAGCCTAGCCACGCGCAAGCCCAAATCGCCGCAGCCAGCGATCAATACACGCTTTGCGTTCGGCGTCGCCGGTCGCATCAATGATGGTGTCGCTTGCGAATCAGTTTGAAGCGCTCTGTTTATCATCTGAGTTGTTTCTAAAGATCAAGTGACTCATATCTTCAAATTAAGGATTTTAGTGACAGATTTCAATGGCAAGGATTGCTAACTGTCTAAAGAGCAACAGACGCCATGCTCGGTACAAAAAATCGCTCATTGAGTTCTTGTAACCCAAGCCGCTCTAATAAAGCCTGCAAACGGGCAATCGTATGCGGCTTAGGCGGGCCTTTATGTTCAGCAATAATCAATTCGTTTTTTAACGAGTGCTCCCAGCCCACTAACTCAGTCACCGTGACTTGATAGCCGTGCGCCTCGAGTTGAAGACAGCGTAAGGTGTTAGTGACTTGGCTGCCAAATTCGCGCGTATGTAGGGGGTGTCGCCAAATCTCTGCTAAAGGGTCTTTGAGTTGCTGCGCCTTATGTTTGCGTAGGACGCCTGCGACCTCGGCCTGGCAGCAGGGCACCAGCACCATAAAACGCGCCTGCTTCGCTAAGCCAAAACGAATCGCATCGTCGGTGGCGGTGTTACACGCATGCAAGGCAGTCACCATATCCACGCGTTCGGGCAGTGCGCTTGAAGTGATTGAGGCGGTAACCGACTCGTTTAAAAACTGCATTTGCGAAAAGCCCAGGTCGCGCGCAAGTGCTATTGTCTGAGTCACAAGCTCTGCACGGGTTTCAATGCCCACCATACGCGCCGCTTTGGCGTGGTGGCGCAGATATAAATCCACCAAAATAAACCCGAGATATGACTTGCCGGCGCCGTGATCGACGACGCAAAAACTTGGATTTTTTTCTTTAAGCTGCGCGAGCAGTGGTTCGATAAATTGAAACAGGTGGTACACCTGCTTGAGTTTGCGTCGGCTGTCTTGGTTTAGCTTGCCGTCGCGCGTCAAGATATGCAGCGCTTTTAAGAGCTCGATAGACTGCTCAGGCCGAATCTCGGGATGTGTCATAGGCAAAACGGGTCACGCTTGAAGAAAACAGAGAGCGCCCAAGCTTAACGCACAATCTACACTTGTCATGCTTGAGTAAAAATCAAGCGATGCCGAAGCACAAGCCAACATAAGTAAAGAATAGCTTAGCTTTCGTAGCGATAATCATTCGTCTGCCCAGGCGAGCGTACCAAGCGCCTAAGTGTCGCGATTTTGTTAGTTCTGATCGGCTTGTACAGCTATAAAGCCAACAATATCGTATCCTAGCGCATTGATCTGAATCGTCAGGAGTTCACCCCATGTCAGTGCGTTATTTAAAACGTGGTCGCAATGCCGCCGAAGTTGCCGAGGCCGATGCCAAGGTGCGTGCCACCGTTGAAGGTATTTTGTTAGATATCGAAAAACGCGGTGATAGCGCCGTCAAAGAGCTTTCGGCCAAGTTTGATCAATGGGAGCCCAGCGAGTTTCGTTTAAGCCAAGCCGCGATCGAGAAGGCGGTCAAGCAACTGTCGCCACGCGAGATTGAAGATATCCGCTTTGCTCAAACGCAGATTCGCAGTTTCGCTGAAATTCAGCGTGCCTCGATGCAAGATGTTGAAGTTGAAACCATGCCAGGCGTGGTACTCGGTCACACCCACATCCCCATGAACGCCGTGGGCTGTTATGTGCCTGGCGGTAAGTATCCAATGATCGCTTCGGCTCACATGAGTGTGTTGACGGCCAAGGTGGCAGGCGTCAAGCGTATTGTTGCAACCGCTCCACCATATCAAGGCGCCCCGCATCCTGCCATCGTGACGGCAATGCATTTTGCTGGCGCTGACGAAATCTTGGTGCTAGGTGGTATTCAGGCCGTTGGCGCGATGGCTTTAGGTACACAATCGATTGCCCCAGTGGATATGTTGGTGGGCCCGGGCAATATGTTTGTAGCCGAGGCCAAGCGTCAACTGTATGGTCGTGTGGGGATTGATCTGTTTGCAGGCCCCACCGAGACCCTGATCATTGCCGACGATTCGGCTGACGCTGAAATGTGTGCGGTTGACTTGTTAGGGCAAGCTGAACATGGTCCGACTTCGCCCTCGATTTTATTGACCACGAGCGAGGCCTTAGCGCGCGCGACGATGGTTGAGGTCGAGCGTCAACTCACGATTCTGCCGACAGCCGAGATCGCTCGCGTGTCATGGGCCGAGCACGGCGAGGTAATCGTGGTTGACACAGTTGACGAGCTGATTGAAACCGCAGATCAACTGGCGTTTGAACACGTGCAAGTCTTAACGCGCGACCCAGATATTTTCTTAAAGCGCATGACCAACTACGGCGCCTTATTTTTAGGCCCTCGCACCAACGTGAGCTTTGGCGATAAGGTGATCGGCACCAATCACACCTTGCCCACCAAGCGCAGTGCACGGTTTACTGGCGGCTTATGGGTCGGAAAGTTCTTAAAAACCTGTACCTACCAACGCGTGACCACAGATGCCGCTTCGGCTATGGTGGGCGAGTACTGTTCGCGTTTGTGTCATATGGAGAACTTCGCTGGTCATGGCGAACAGGCCAACTTGCGGGTACGTCGTTATGGCCAGCGTCCTGATTTACCGTGGTATCAGCCAGTCGCCGCAAAAGGCGAGTGATTACGTGAGCCCGCTGGTGTTAGGGGCTTTGCGTGATGGCTTTGCAAAGAGAGCACGCAGTTTGTCAGCGACAGGCGAGTGCTTGTATAAAAGGTTGATGCCACATCTAGGCTCGGCCGGCTAGGCTTGCCTTCGCTGCGGTTGATGAGAAAGTAGCAAATACAAATAAAGGGGACAACATGAATATTCAGAGTCAAACCACTCAAAGAACCAGCAAACGAGCAGCTCTTGTTCGCGGGTTCGCATTGTTGTTACTCGCGCTGTTGGGGGTACAAGGCGGGCAGGGCGTCGTGCACGCGCAAGACACCTACCCAAGTAAATCCTTGCGTCTGCTTGTGCCCTATCCCCCAGGTGGCGTGACCGACTACGCAAGTCGTACCATCGCTGAGCGGTTGGGGCGCGAACTTGGTCAGTCGGTGGTTGTTGAGAATAAAGCTGGCGCTGCTTCAACCATTGCCAGCAACTTAACGGCGCGAGCCGCACCGGATGGCTACACGGCCTACGCCGCACCAGTATCGATTGTGATTAATCCAGTGTTACAGGGTAAGGTTGAGTACGATCCGTATAAAGATTTTCAGCCAATCTCGATGATGCTGACCTCTCCCTTTGTGTTGCATGCCAACAAAGATTTCAAAGCAAAAGACGTCAAAGAATTGATTGCACTGGTGCGCGCAAACCCGGACAAATATTCGATCGGAACCTCCGGTATCGGTTCGATCAACCACTTGGCTGCTGAATATTTTATTAAGACCTTTGGCTTAAAAATGGCAGTGATCCATTACAAGGGTGGGGCACCTGCAGCGCAGGATCTGATCGGCGGACAAATCGAGATGATGTTCTCGGCGCTCAATGAGGCGCTACCATTTGTCACCTCGGGGCGCACCAGGGGGATGGCGGTGTCGGTTGCGAAGCGTGTTGCTCTTTTGCCAGACTTGCCCACAATCGATGAGGCTTCTGGCACAACCGGTTTTGATGCGGTGTTTTGGGTGGCACTGATGACGCCTGCCAAGGTGCCAGCGCAGGTTCTGGCGCGCTTAACAGCTGCGATGCAGGTGGTGGGGCAAGATAAAATGCTGGCCAGCGATCTCGCCCAGAAAGGGGTCTATCTGCGAGTGTCGTCGCCTGACGAGGTCAAGCAGTTTATGCAACGCGACGGTGAAAAGTGGGGTCGGCTGATTCGCGATTTAGGGATTAAAGAGTAAGGCGACTGCTTCGGGCGCAATCGCAAGCCAGATGCTCGTTACAATCAAACTCTTCAATGCAGACGGATCTAAACAATGTCTGATGTGATTGCACTGATTTTTGATTTTGACGACACCTTGGCGCCCGATAGCACCTCGGGGTTTCTGGATTCGCTTGGGGTCGATACACAGCAATTTTGGACCAAGCGTGTCGACCCCTTGCTGGCGCAAGACTGGGATCCTGTGCCGGCCTATCTGCATGAGATGATCGAACTGTCGCGTGAAGGCCAGCACGGCGCGATTACGCAAGACAAACTTCAGCAGTGGGGTAAGTCTTTACCGCTGCATGCAGGTGTTCAATCATTGTTCAGCCGCTTACGCGAGCAAGTGCGCCAGGCTCATCCACAGGTTCAACTTGAGTTTTATCTGATCTCAAGCGGCATCGGCGACGTCGTGCGCCACACCTCAATTGCTCATGAATTTACCGGGATTTGGGCGTCTGAATTTGTGTACGACGTACACGGTGCGATCAGCTTTCCAAAGCGCATTGTGAGCTTTACCGACAAAACACGCTATCTGTTTCAGATCCAAAAAGGGATCGTTGGCCCCGCCTTCGTTGGTAAACCCTTTGAGGTCAACCGCAAAGTTGCCGAAGACCGTTTGCGCGTACCCTTTGATCAAATGGTCTTTGTGGGCGATGGCTACACCGACATCCCTTGCTTTTCGTTAATTCGCAGTTCTGGCGGGTTTGCCTTTGGGGTGTGGGATCCTAAGCATCGCGATAAGCGCAGTCGTGCTTGGGGCTTTATCGAAGATGGTCGCGTCTCCAATTTAAATCAGGCGCGTTACGACGCCGATGCTGAACTGTATCAATGGCTTGAAGAAGCGTTAACCAGCTTAGCGGCACGCGTCGCGCTCAAAGCTCGTTTATATCGTGGCTGATCTTGCTTGGATGCAACTGGCGCTCGCGCAAGCCGCGCAGGCGCAGCAGCTTGGCGAGGTGCCGGTAGGTGCCGTGTTGGTAGACGCTCAGGGTGAACTGCTTTCAACTGGCTTTAATCGCACCATTATTGATCACGATCCCACGGCGCACGCTGAGATTGTGGCTTTGCGAGCCGGGGCTAAACAAGTGCAAAACTATCGTCTGCCCGGTGCGTCGTTGTATGTCACGCTTGAACCCTGCGCCATGTGCCTTGGGGCGATGCTGCACGCGCGCCTGGCGCGCGTGGTGTTTGGGGCACCCGATCCAAAAACTGGCGTCTGTGGCAGTGTTTTAAATTTGGCACTCGAAACACAATTGAATCACCACACACAAGTTGAAGGCGGGGTGTTAGCGCAAGAATGCGGCGATACCCTGCGTCAATTTTTTAAAGAACGACGTAGCAAGGATGGCAAACATGACTAAAACGCACGCCCCTCACGGGCATCCTGATCACGTGCACGACCACCATTGCGAACCAGACGCGAGCGGCATCTATGTGATCTCGCCCTCAGGCGCAGTGGCTGATCCTGCAACACTCACCCGTGCTCAAACGCGTTTGAGCGGTATGGGGTTTAAAGTCGCCCTTGACCGCGGTGTGCTGAATCAAGCACAGCGTTTTGCTGGCACCGATACGCAGCGTCTGGCGGCTTTTACACGCGCAATCAAACAAAAATTACCGATTGTGATGGCGAGCCGTGGCGGGTATGGCATGGGTCGCTTGCTTGATTCGCTTGACTGGCAGGCGCTCGCAGGCTCGGGCAAGCGGTTTGTTGGCCATAGTGATTTCACCGCGTTTAGTTTGGCGTTGTATGCAAAGACCGAAACGATTAGTTACGCAGGTCCCATGGCCTGTTTTGATTTTGGTGCAAAAAAGCCTGAGATCCTCACCGCTGAAATCTTTGGCGAGTGCATGCGCGGTGAGCTCGAGATCTTAAGTTTTGAAACGCAAGATGCGGATGCTGTTGATGGACGCGGCATCTTATGGGGTGGTAACTTAGCGATGATCACGTCGCTGCTGGGCACACCCTACATGCCAAAAATTAAAGGTGGCATTCTGTTTGTTGAAGATGTCGGTGAGCACCCCTATCGCATTGAGCGCATGCTCAATCAACTAGCGCAGGCGGGTATCTTAGGCAAACAAAAAGCCTTGCTGCTCGGTGGATTTACTGACTATCGCCTGGCCGAACACGATCGCGGCTACGACTTGAAGGCTGCGATTGCGTTTATTCGTAAGTCGGTCAAGATCCCCGTGATCACCGGCTTGCCGTTTGGGCACACAGCAATGAAAGTCACCTTGCCCGTTGGGGCTAAGGTCGGGGTCGCTACCGAAAAAGGCTTGGCACACCTGGTGTTGGATGAGCATCAGCACTGAAGCAGGGCGAAGGCAAAACATCGTAGGCTACGGAGCCGGACAAGGGTGAGGATGAAAGAAATTTCATCCCACCCGTAAGTCGCTGTTAATGACTAAGTCGATAATAGTGATGACTAGAATCGTTCGATGTATAGGTCAGTAGGTCGCAGATGACGACGCCCAGAAGAGAGTGTCTCACTGCTGTTGATCGCGCTCGTGTTTAAGCGTCAGCAAGAACGCCCTAGTTTCTTTCACCACTACACCCGAGAGCAACAGCAAGCCAACCAGATTCGGAAACGCCATCAAACCGTTGACGACATCTGACACGGCCCACACCAGATCAAGTGAGACTACCGCGCCAATCATCACAAAGGCGGTGTAGAGGCAGCGATAGGGCACCACCACCCATTTGCCCAGTGCATATTGCGCGCATTTTTCGCCGTAATAG
>JBAWWV010000199.1:0-6940 GCA_037146575.1 Alcaligenaceae bacterium | reverse complement strand
CGTAGGGGGTGGGTGTAATGTCGAATCGAATGGCTTGATACAGGCCGAAGACGTCGCTGCGACCGTTGCATATGCACATACCCTGAGCGACGTGGATCGCACTCAAACCTTAGTTGTAGGCCAATCACATGGTGGCTGGACAACGCTTGCCTATGGCGCCGCCAAACCAGATCCCTCCGTAAAGGGGTTGGTGAATTTCGCAGGAGGTCTTAGACAAGAAGATTGCATCGGTTGGCGCTTGAATCTCGCGAGGGCGGCAGCGAATTATGCTGAAGACACAAAACTACCTTCGCTTTGGTTGTATGGCGATAACGATAGTTTTTTTTCTAAAGACGTCTATTCAGAAATGTTTGCACGCTACAGTAAGATGAATTCACAGGCTCAGTTGGTCGCCTACGGAACGTTTGGTCAAGATTCGCACAGTTTGTTTAGCAGTAAAGATGGACGCTCAATCTGGGAGCCTTATCTAGAACAATTTATGGCCACGATCGGGTTGCCGATCACAGTTCTGTACCCACAATATAAGCCCGGAAGGTAGGCGCACCGCTACTCTGGTTTGATATTGTTGGTCTGAACCAGTTGGCGCCACTTGGCAGTGTCACTGACGACTTTTTGAGCGAACATTGCAGGAGTCGTGCCCTCAGGCTCGAGCCCATTTTGTCGAAAACGCTCTGCGATATCAGCCTTCTTTAAAATCTTTGTTGCTTCAAGAGCAATTCGATCAATAACGGATTGTGGCGTGCCGAAGGGTGCCATCAGACCCCACCAAGGGTTGACCTCAAAGTCAGGTAGTTGTTCAGCCATAGCTGGTATGTTTGGAAAAATTGCGGCGCGCCCAAGTGTTGTCACGCCAAGCGCTCGTAGCTGGCCTGAGTCGAGATGGGGTTTAGCAATCGAAATATTGATAAAGCCCATTTCAATTTGCTTGCCTAAAATATTCGTGATGACGGGCGCTGCCCCTTTGTAAGGGATCTGCAGCAGATCTAAACCTGCTTTTAAGTTCAGTAACTCGCCCGCCAAATGGGTGGTACTGCCGTGTCCGACCGATCCGTAAGAGAGTTTTCCTGCCTTTGTTTTTGCATACTCAATCAAGGCCTGAAGATCTTTGGCAGGAAAATCTGCATGAACGACCAAGATCAGTGGTCCCGAAACGATTTGCGTGATCGCGACCAATTCTTTTAACGGCTCACTTTGTGCTTGAGGGCGCAGGGCTGGATTGATCGCGACTGGGCCGAGATTCGCGAGCAGTAAAGTATGGCCATCGGGTGCGGCGCGAGACACGACTGAACTGGCTAAAGCGCCATTAGCGCCAGCCTGGCTTTCGACCAAGATTGGCTGACCGAGCGCCTGGCCGAGTTGATCCCATAAGGGGCGGGCCACACCATCGCCAAAACCGCCCGGAGCGAAGGGGTTGATGAGTCGTATGGGTTTGACTGGCCAAGGCTGCTCTTGAGTCTGAGCGCCTGCGATTGGCGTCAGACAAAGTGTCAAAGCAAACAGAAGTGCTTGAGTGAAACATTGAGAGGCTTTCATAAGACCTGACCGATCCAGTATGATGTCTTGTCGTTAAAATTTTTTATATTCGGTTGCAGTAGCCTGCCTACAATTGATCATGCGATCATCGCAGATGCTAGCATGCATCATTAAAAAAACGAAGACAAAACAATATGCAAAACGAAGTCGAATATGGTGCTCGTGGGATTTTGGGTTTGCTGGTGCCACAAGCAAACACAACAGCCGAGCCAGAGGTGCAGATCATGCTTGATCCCGACATCGCTTTGCTGACTGGTCGTTTGACGAGCCCGCAACCAGAGATGCGCGAGCGGCTTGAAGATTTTTTGACCAATATCGATCAATTTATTGCGAGTTTTTCAAACGCGCCCTTAGTTGGTCTTGGCTTCTTGATCACTGGCTCAACCTACCATTTTGAGCACGCAGACGAAGACAGATACTTTGAGCAGTTAGGCCAACGATACGGCTATCCGATCGTTTCAGCGGGGCAGTCGATTCGTCGAGCGTTTACTGCATTAGGTGCCAAGCGTATTGGCTTAGTGAGCCCCTATCCGCAGTGGTTGACTGAGCGTAGCGCTGCCTACTGGGCACGCACGGGTGTCGAGATTGCAGGAATTGAGTCGCCGCAAGCCGTAGGGGGCTTTCATAATATTTATACACTACGCAACGACGCGGTGTTGGCTGCGGCTGAACGACTACTTCCGCTTAAGCCTGATCTTATTTTGTTAGCCGGAGCAGGCATGCCGACGTTAGCTCCAATTATGGCTTTGGCCGATCGAGGGGTCTCTGCGATCTCATCAAATTTTTGTATGGCTTGGCAGCTGATGCAAATGCCCTCTGGCGATCATTTAAACAAACAGTCTCTTGAGCGGTTGATGCAAGCCGAAGCCACTTGGCGCGCAGCCTTCAAGTTAAGATACCCTGCGGCTTACAATGTTTAGCTAACTCGCTTCGTGCTGAACGCACGCAGTGCTTTAGATGGCCCCGTATTTTTTGTATGGAACCAGAACCAGTTGTTTTGATGAGGTGCACAAATGATGTTCAATAAACGGATACGGTCGGGCGCGTTTGCGCTTGCTTTGGTTGCAGTTTTAGGCGTGAGTGCAGCACAAACAATCGATGCGGCAACCCAAGAGAAATTAGTTGAGCTCGAAATACGATTTAAAGCGGCCGACAAAAATGCGGATGGCAAATTAACGCTGCAAGAGGCTAAAGACGGCATGCCGCGTGTCGCCGACGCGTTTGGTCATATCGATTCTGAGAAAAAAGGCTATATCACGCTCGATCAAATCAAATCGATCATGATTAAAAACGGGGGTTAAGCAAGCGACGACGCGCTGCATCTCTTGCTCTTTTGCCTGACGCGCGTTTTGACATACGCACGTGCGTGCGTCTTGACTGCGTGTTGAAACAGAGGCACCTTCAAGCACCATTGAAAGTCGCGTTACGCTTTTCTTTCCAGGCGAGCGCGCCTTCTTTCATATCGTTTGATTTTTCTGAGATTGCGACGGCGCGGCGAATCTCGGTCTCGTCGAGTTGACCTCGAGCAATCAGATTTAAGTGTTTTTTGATGCCCAGCAAGGCGAGGGGTGCCATGCCGGCAAGTTGTTCACTCAGGGCATCTACACGAGTCAACAGTACTTCTGCGTCCACAAGCTCGGTCAAAAATCCAATCGCTAGCATCTCGGCTGACTCGATTTTTTCACAGGTTAAAAACAGTTTTTTGGCATTATTTAAGCCCAGACGAGTGATATAGCGCACCATGCCGCCTGGGTAAAAATGTAGTCCTAGTTTTGCGGCCGGCATGAACATATTGGCACTGGCCACGCCGATTCTAAAGTCACAGGCAAGGCTTAAATCGGTGCCCCCGCCATAGACACCGCCGTTGATGGCTGCGATCGTGACCGGACGTGCCCGTTCGATCAAGTCAACGGTGTCACCAAAATAGGTCGAAGAAGGCGCTGTATCGGCTGCGAGCGACGAGATATCGTAGCCACTGCAAAAGTATTTGCCGTCAGCGACGAACCGTAGAACCAATATTTCGGGATTGGCGTTGACACGTTCGAGGTGACCTTTGATGACGTCTAAATCGGCTGGACTTAAGCGATTGGCATAGGCTGGATTGCGCAGACGAATGGTTGCAATGCGACCGGTGACACTCAAAGCGGGCGTTGTAGGTTCAGTTAAATTCGCCTTGGCAGTCATGTCAAATAGCCTTCGTGAGGAGTAGCGTCAGGTTGGACGAAGCGGCGGCCTGCGCTGAGCGCGTTGCCCCACCGAGCAGCACCTGATTTAGGTGCGAGCATCATGTGACCGATATTCTACGTTGTTGGCGTGCCTACCCGTTGGTAGCCGGCTGCAGAACCACCCGCGCTCAGGTATGCTACCTACTCGCGTTTTTCAAAATGCGCGCATAGATAGCCGCTTAGACGCCACTAAGAAAAATTATGGGTGCTGAACCATAGGAGGCAGCAGTTGATAGACCTGTTTGTTCGATTATTGCGTGTGAGCGCCCTCGGTTTCTGCGGCCTGGTAACAGTCGTTGGGGCGACGCAGGCGTTTGCCTACCCCGAGCGGCCGATTCGGTTGATCGTACCAAACGCTGCGGGTGGTGGCACTGACGCCTTTGCGCGTGTAATGGCGCAAAGACTAGGTGAGGCATTACATCAAAGCGTTGTGGTTGAGAATAAGCCAGGTGCGCAGGGAGGAATCGGCACGACCTTCGGTGCAAAAGCAGCCCCTGATGGTTACACACTGACAATCGCCTTTGTCAGTACGATGGCGGTAAATCCCTTTGTGTACGCCGATATTGGTTACGAACCGTTGAAGGATTTTGTTGCAGTGGCGGTCGGAGTCAACCAGCCCTACTTGATGGTCACCTACCCAGCTTCGCCCTATCAAAATTTGCAAGAGTTCGCGCAATTTGCAAAACAAAAAAAAGGCGGGGCTACGTTTGCCTCGACGTCGTCGCAAACCGAATTGATCGGGGTGTTGTTTCAGACCCTGCTCGAGACCCGGATGCTGTACATCCCGTACAAAACTGCCACGACTGCCGTGGTTGAACTTTCGCGTGGCGATGTTGACGTGATGGTAGCGAGCTTACCCTCAGCCATCCCTTTGCTCAACGCAGGCAAGCTCAAGGCCTTGGCGGTGACGGGTAACAAGAGGGCTGCAGCCTTGCCTAACGTGCCAAGCGCAGCCGAAGCGGGCTTCCCAGCGTTTGAAGCAAATGGTTGGTATGGCATTGTCGCCCCCAAGGGTACGCCAGACGCAGTGGTGCAACTCTTAAACAAGCATATCAATGCAATTTTGGCGATGCCCGAGGTGCAAGAGAATTTAATTGCAGCCGGTTTTGAAATCCTAACTGGCACCCCAGCTGAATTTGCCGCCATGATCGAACGCGACTACAAACGTTGGGGTGCGGTCGCTCAAACACAAAAATCACTAAGGAACTAAACATGACAACGACTCGCCGTGGCCCCCTAGCTAGATTCAAAGTACTAGACTTGACGCGCTTGCGTTCGGGCCCTACAGCGGTGCGGCAGCTCGCCGACTGGGGCGCTGATGTCATTAAAATCGAAACCCCCGAAGCCTTGGGTGTGAGCGACGGTTGGGGTGATAGTCGTTTGGGACCTGATTTTCAAAACTTGCATCGTAATAAACGTAGTTTGACGCTTAACTTAAAAGAGGCAGAAGGGATTGCCATTTTTAAAAAGATGGCTGACCAAGCCGATGTCATCATCGAAAATTTTCGACCTGATGTGAAATTTAGGCTAGGGATCGATTACGAGAGCCTGAGTCGCACCAACCCAGGCCTGGTCTACGCCAGTATCTCTGGTTTTGGACAAGATGGCCCTTACGCCAAGCGCCCTGGTTACGATCAGATCGTGCAAGGTATGGGCGGCTTGATGGCCATCACCGGGCTGCCTGGGCAGGGGCCTGTTCGTGCGGGTATCGCGGTGGCTGATTCGGCCACTGGTTTGTTTTGTGCGTTGGGCGTTTTGACGGCCTTGCTCGAGCGCGAAGAGTCAGGTAAGGGCCAGTGGGTTCAAACCTCTCTTCTTGAGTCAATGATTGGCATGCTCGACTTTCAGGCGGCACGTTGGTTAATCAATAAAGAAATCCCTGAGCAAGCCGGTAACGATCACCCAACCTCGATTCCGACGGGCGTATTTCCGACTTCAGATGGCCACATCAATATTGCCGGCGCCGGTGCCCAACAGATGTGGGAAAGACTGTGCAAGGCGGTCGGTGCTGAGTATCTGTTGGCCAAAGAGGAATACAAAACGGGCAAGCTTCGCTCAAACAATCGTGTGGCGCTCAATCAAGAGCTCTATGCGATCACCCGTACGCGTTCAACGCAAGACTGGATTGAGCGCTTTGAAGCGGCTAGCGTTGCCTGTGGCCCGATTTACACGATGGATCAGGTGTTCGCCGATGCGCAGACGCGTCACTTAGGCATCGCCACAGCGGTGCACCACCCAGAGCTCGGTGATATCGAAGTGGTAGGGCAGCCGGTTGGCTTGTCGCGTACCCCGAGCGAAATTCGTTCGGCTACGCCTGCGCGAGGTGGCGAAACTGACGAGGTGATGCGTGAGTTTGGTTATAGCGACGCGCAGATCACTGATTTGCGTGCTCGGCTGGTGATCTAAAGACAAGGCGCGCAAATCCTCCACGTTCAGGGGGGAGGGTGAGTCACTCGGAGTTCATAGAAGCCATGCTGTCTGATGCGTGGACATAGTATCTGGCGCTGAGACGTTTACTGTTGTTCGAGTCAGATCGTGAAGGCAGGCAGTTGAAAAGTCAAAAGTGAGATAAATAAAAATGTGTGTCAAACAATTCAAACACTTGATCTGCGCCTTGGCTGCGCTGCTTTGTATCACCGGCGTCGCGCGAGCGCAGGGAACGTATCCAACCAAGCCCGTGAAATTGATCGTGCCTCTCGCAGCTGGTGGGGCCAGTGATGTGGTCGCACGCATTTTTGCTGCCAAGCTAGGTGAGCGTTTAGGCCAGCAAGTCATTGTTGAAAATCGGCCAGGGGCCGAGGGCTTGATTGGCGTGGATGCGGCAGTGAAGGCGGCACCCGATGGCTACACCTTGGTGTTAGGGTCAAGCACGACATTGGCTGCGAACTTTCATTTACGCAAGAGCCTGCCGTTTCATCCGGTCAAAGACCTCGAACCGGTCTCGATGGCGTTTCAAGGTTTTTTTAATATTTTGGTGATTAACGCAGCTGTCTCCGCAAATAATCTGAAAGAATTTATTGCCTTGGCCAAGTCACAGCCGGGCAAGCTTGATTACGGTACGGCGACAAGTGGTTCAAAAATTTGTGTTGAAACGTTCAAGGCAATGGCTGGCATTGACCTGCAGATGGTCAATTACAAAAGTTCGCCTCAAGCGCTTAACGATTTGATGGGCGGCCAACTGC
>JBAWWV010000198.1:0-7019 GCA_037146575.1 Alcaligenaceae bacterium | reverse complement strand
GAATAGAACCGGGTGTAACCACACTCGGCGAAACTGCGGTTTTTGCTGCCGGAACGAGTCCAGCAGGTAAATCACTCATAGCAATTAAATGCGATTCGGGGTTCGTCATCGTTTGCAGGGTTTCTAGCTCAACTGCATCTTCAAGTAAAAACGGCCCCACTTGCGTGCGTCTCAGCGCTGACAAGTGCGCATAACAACCAAGTGCCCGACCAATATCTTGTGCAAGCGTTCGGATGTAGGTACCTTTTGTACAGTGCACCTGAACTTGTGCTGACAGCGGCGAGAATGCTAGCAGATCAATGTTACGAATCGTAATTTCACGCGGCTCGCGTTCAAGCACGATGCCTTGACGTGCATATTCATACAGCGGTTTACCATCACGCTTGAGCGCAGAGATCATCGGTGGGATCTGCATTTGCGTACCCAAAAACATCTGCAAGACCGCGGCTAGGGCCTCTTGGGTGATCCCAGCAAAACCCTCTACCGCTTGGTTCACAACAACTCCGGTTAAATCACCTGAGTCGGTCTCTTGGCCAAACGCGATCGTTGCTAAATAGCCTTTATCGGCGCTTAACATCGCCCCAGAAATCTTTGTTGCACGTCCCATACAGCACACCAACAAACCAGTCGCAAACGGATCAAGCGTGCCAGTGTGCCCAGCCTTCTGGGCATCAAGCGCCCGCTTCGCACGCTGCAAGGCGTGATTGCTAGACAAACCAACCGGTTTATCTAGCAACAAGACTCCATCGAGCACACGCCCGTGTCGTTTAGCCATCGTCAGATTCCAAAATAAGACGATAGCCTTACGGCTTGTCTTCAGGCTCGTCAGGGACACCCGCGTACTGACCGGGCATATTCGCCAGATCAATCAGCGCTGACATTGCAATGCCGCGCTTAAGCTGAGGGTCGTGAAAAAATCGCAAATTTGGTACCGTATGAATATGTAGCAGTTTGTACAACTGTGAATAAAACCACCCGGCTTTTTCATTCAAAAGTTTGGCAGCCACTTCAGGTTCGGCACCCAACACGGTGAAATACACTTTTGCATGAGCATAATCGGCCGTCAACTCGATACCCGACAGCGTAATCAAACCCGCGCGGCTCATGTCGATTTCGCGTTGAATAATAATGGCCAGATCTTTTTGAATCTGATCAGCGAGACGTAAATTACGACCCGGGGCGGTTTTCTGCTTATGACGTGTCATTCAGGCAATCAAAGTGAGCGAGCCACTTCTTTGATTTCAAAGATCTCAAGCTGGTCGCCAACCTGAAGGTCGTTGTTACCGCGCAAGGTGATCCCGCAATCAAAGCCTGACTTAACTTCTTTGGCGTCGTCTTTGAAACGACGCAAAGAATCAAGCCAACCGGCCCAATGCACAACGTTATTACGTAACAAACGCACTTGCGAGTCGCGACGTACCACGCCATCCACAACCATACAACCGGCAACGGTACCAATACGAGAAATGGTGTACACCTCTCGGATATCGACTAGTCCGATAATTTCTTCGCGTTTTTCTGGTGCCAACATGCCCGACATTGCCGATTTGATCTCGTCGACCGCGTCATAGATGATGTTGTAGTAACGAATATCAACGCCGTTCGATTCTGCGAGCTTTTTAGTACTTGCATCAGCGCGCACGTTAAAGCCAATCAGCACAGCACCCGATGCAATCGCCAGATTCACGTCGCTTTCAGAGATACTACCAACTGCCGCGTGAACCACTTGGACGCGCACTTCGTCGGTAGAAAGCTTGACCAGGGACGTGACAAGGGCTTCTTGCGAACCCTGAACGTCGGTCTTGACGATGAGCGACAGATTCTGCGAACCTTCGGTAGCATTATCAAACATGGATTCGAGTTTGGCCGCTTGCTGACGCGCCAGTTTGACATCGCGAAACTTGCCCTGACGAAACAGTGCAATCTCACGGGCACGACGCTCGTCGGCCAAGGACATGAGTTCGTCGCCAGCAACAGGCACCTCTGTCAGACCTTGAATTTCAACCGGCATCGAGGGGCCTGCTGACTGAATCGGCTTGCCATTTTCATCTAGCATGGCACGTACGCGCCCGTAGCTTGAACCAGCCAACACCACATCACCACGACGCAGTGTGCCACTTTGAACCAAAATCGTCGCAACCGGGCCACGACCTTTATCCAGACGCGCTTCAATGACTAAACCTTTTGCCGGCGCTTCAATTGCGGCTTTCAACTCAAGCACTTCAGCCTGCAACAAGACGTTTTCTAACAAATCGTCAATGCCCTGCCCAGTTTTAGCGGACACAGAAATAAAGGGCACATCGCCACCGTATTCTTCAGGCACAACTTGCTCAACAACAAGCTCTTGTTTGACGCGCTCGGCGTTAGCTTCGGGCTTATCAATTTTGTTAACTGCCACCACCAAGGGCACGCCTGCTGCCTTCGCATGATGAATCGCTTCTTTCGTTTGTGGCATCACGCCGTCATCGGCGGCAACCACCAAAATCACAATGTCAGTCGCTTTGGCGCCGCGAGCACGCATCGCAGTAAACGCCTCGTGGCCTGGAGTATCCAAGAACGTCACCATCCCGCGCTCGGTTTGCACGTGGTAAGCGCCAATATGTTGAGTAATGCCACCTGCCTCGCCCGAAGCAACTTTGGCACGACGGATGTAATCAAGCAGAGAGGTTTTGCCGTGATCAACGTGTCCCATCACAGTCACAACTGGGGCACGGGGCGACAACACCACATCAGCGTGTGGAGCGTCTTCATCGAGGAAAGCCTCGGGATCGTCTAATTTAGCGGCAATTGCGTTATGACCCAGCTCTTGCACCACAATCATGGCGGTTTCTTGATCGAGCACTTGGTTGATTGTGACCATCTGGCCAAGCTGCATCAGGTGCTTAATGACCTCGCCGGCTTTAACAGACATCTTGTGCGCCAGATCGGCCACACTAATCGTTTCGGGCACATGAATTTCGCGCGCGATGAATTCAATCGGCGCTGGTTCGCGCTGCTCTTGAGCCTGATTGTTTGAACCACGACTACCTTTCTTACCACCCGACTTACTTTTACCACCAGCACGCCAGCCATCACGGCCCGGTGCCGCCGGGGCATCACGCTTTTCGGCGGGCTTTTTACGCGAAGCGTCGTCCGACCATGTCGAAGCAATTTGCCCAGATTTCAGTACCTTTTTGCCTGCGGCGTCAGTGCCTTCTTTTTTAGCGGCCTTAGCAGGCGCACCAGCAGGTTTATGGATAGTGCCCGATAAAGCAGCTGCGGCTGCAGCTGCATCTGGTTCTGGCAGTTTGGCGACCTTGCGTGGTCGATTCAGCATCTCGCGCAAGGCAGCGGCCTCGGCCTCTGAGGCACGGCGCGCTTCGTCACGGACAGCGCCCTCTACGGCCACGTGCGCCGGCGCGACTGCGCGCCCACGCGTGGGCTTAAAGACCTTAGGTGCAGAGACTGCTGCTGGCGTTGCGACGCCAGCCTTCGTAGTATCTGGTGTGATGTCAGGACTCTGAGCAGGTGCATCAACCACTAAGGAGGATGCCTCAGGTGCAGCCACCGAAGACGTTTCCTGAGAATCAGGCGTTGCAACCGGTTCAACGGACACCGTTGCTGCGACAGGGCTCGCCTCAGCGGTCTCGCTGACGACAGGCACATCTTCAACCTGGGGCGCTGACGGAGCTGGAAACTCGGGGCTGGCAGGTACAGCGATCGCGACTGCCTCAACTTGCTCCGGCGCAAGGGGTTGGCTCTGTGCCGGATTTGCCACCACGTCAGGCGCTTGCGTATCAGCCGCCTGAGCTTCAGGTGCTTGCGTATCAGGTGCCTGAACTTCTGGGCTTGACTGCGCCGCTGACTGCTCAGTTTGAATTGCCACGGCATCTGAAGTTGCCGGCACAACAGTCGCTAAAACCTCTGCGCCTTCGGCAACAGGGGCTTCGCCCGTCTCAGTCGCATCCCGTTTTACAAAAGTACGTTTTTTACGGACTTCCACTTGAATCGTACGCGAGCGACCCGCACCATCGGCCTGACGAATCTCAGACGTTTTACGGCGCGTCAATGTGATTTTAGTGCCTTCTGTCGCACCGTGCGACCGACGCAAGGAGTCGAGCAATTTGGCCTTGTCGCTGTCAGTGACACTGGCATCCACCGAAGTTAGGTTCACGCCTGCTTCACGCAGTTGTTCTAACAACACGTTGGATGGCATTTTCAGTTCAATGGCGAACTGGGCGACTGTGATACTCGACATTAGGCTCTCTCTTACCTTTTTACAGCGTTACAACTTCAAGCGAAGACAGCAACTAACAATAACTGCTCTTCATACCAACTGCTATGACTTCTCTTCAAACCAATGCGCACGCGCGGCCATAATGAACTGGCTTGCAGCAGCCTCGTCCAGACCTGCCATCTCAACAAGTTCGTCGGTCGCAAGTTCAGCAAGCTCATCACGCGTATTGACTCCGCCTGCGGCAAGTTTGCTTAACAACTCTGGCGACATGCCTTCAAGCGAAATCAAATCTTGCGCGGTTTCGACCCGTTCTTCCTGGGCGATCGCTTCAGTTAACAAAGCGTTACGCGCCCGGGTACGCAAGGCTTGGATCGTGTCTTCATCAAACGATTCAATCTCGAGCAATTCTTGCATAGGAACGTAGGCGATTTCTTCTAAACCGGTAAAGCCTTCGTCAATCAGAATATCGGCGACCTCTTCGTCGACATCCAGACGACTCATGAACATAGAACGCAACTGAGCGCGCTCTTGCTCTTGACGATTTTGACTCTCTTCCGGGGTCATGATGTTGATCTGCCAACCCGTCAACTCAGAGGCAAGACGAACGTTTTGCCCTTTTGAGCCGATTGCTTTTGGCAAGTTTTCTTCATCAACGACGACATCCATGGCATGGCGATCTTCGTCAACCACGATCGATTCAACGTTGGCCGGAGCCAGGGCGCCAATCACGAACTCTGCCGGATCCTCAGACCACAACACAATATCAACTTGCTCGCCGCCGAGTTCGTTACGAACCGCGGTGACGCGCGAACCGCGCATACCGACGCAAGTACCAATTGGATCAATCCGTTTGTCGTAAGCCACAACTGCGATCTTGGCACGAACACCCGGGTCACGGGCGGCACCTTTGATCTCGAGCAAGCCTTGTTCGATTTCAGGAACTTCGTTTTCGAAGAGTTGCCGGATAAAGTCGGGCGCACAGCGCGACAAAATCACTTGTTGACCGCGTGCTGCACGGTCAACTTTCAACACCCACGCACGCACCCGATCCCCGACGCGAAGATTTTCTTTAGGAATCATTTCACTACGTGGCATGCGCGCTTCAATTTTGCCGGTCTCGACGATCAAATCGCCTTTATCCATGCGTTTGATCGAGCCCGAAATAATCGTTTCGCCGCGATCGAGAAAATCATCTAGGATTTGCTCGCGCTCAGCATCACGAATACGCTGCAAGATCGCCTGCTTTGCAGCTTGAGCACCAATTCGCCCAAACTCAAGTGGCTCAAGCGCCTCTTCGATGTATTCGCCGACTTCGATATCAGCAACCACCTCTTGGGCATCAGACAGCATTTCTTGCTGATCCGGCTCTTGGAGACCTGCTTCATCGGGCACGACGAGCCAACGACGGTACCCCTCGTGATCACCCGAGGTACGGTCTACTGACACGCGGATATCTGCGTCTTCTTTGAAGCGCTTTTTCATGGCAGAAGCCAGCGCGCCCTCGAGAGCGTCAAACACCACATCACGCGGCACGTTTTTTTCACGTGCCAATGCATCTACCAACAGAAGAATTTCGCGACTCATCGCTTTTTGCCCTTGAAATCCAGAACTGGTTCTAACTTGGCACGCTCAACATCAGAAAACATGAACGTGACGCGACGAACTTCGCCCTTTTTTGCCTCAAACTCGATACCGAAGTGTTTCACCACCCCAACGGAACCTACTGCCTCAGTTACCACCTCAGCGGCAACTAACACACCCAAAAAAACCTTTTGCCCCTCAACTGCCTGTCTGAGTTTGAGCTCGACGCGTTCGCCAAGAAAACGATCAAAATCAGCCTCAGTTTTTAACGGCCTATCTACACCTGGCGAGCCCACCTCAAGCCTGCGGTAATCGATATTTTCAACCTCATACACCCGCGACAACTGACGTGAAACCTGCTCACAATCTTCAACACGTATACCCTCAGGCCGATCGATCGTGACACGCAACAAACCAAGCGCAGCCCGTTCGACATCGACAAGCTCGATATCCATTGAGGCAAGAGACTGCTGCGTAAGAGTAAAAAGATCAGCCATACATTCAAAAAAAATGGGCTGCAAAACAGCCCATTAACAACATTAGCCCTGCGTTCTACAGCGGCCCGTTCGGTTACCCCGCGGTGACTGTCTATACGCAAAACCACTTATATTAGCCCTGCATTCTAGCATGAATTAAGCAAAAATGTCTTGCTATACCAACGATTTACGCAAGAATGCGGACTGAGCGGCGACCTAGCGGTCGCCTCGTGACGACTTTGTAAAGCCCAAGCGCGACTCGTGCGCCGCCGCCCCCTTGGGCTGCCAGTCATCACCGCGAGGCGCTGAGCGTGGCTTGCCTGAGCTATTGGCGCTGTTACCGTTACCAGCACCTGCCTGCGGGCGCCCACCACCCGGTTTACCAGGACCCCGGCGCGCAGGACCTCCAGCACCTCAGGGCGGGAAAACTCCGGCGGAACATCCCCGTCCTCGGACAGCATCTTGCGCAGCTTGGTGCCGGATAGCAGCAGGCGGTCGGCGTCGCCGTGGGGGCAGGTGCGGGCCGAGGCCATGCCGCCGCAGCGGTAGCACCAGAAGGTCCAGTCGATTTTCAGCGGCTGGGTCTCGAGCGAACCCTTGGGAATCTCGTCAAAGATGTGATGGGCATCGAAGGGGCCGTAGTAGCTGCCGACGCCGGCATGGTCGCGACCGACGATCAGATCAGAACAGCCGTAGTTCTGGCGGAACAGCGCATGCAGCAGCGCCTCGCGCGGACCGGCATAGCG
>JBAWWV010000197.1:0-7019 GCA_037146575.1 Alcaligenaceae bacterium | reverse complement strand
TGTCAGTGGTGTTATCGACCAAGATGCGACGTAACGCAAGATTGTCACGTGGTGCGAGTGCGCCGGCGTGTTTTTCCATATCTTCAAAATGTGCGTCTGCGCTGTCTTGTATGTTGGCCTTGCGCTGATGGGGGGTGCCTGTGGCGGTGATCGAGCCGACCGACCACGAGGTCGAGCCACCTGTGTCAGAATTTTTTTCAAGCAGGATCACTTGGCGTCCAAGCTCAGCAGCTTCAATCGCCGCGGCTAAACCGGTACCACCACCGCCAATAATTAAGACATCGGTATGCGTTGTTGCTGACACAGCTTGCTCCACCCTGCTAAGGGATCATTGAATGTTCGCGAAAATAATCAAAGCCACCTGTGAACATCTTGGGTGTGTTGATCGTTTCAGTAAAACCATCGCGTTGTGCTTTTGACATGTCGGACACGACATCCCACTGCAGTGACAATACATAGTCACCATAAGGCCATTGCGCCACTGTTTGCAAGTCAGTTTTTTTCAAGCCATATTTTTTGATCATGGCTTGCCAGATCGCGTCTTTGTTAGAGGCGAATTTAGCGAAAGTCCCCGAGTTTGGTTGACCGACTTCCATGTTGAAATACCGCGCAAAGGCAGGCCAAAGCTCAGACCAACTCACCGGGTCACCATTCACGATGTTGTAGGTCTGATTGCGACACTGTGGCTCAGTCATCATCCAAACTGCAGAGCGCGCCAGAGTGGGTAGCCAAGAAAATTGTGTTTTGACTTCAAAGCTGCGTGGTGTGCCTGGAAAATGTAACGGCTCACCGAGTTCGCGCAAGATCGAGGCATATAACCCCAAGCCCAACAGCATGTTGCGCGCTTCATCGGTCCGATAGTTACAAAACGCGTGTGGGCGCGAGATTGACCAAGACCAGTTTCGCCCAACTTGGAGCTGTTGCACAAGTTGTTGCTGTTCAAAATAAAAACTTTTGTAATTGCCGCAAGCATCGTCTTCGCGATAGGGTGTGCGGCGTTCTTTGACTGTGTGACCGTAGTACTTTGTGCCATGCACGAGGTGAATATGCTGCAGGTCTTTTGCGTTGGGCTCGAGCGCCTCAAGCAGGTGTCTTAGCATCGCGACGTTGGTGTCTTTAGACTCAAGTTCTCCACCGAAATGGTCAAAGCGCGCGGCGTACAACACATGGGTAATGCCTTGTAAAGAGTTCAGCTTTTTTTGGCAGTCGAGCGCATCGGTGAGATCGAGGGCAAGCATTGGGTAAGGTGCTTTTGGATCTGGTGTACGCGCTAGTCCAATCGGGTTCCAATCACCCAGCCCCATGAGATGTAAGCCAACGCTCGAGCCGATTTGACCCGTGGCACCAGCGATCAAGGTCTTTCGTTGTTGGGGTTGGAGGCTCAAGGTCATGACTCTTAGAAGTGTTGAGGCGCTAACCGCTAATCCGGTTGCGCTGACGCATACAGTGCAACGTCAGAACGAGTTGGCAAGCCTAGTGCTCGCGCGTGAGGCATCACACTGATCCCTCGGTAAGGGGTTGACTGATCGAGCCCAACCGCACGTAACCAGCTAAACCTTACCCCTGCAAGCGCGGCGTTTTCAATAGAAAACGCTGGCTGTGTTTGATCAGTCACGACTAAAACAGATCCTGCAGGCACCTCAGGCGCCATGATGTCAGTCTCGGCCACGCCTTCAAAAAGGTTACGGCGGTAAAAGCGTTTGTCTATCAATGTGAGCCAAGGCCCCATGCCTCGAATCTTTTGATAATGCGGGTCAACAAAGACTTCGGGCGAGCGAATCGAATACATCGCGAGTGAGGGCGGCCAATTGGGCGACGTTGTTTGAAAGCGTTCGGCTGAGCTTATACCGTCTACTGTACGCATAATACGCAGATGCTCGACGTACCACTGAGCCCATTCCGGCTCTTTTGTGGGATCCGTGATTCCACTTTGGCTCATAAAAATCATGATCGCACGCGCCACACCTCTCCCGCAGGGACGAGAAGGTCAGCCGACGACCGCACCACATTCAAATGCTTTTGTGTAAGCATCAATTAGTTAATTTGTAGGCCAGATTTCTTGATGATCGGGCCCCATTTCAACGTCTCGGCCTCGATGTGTTTAGAGAAGACTTCAGGGGGGCCCCCGACCGGCTCATAGCCCATTTTTAGTAGACGCGCGCGCATCTCGGGGTTGGCAAGAATCTTATTGAGCGCAGCGTTCAGCCGCTTGATGGCAAACTCAGGCGTATTGGCGGGGGCGAGAATACCGTTCCAGGAGGTGACGGCGTAGCCAGGAACGCCGGCCTCTGCGATGGTCGGGAGCTCGGGCATCGTGGCCGAGCGCTTTTCGCTTGTCACGGCTAAGGCCCTGAGTTTGCCTGAGGCCACGTGAGGCAATAACACTGAGGGCTCGCCTAAGACCATGTCGATTTCACCGGCAAGTAACGCCGAGGCTGCGGCTGCACCACCTTTGTAGGGGATATGCTGAAGTTGCACGCCGGACATGTCTGCGAACAACTGCCCCGCAAGGTGGTTGATCGCACCATTACCGCTCGAGCCGTAGGTGAGTTTGCCGGGGTTGGCTTTGGCGCCTGCGATGACTTCTAGCACCGATTTAAAAGGAAGATTGGCGTTTATAGCCAAGAGTTGTGGCACCGACGAGATAAAAATGACGGACGTGAAATCCTTTTCTTCAAAAGGCATCTCTTTATAAAGATGACGATTGATCGAGTGGGTGCCTGAATATGCGAACGAGATGGTGTAGCCATCTGCTGCGGCGCGTGCCGCCACGGCGGAGCCGATGTTGCCTCCAGCGCCTGGGCGATTCTCAATAATGACGGGTTTGCCAAGCTCTTCAGCAAGCGGCACGCTCACGAGGCGTGCGACCACATCTGCACCGCCCGCGGGTGGCCATGGCACGACAAAGCGAATGGGCCGGTCAGGATAGGTGTCTGCGAAACTTGACACGCCAGTCGCAAGCGTCGCAAGCCCGAGCAATAGGCCTCGTGTGAAAAATTTGAGCATTGTCATCTCCGATTTATATGGATTGCGCTCAGGCTATTGCCGCCTGAGTCTGTTGTTTTGTGCGTGTCCTACAAATTTAACCGATCTAGCCTAGTGTTGCGGTAGGTTAACGCGACGTCACAGCTGCACCGATGTCATGCCAACGCCGTCAAAGCTCGCTACCACCAAGTCACCAGCCTGAGCGGCAGGCATCCCACACCAACTTCCAGTCGTCACCACAGTACCTGCTGGGATTGAAGCGCCGCCAGCGGTGGCGTGGCGCAGCCAAAACGGTAAGAGCCAACGGGGGTCTTGCATAGAATGGGTGCCAACAAACTCTTGAGAGGGTGCCTGACCAATCTTGACAGTACAACGCTGGCGCGCCCAGTCGCGTTCAACTTCTTGCGCGCTGTAGGGCATCCAGGTGCCAACCACCAGTGCGCCATGGGTTTGGATGTCGGCTAGTTTTAGCAAAGGCTGTAGTTGGTCGGTTTGTTGCCAGCGTGAGTCAACCACTTCGATGGTGACCGCCATGGCGCCAATCAAGGCATACGCCTGTTCGTGCGTGAGCGATGCGGCTTCGGCCGGCGACACCAGCCGATTCGTTTTGAGGGCGATTTCGATTTCGATCAAACGCATGTTGAAGGGCCAGTCGCGTGCTTGGGCGGGGCTGGCCCAGACGCCCGAGTCTAAGAGGGCGCTAGACAATAAGCTGGCCTCGCGTGAAGATGCGCCTGATTTCCAGTAACGGCCCACGGCGGCTTGCTCGGGGGCCAGTTCTTTGCGCACCAGTTCTTGCACAGCATAGGCGTCATCCGTGGATTGGAGTTGATCGACGTGTTGGGCTGGGTCGGCCGGTTGTCGGTTACGACGGGCCGCGATAAGGGTCTGGGCAACGGCGGCAATATGGGGGTTTGTCATTTAAAAAGGCTCTTAGTCAGATAATCAAGGATAATCCACTTCTTGACTTCGCACAGTACAAACTAAGTTTATGGCCTTACGCGCAACCATTTATAAAGCTGAGCTCAATGTGGCCGACGCCGATCGCCATTATTACGGTAGTCACGCCTTAACGCTTGCTCGGCACCCCTCAGAAACCGAAGAGCGCTTAATGGTGCGTGTGCTGGCGTTTGCCCTGCATGCGCACGAGGATTTGGCCTTCACCAAAGGCTTGAGTGACGCCGACGAACCCGATATCTGGCTTAAAGACCTGACTGGGTCGATAGAGCTCTGGATTGAAGTTGGGCAGCCTGACGAGCGGCGCATCTTAAAAGCCTGTGGCCGTGCCAAACAGGTCGTGATTTATTGCTATAGCGGTCAGAACAGTAAGATTTGGTGGGATGGCATCCGTAACAAGCTCGAGCGCGCACGTAACCTAAAGGTGGTGTGTTTACCCTCAGAGGATACTCGCGAGTTAGCCGCACAGACACAGCGCAGCATGATCTTGCATGCCAATATTCAAGATGGTGAAATTTTCATCTCAAATGATCAAGGTCAAATCACCTTTGTGCCAGAGGTCTGGCGCGAGGCGAAAGGCTAAGCGCTGTTGTGCCAAACACGATCGTTGCGATTGAAAAAAAATCTTGGCTGCGTTCAGAGCGCGCTGCTTCGCTGCTGCGACTAGTACTTGTTGTTGCAGTACACGTCGCGGCCTTGGCTGCCTTGCTGAGCTGGTCGTGGTCGCCCGCGCCGATTGAAGTGTCGATTTTGAGTCTTGAAGATCTTGGTGGTGAGGTATCGTCATTTGAAGAGGTGCCGGGGCAAAAGCTGTCAGCCCAAGAGCACGCAGCGTCAGACGCTCAGGCCGCAACAAGTCCAGAGATATTGCCGGCGACCAGTGCGCCAGCGCGTGAACTTGCACAGCCCCAACAAATAGATATCGCACTTTCACAGCTTGTGCCCCCCGCACTCGAGTCGCAACCCACAACCGAGCTGGCCCCCAAACCGCAGCTTGAGTCACAAACGCAACCTACCCAGCCGTCCGATACAACGCCGATAGCAGTGACTATCCCGACTGCACCGACTGCACCGATTCCAACGTCGACACCACCTAAAACACCAGCGGTACCGACAGTGCGTCCAACGCCCAATCTTGACGCATCCGCAGGGCCTAAAGTTGCTGCTAAGGTGACTGCACCCAATGGGGGGGCGACCGCAACGGCTAACTCGGCCTCAACAGACAATAAAGGTCTTGCTGGTCAGGCCAGCGGCAGCACTCAACCAGGCGCAGGCACTGAGCTCGCTTTGACGGCGGCGCGTTTTGACGCCGACTATTTGCATAACCCAGCACCCGCTTACCCTTCACAGTCGCGACGCCTGAAAGAAGAAGGGACAGTTCTGTTGCTGGTGCGAGTGAGCGATCAAGGCGTGCCGCTCAGTGTCGAGATACGCAGCTCAAGCGGATTTGAGCGTTTGGACGAGGCAGGGGTGCAGGCGGTGCGTCAATGGCGCTTCGTGCCTGCCAAGCGTGGCAACGATAGCGTAGCTGCTTCAGTGCTTGTGCCAATTCAATTTAAGCGGCAATAAGTGAGTGTTGAGGGGCTGTCATTGCGCTTGAAGCCAAGCGCGAACTTGCTCAAAATTAGCTGCCCCGCGTATGCGCTTGATGTCGCCCTTTGAATTCACTAACATCGTAATCGGTAACTCTCCCTGCCATTTTGAGTCAATCTCATAGCGTAGGTATTCGTCAAAGACTGCGGCGCTTGTACGATTGTCTCGTTGTTCAAGGCCTGCTTGTGCGAGTGCTTGTGCCGCGTTGGCCAGCGGCACCTGATCGACCTCGATGAAGACAGTGTTTAACCCCGAAAATTCTTTTAAAAACTCACCCCAGCGTGGTAACTCTTCGAGACAAGGCCCGCAGGTGAAACCCCAAAAATGTACGATTTGAGGTTTGCCATGACCGGAGGTAAGAATTTTTTTCCAGTCGCCCGGTTGATACAACACCAGCTTTGGCCGGTCGGTTTCGAGTTTAAGCAAACGATAGCCTTGCGCGGCCGTTAACCACGATAGGTAGGCAATGCCCTCGTGTTGAATGAGCAAGGGATGGTCAGAGTAGCCCACACTTTCGGCGATCACTTTGGGTGGTGACCATTGCACGCCGTCGTCAGTTGAATATTGAGCAAAGACTGCAGTGCGCTTGCCGTCAAATTCTTTCCAGGTTAACCAAAGCGTTGTTGGGGTAGCCAACAGATAGGGACGCCCTGGCATGGCCTCGGGGTTGCCGATCGCAACAGGGTTTGAATAGGTTTTGCCTTGATCCATTGAGCGTGCATAAAAACTGCCTGTGCGAGCGGTACCCTGCGTAAACCAGGCGGCGTGTTGCACGCCCGCTGCAGAGATTGCGATTGCGGGGCCATGGTGTGGGCAGCTATCGGTGGCCCACGCATCGACTGCAACGCGGCGAGTGGGGCCCGGCTGTGTACGCGCTGTAAACGTTTGTGTGGCGTGATCGCGTACCGAGCCTTCAAAAATTGCGCGGTACAAAATGACCGGTAAGCCGTCAGGGGTGAGAGCAGAAGCGATTCGACAACATTCACAGCTGCTGGGTTGTGCAATGCTCTCTTGCGAAAACGTTTGTCCGCTGTCGTTTGACCAGGCATAGGCGATCGAGCCCCCTAGTTGTTTTTTGCCAGCCTTGTTCGCTTGAACCACTAAGCGTTTATCAACCCAACTGGCAAAAATTTGACCTTGTGGATCGGTGAGTAAACTCGGAAAACGCTGACTGGTTGGATCTTGACTAATCGGTGCTGGCGCAGAAAAATTTTTGCCACTATCGACCGAACGCGCAACGTTGACTTGGGCATTCCAGTTTTTATCGCGAAAGAAACCATAGGCAATGATCAGATTATTTTGTTTGCCGCTGACCAACTGTGGGCGCGCGTCAGGGCCCGTATCCAGAAAGGCGCCGTGCTGAGCGATTTCTGTACGAGGCTCAAAACTGGCACCAAGGTCGGTTGAGCGAGCGATTGAAATCGCTCCGCCGCCGGCCCAAGCTAGCCATAGTGCACCGTCTTGGGTGAAGAGTGGAGTTGCCG
>JBAWWV010000196.1:0-7065 GCA_037146575.1 Alcaligenaceae bacterium | reverse complement strand
CATCAGATGTTCGGTTTCGTGCAGGTAACAGACTTGATTCGAGGCGTGCCCAGGCACGTGAATTACGCGCAGGTCTACACCTGCGACTTGCAGTCTCTGGTGATGACTCACGATGACGTCAGGCGCAAAGGTTTGGTCTTGATTAGGGTAGGGTGGCGGTGGCATGCCAAACAAGGTTGCACCTGTTCGTGCTTTAAGTTCGAGCGCGGCGGGTGAGTGATCCAGATGCGTGTGTGTACAGAGAATCCATTTAATGGGCCCAGGTGCGGCTTTGATCAGCGCATCGACATGCTCGGTAAGAGGCGGCCCCGGATCGATGACGGCGACCCCTGTCTCTTGATTGCCGATGAGATAAGAGTTTGTGCCTGGGCCCGTCATCATCCCTGGGTTGGGGGCGGTGAGGCGCCAGACGTTTGGTGCTATTTCAACGGGGACACCGGGCTCGATGTATGTTTTTGCAGTGCCCGCGCCTTGTGGGTCGATTTTTCCGAGTTCAGCGTAGGCGTAATCGCTTGCAACGAGTATCTCGGTCTTGCCGTTTCGTCCGGTACCCGTACGCGGCGTCATCAGTTGCTTGGGCTTTGGTTCGCGCGCGTGGTCGAGCAGCTCTTGCACGGTGGCGAAACGCGACAGGCTTTCTAGGGTCTTGATGGTCGGAAACATTAAGTCGATTTCACCTAAGCGACTTTTTTCGATGGCATCAGCGGGACGCACCCATCTTTGCCCAACGGTCTCGTAGTCATCTTGCTTGGCGATTTGTCCGACCGGCGCTTGTGCCACAAAAAAACGGGTGTCGTACCGTTTAGGGCGCCCGGGCATCGTAATCCAATGGCTGTAGTAAGCAATTTTGTCGGTCGCGACACGAAATTGCTCAGCTTTGAGTACGTCGACAAAGGTAATTTTATTTTCTGCAAGTGCGGTGCGTAGGTCAGACAGGCGCAGTGCCTCGTGTTCGTTGAGTTGAACCAAATCATCGTCATGTCGATAGCCGAGCAAGAGTCCAGCCTCTTCAAAGCACTCGCGAATAGCGGCAATCCAGTAGGCAAGCCCGCCTTGCTCGATCCCAAGCATGTTGCTGGCAAGGTCGTCGGTTAAGCCAACACAGAGCGCAGCGATCTCTTCATGATGGTCAGTGGGATCGAGCCCTCCACCCGGGAAAACGTGCATTCCCTTGGCAAAGGCGACTTCCGTTGTGCGTTGCATCATAAAAACTTCAATGCCCTCACTGGTGTCGCGGGCGAGGATCACGGTGGCTGCAGGACGGGGCACGACGATGGGTGGATTCACTGGTGTCTCACTTCGGTTGTCTCAGGGGCGGCATTTTGCTCTTGGATATATTAGCTGAAGCCTGCCTCGATGGTACGGTTTGAGGCAAGCCTTGCAAACAAGTTAGACTCTGAGTGTTGAGAAAAACAAAAAACGGAGACGCTCATTATGCTAAAGCAACGGTTCGTGTCGCTCTTGCTCTTGTGTTGTGTAGGTACGACCGCACAAGCCGCCGATTATCCTGTTAAACAAATTCGCCTTGTGGTGCCTTTTGCAGCGGGAGGCAATACGGACATCGCAGCGCGCCTGTTAGCGACAGGGCTAACGACCGAGCTTAAGCAGGCGGTTTATGTTGAAAATAAGGCCGGTGCAGGTACGGCCGTTGGCACAGAAGACGTTGCACGCAGCCCCGCCGATGGATACACCCTTTTGTTTACGACGGTTGGCCTTGCAGTGAACCCGAGCTTGTATAAAAACTTGCGCTATGACGCCAAGCGAGACTTCGCTCCGGTCGCCCACGTGGTGAGTTCCTCGCCTGTGATTTTGATGCACCCCTCTATCCCTGCTACGAATCTGGCAGAGTTTTTGACCTATGCAAAGGCGAAGGGGCCGCTGTCTTATGGGTCGGCTGGGGTCGGCAGTGCCATGCATTTGCATGCCGAGCAGTTTCGTATTGAGACCGG
Organism: Alcaligenaceae bacterium; assembly: GCA_037146575.1. GTDB lineage: Bacteria > Pseudomonadota > Gammaproteobacteria > Burkholderiales > Burkholderiaceae_B > Zwartia. The sequence continues at coordinate 5,116 of JBAWWV010000196.1, read as the reverse complement.
TCTAACTGTGACGCACGTGCCATATCGTGGCGAAGGACCGGCCTTAGTGGACTTACTGGCAGGTCGTACTCAATTTCACTTTGGCTCGATCTCGAGTGCGTCGCAGTACATTGATTCAGGCGCACTGAGGGCTTTAGCCGTGGTGTCAGCAAAGCGCTCACCACTATTGCCTAAGGTGCCCACAGCAATTGAGGCGGGAGTCCCAGGGTTTGTGACCTCGACGTGGGGGGTCATTTTGGTGCCCGCAGGCACTTCGCCTGAAATTATTCAGACCTTGAACAAAGCGATTAACCGCGTGATCGCGACCCCCGCCAATTTTGCCCGCTTCATCGAATTGGGTTTTGAACCGCTGACAAACTCCACACCTGCCTCGACCGCACTATTCATTGATACCGAGACGCAGTATTGGGCGGCCTTGATTAAAAAGTTAGGGATTACGGCTGAATAGCTCAAGATTAAGGTATATCTCGTTAAGGGTGTGCCAAATTAACGATGTATCTCATTAGCGGCATGACAAGTATGCCGAAGACGTTTATTGGAGAATATTATGCAGACGACTGGACAGCAGTTAGTATCATTTTTAGAGGCCAATGGAGTTGACCGAGTATTTTGTGTGCCTGGCGAAAGCTTTTTGCCCTTGCTTGACGCCTTGGGTGCGAGCAAGATCGACACCATCACTGCGCGCCACGAAAGTTCGGCAGGTTTCATGGCAATGGCTGATGGTCGGCTAACCGGTCGACCCGGAGTGTTTATGGTGAGTCGTGGTCCTGGTGCGACTAACGCCTCAATCGCAGTACATAGCGCGCAACAAGACGGTACGCCTTTGATCTTGATGATTGGGCAGGGCGAGCGTCAGCACGTGGGCCGTGATAGTTTTCAAGAAATTGATTACTCAAAAATGTTTGGCAGCATTGCAAAATGGGTCTACGAAATCAATGATCCAACGCGTGTGCCTGAAGTGATGGCGCGCGCTTTTTCGGTTGCGATGAGCGGTACACCGGGGCCAGTGGTGATTTCGTTGCCAGAAGACATCTTGCCCATTGAATTGCCAGACGTAAAAGCTCGCGCCTCTGTGGTGGCGAGCAGTGCACCGACACCCAAGGCGATGCAGCGTGTATTGGAATTGTTGGCCCGCGCTGAGCGCCCCTTGCTACTTGCCGGAGGCGACTTTGCAACTGATGAGCAACGTGCCGCACTGCGCGCAGCTGCTGAAAAACACAATATCCCAGTTGTGATTAGCTTTCGTCGCCATGGCGTGTTTGCTTCTGATCATCCGCTATATGCAGGCGACATTGGCACGGGCACGTCCGCTACGCAAGTCAAAGCGTTTGAACAAGCGGATTTGTTGTTGGCGATTGGTACGCGCCTGTCTGATTGGGGTACCTTAAATTACAGATTTCCAACGCCGCCTTGGCCAAACCAAACACTCGTTCATGCGTGTGCAGATGTCACGATGATTGGTAAGAATTTTCAGCCAGAGGTTGGAATGGTTTGCCACGGCGAAGAATTTATTCGAGAGTTCGCTGCGCGCGATGCGGTGCCGCAGAAGAAAGATCGAAGTGCCTGGATCAGCGAGTTGCACGGCTATGCGAAAACACAAGCTGTCTGGAAAAATATTCAGGCACCTGACGGTGTGGCCTTTGGTAATGTGGTGCGCGCCTTAGGTGAACTTACACCTGATACAACCAGCATTGTGCCCGATGCTGGGATCTCTGCAGCCTTGGCTTATAAATTTTTTCCATTTGCGGGTAAACGCAAACTGTATTCGACGATGTCTGGCGTCATGGGATATGGCGTGCCCGGCGCAGTGGCGATCGCAATGCGTGAACCTGAGCGTACGGTGATCTGCTTGGTGGGCGATGGTGGTTTTATGATGACGGGTAATGAACTTGCAGTTGCCGTTGAACGCAAGTTACCGCTCAAAATATTTTTATCTAATAATCGCAGTTTAGGGACGATTCGCTTGCATCAAGAGCGCATGTATCCCGGGCGTTCGCATGCGACCGATCTGAGTGGGCCAGACTTTTCAAAATTAGCCCAAGCCTTTGGGTGCGCGACGCTGTTGATTGAAAAAGACGAAGATATCGAGCCTATGATTCGAGCTGCGCTGGCAGCAAAAGGCCCAGTCTTTGTTGAAGTCAAAGCAAGTTTGTCAGCAATTTTGCCTAAGACCTGAGGGGCTTGCCTAACACTTGCTCTCAGCCTGTCTGCGGCTAGTCTAGTGTCGCACCAGCCACCTGAACAACGTCGCGCCATTTTTTGAGTTCGCTTTGCGTGAAGGCGCCAAACTGTTCTGGAGTGCTTTGAAAAACTTCGAAGCCGAGTTTGCGATACCGATCAATCGTGGCTGGTTCGCGCAAGATATCGTTGACGTCTTTGCTGAGTCGCTGCACGACAGCGACTGGTGTAGCTGCAGGCACATACAGCCCGTACCATGTTTCAACGTCAAAGCCAGGCAGACCAGACTCAGACACGGTAGGCAGGCTTCCAAAGAGCTCAAGCCTTTCAGCTGCTGTGATTGCCAAGGCACGAAGGTTGCCGCTTTTGACCTGAGCGAGCCCCTCGACACCTGCAAACATGATCTGCACGTCACCAGCCATTAATGCTGTGATTGCAGGGCCACCGCCGTGATACGGAATATGTTGAATTGAAGTTCCCGCCATCATATTAAATAGTGCGCCTGCGAGGTGTACGGTGGTGCCCGTGCCGGACGAGCCGTAATTGAGTTTGCCGGGTTGTGCTTTTGCCAGTGCAATAAGCTGTTGAACGTTTTGAGCTTGAAGCGAAGGGTGCACAATTAAAATCAAGGGGGCAAGCGAGAGCTTTGCGACAGCTGTGAAAGCGGTCGTCGTGTCGTAAGATAATTTTTTATACAGGGTCGCATTGATGGTGTGGGCAGGCGAAGCCAATAAAATGGTGTAGCCATCCGGCGCAGCCTGAGCCACACTAGCCGTTGCAATCGTTGAGCCGGCACCGCTGCGATTTTCAACGACAACGGGTTGTTTCCAACGTTCGCTGAGTAACTTGCCGATCAGGCGGGCGTTGACGTCAACGGCGCCTCCTGGTGGATAGCCGATCAAGATTTTGACAGACCGGTTTGGATATTCTTGCGCCGCAGCATTTTGACAGAGTGCGACAACTGCTAGCGAGATGAGCGTGATTGTCGTGAGGATTCTAATCGTCATGAGTGATCCCTTTTTGAAAGACGGCAAGCAAATTGTTAGCGCATAATAGTCGGATTACATAGAAATTCTAGCTTTCGCGTCAGTCGAGAGTAAAAAATAAGAGCGTAAGGGGCGAGACAATGACGACAAAAGAGGTGAGTTCAACTAGCGCAGCGCTAGACACCAGTTTTTCAGATGGGCTGATTCGCTTTTGTCGAACGTTTCGTGCACAGACGCTTACGCCCGAGACGGTGCGACGCTCAACTGACGCCATCACGGATACGCTAGCTTGTATGGTACTAGGGGTCGGCCAAGCGCTTGAGCCTAAGTTGCGTCGGGCGCTATTTTCGACCCAACCACTTAAACAAGTGTTGGCACAATTTGTACCTGCCGTCTTGCGAGTCGGTTCAACTGATGCACAGGGATCGGCTGCGTTATATCTAGGTACGCTTGCCCACGCTGCGGATTTTGATGACATTAGTCACCCGGCGTATTGTCATGCAACTGCGTTGCTGCTGCCGGCGCTGTTGACTCGTGGTGCAGCCCTAGGTGTGAGTGGCGAAGACTTAATTCGTGCGCATGTTGTGGGCATCGAAACACTTGGTCAACTTGGGCGTCGTTTAAACACCGCACACTACGAACGTGGCTGGCACACCACGGGCACCTTTGGTGCCATCGGTGCCACCGCAGCGCTGGCGTTTCTTGAAAATTTCACCGATGATCAGATGCGTGGTGCGCTCGGCGTTAGCGCATCGCTTGCGAGTGGTGTACGACAAAATTTCGGTACGATGACCAAACCGCTGCACGCTGGTTTAGCAGCACGCTCAGCGATTTTAGCGACTCGCTTAGCTGAGCAGGATTTCACCTGTGCGTCTGATGCGATCGAAGGTAAATTTGGCTTTATGAAGGTGTTTGGCGGCACGGCTCCCGCCAGTTACGCAAAAGACTGGGGGCAGCCGCTAGAAATTATGACCGAAACCGGTATTGGCCTAAAAGCTTACCCTTGCTGTGCAGCCACACATCCAGCGATTGATGCCACGCGCGCCTTACGTGAAAAACTCAAAGACACTTCAGTAGAAGACATCGAATCCATGCGCGTGGGTGCTTCGCGTTTTGCGATGCAGCCCTTGATTTACGACATCCCAACGACAGGTTTAGAGGGCAAATTCAGTATGCGCTATTGCATCGCCGCAGCGATGATTGATGGCGCAGTCAAGATCGGCACGTTCGAGCCCGCTCAGATCCAGCGGCCAGAGATCAGGCAGTTAATGACAAAAATCGCGGTTGAAATCGATCCCCTTGTCGCAGATGATCACGAATTTGCTGCGATCGTTGTTCTTAAATTAAAGTCGGGCCGAACAGAATCCATACGCATCGATGTGGCAAGTGGTAAGCCGGGCAACTGGCTGAGTGCAGCGCTCTTAAAAGAAAAGTTTTTTGATTGCTTGGGTGCTGAACGGCTTAATAGTAAAGTCGGTCAAGCCTTGTTTACAGCGGCGCAGCAGTTATCGGGGCAGAGCTCAATCGAGTCGTTGTATCAGACGCTGTTGCAAACTTTAGGTGAGACGTCTGCGAGTTGATGTCTGTTGCGACATCGCATTACTTTAACAAAAGGTCATCATGTACTTGCAAGATATCGCCCGTGTGATTCGAAGTAAAAATGCTGGGCCTCGCTGCACCACCTTAGACATCATGTTCAATAGCGACGAAGATTACAATCGAGTCGTTCAATCCAAGATCATTAATCAGGCCTTGATCGCAAAGCTGTATGACATGCCAGCAGACCAAGTCAATATTATTGAGTATCCGATGTCGCGTGCGCTCAAAATTGCAATCCCTCGAAAAATCACCGCAGGCGATCCAGGAGACCGCGATGTGTATGGTGCGCAACAGCACGCCCGCTTGTTTAAGGTTGAAATCTTATGAGCGCAACCGGACGTATCCTAAAAGAG
>JBAWWV010000195.1:0-7089 GCA_037146575.1 Alcaligenaceae bacterium | reverse complement strand
ACCTAAGCCGGGCTCGCGGCGCCCACCCTCTGTGAACGTGGGCTCACCTAAGAGGGGATCTTGATCAATCTTGGGCAACTCAGCCTGCATGCGCTTGCGCACACGCAGATCTTGAATCCAATTAAAGCCCAGCAACAGCAAAATAACGCCGGCGCCCACAATAATCAGATAAATCTGCAACTCACTCATCTGTAGACCCTAGAATTAAGCCGCTTCAGCTGCAAGTTGCAGCGCCGATTCAATATCAACTGCCACAATTCTTGATACACCTTGCTCTTGCATAGTGACACCAATCAACTGCCGCGCCATTTGCATCGCAATTTTATTATGCGAAATAAACAGAAACTGCGTGTGCTCTGACATACTACCCACCAAGTTAGCATAACGCTCAGTGTTGGCGTCATCAAGCGGCGCATCGACCTCGTCGAGCAAGCAGAAAGGTGCTGGGTTCAATTTGAACAAGGCAAAGACTAACGCCGTCGCGGTCAGGGCTTTTTCTCCGCCCGACAGTAAATGAATCGAAGTGTTGCGTTTTCCGGGTGGCTGGGCCATCACCTGAACGCCGGCGTCTAAGATCTCGTCGCCCGTCATAATGAGTCGCGCCTCGCCCCCACCAAAGAGTTTGGGAAACAACTCACCAAAGTGAGTATTGACCTCGTTAAAGGTGGTCTGCAACAAATCACGTGTTTCGCGATCGATTTTGTGGATCGCATCTTCGAGCGTGTTAATTGCAGTCTGCAAGTCAAGAAATTGCGCATCTAGATAACCTTTACGTTCGCGCGATTCGTTGAGTTCGTCAAGCGCTGCCAGATTAACTGACCCCAGACTTTCGATTTTTTTCGTAATTCGCTGAACTTCGGTTTGCAGCCAGCCAGGGCGAGACCATTCTTCAGGCTGGTCGGCCAACGAGGCCTGCACCGCAAGGCGGTCAACCTGACGCTCATTTAATTGCTCGGCAAACTGTTCAGCCGCCAAACGAGCGGCTTGCTCTTGCAGTTGCAGTTGCATGATGCGTTCGCGGCGTGGTTCAAGCGAACGCTCAAGAGTTAGACGCTCTTCATCTGCCTCGCGCAACTGCGCCGCCAGGGTATCCATCTCGATGCGTACTCGACCCAAGGCCTCTTCGCGCTCGGCGCGTAGCTCAAGGGCGTCTTGTAAGCCGGCTTCGGCCGCTGCAGCGTCAAGTGTTGTGAGATCAGACTCGAGGGTGATGAGTTCTTGCTGCGCGCGTGTATTTTGTTCAGTCGCGACCTGCAGATTACGCTGCAGTTCGGCAATGCGCGCACGAATCCCACGCTCATTGAACTCGGCCTCTTGAGCGCCGCGCTCTTGGTCACGCAAGCGATCGCGGGCGGTTTGCGCTTCGTCGGCAAGCGCTTCGCCTGCCATCTCAGCCTCAGAATAGGCTTCTTGTAAGGTGGCGATTTCGGCATCAAGCTCTTCAAAACGCGTCTCAGCTTCGATTTTGGTGGCTTGTAATTCTTCTTGTTGCGAGGCGACTTCGGCTAAGTCTTGCTCGAGCCGACCTGAACGCTCGCGAGTTTGTTCGACCTGCTGTGCCAGGCGAGTGTGCTCAAGTTGTAAATCATGCAAACGACGGGTAATTTCACCCACACGCTGGCGCATCGGCGGCAAGGCTTGCGAGATTTGTTGCCAGGCGGCTTCGGCCTGTGCCACCGCCGAGCGCGATTGATCAGCGATTAACTGACGCGCCTTGATTTCGCGCTGAAGGTTTTCAATCTCTTGCTGACGAGCCAGTAAACCGGCTTGCTCAGAGTCTGGGGCATAAAAGCGCACGCTGTGTGCATCGACTAAGTGCCCGCCCTGCACCACCAGCACAGCGCCCGCAGGCAGTGAGGCACGCGAGGCTAAGGCTTCGGTCATATCTTTTGCGACAAAGACGTGCCCAAGCCAGGATTGCAGCAAGGTGCGCAGCTCTGGATCACTGATACGCAACAACGAAGTTAAAGGTGAGAAACCCGCGGGGGCTGCAGGGGCCGCAGCGGCAACTGGCAATTGATAAAACGCCAAGCGCGCCGGTGGCGCATCGGCCGCAAAGGCTCGCGCCCAATCCAGATTACGCACTTCAAGGCCGGTCATGCGCTCGTTGAGTACAGCCTCAATGGCGGTTTCCCAGCCCGGTTCAACTTGCAACTTTTGCCACAAGCGGCCCAGCGTCGTGAGTTCGTGCTTAGCCAGCCAGGGCTCAAGCGCACCTTTCTTTTGCACATCTTCTTGCAAACGCACTAGGGCCGACAAACGAGCATCTAAGCGGGCTAAGGCCTCGGCTTCAGTTAACGCTGTTTGCTGCGCCTGATTGCGCTGGGCATCGGCCTGCGGCAAGCGCTCTTCGAGCTCAAGAAGTTTGCCTTGCGCTTCTTCAAGAAGCTCTTCAGCCGAGACCTTATCGCCCGTCAGTTGCTCAAGCGCAGCCAAGTCGGGTGACTCAACGCCTTTTAGTTCTTGTACCAAGCGGTCACGACGCAACTCAAGCGCTTGCAGTTGGCGATCAGAATCGCGTTGTGTTTGAGCCGCCAACGCTAGGCTTTGTTCGACCCGTGCCAACGCGATTCGCATCTCTTCGCGCTCGGCTGCGGCTGCGCGCACACGGGTTTCAATCTCGGGTAAACCGGCTTGTGCGGCCACCGCTAAATCGCGTGCTTCTTCAGAGCGCGCTGCGCTGGTTGCAAGCTCGTCTTCACCATCCAAAATTTGTTGCTGGCAGTGCTCGCGTTGAGACTCCCATTCAGTGATTTGCACTTGCAATTGCGCGCGACGGGTTTGCACCCGGTTGCGTGATTCGACGACGTGTCGGATTTCAGCCTCTAGACTGCTCACCTTGGCATTGGCTTCGTATAAAGCACCCTGCTCGGCGTGCACCGCGTCGCCCGCTGCATAATGAGCCTGACGGCGTGATTCGAGCGCGGCTTCGCTGGCCCGCAGGCCAGCCGTTGACGCTTCGAGTTCGGTATGAGCGCGCTCAATATTTTGTTGCGCGCGATCACGCTCGTCTTGCGCCGCAGCCTCTTTTAAAAACCACAGCGCATTTTGCTTGGCTTCGCCTTCAGTTTGCAGACCCCGGTACTCACGCGCCACTTCAGCCTGACCTTCAAGCTTTTCAAGTTGCGAGCCCAGTTCACGCAAAATATCTTCAACCCGCACAAGATTTTCACGTGTGTCTGATAAACGATTTTCAGTTTCGCGCCGACGTTCTTTGTAGCGCGAGACACCGGCCGCCTCTTCAAGGTAAACGCGTAACTCTTCAGGCTTGGCTTCAATCAGACGATTAATCATGCCTTGACCGATAATGGCATAACCGCGCGAACCTAAACCCGTACCCAGAAAAATATCGTAAACGTCGCGACGACGGACTTGCTGGTTATTGATGAAGTAGCTGCTGGTGCCATCGCGGGTCAATACCCGGCGCACGGCGATTTCGCCATAACTGGCCCACTGCCCAGTGGCACGACCATCGCTGTTGTCGAACACCAACTCAACCGAGGCGCGCGCCGAAGCTTTACGCTGACTTGAACCACTAAAAATGACGTCTTGCATCGATTCGCCACGCAACTCAGAGGCCCGGCTCTCGCCCATGACCCAACGCACCGCATCGATAATGTTAGATTTACCGCAACCATTGGGACCCACCACGCCAACCAGCTGGCTGGGAGTCGGGATCACGGTCGGATCGACAAAAGATTTGAAGCCGGCAAGTTTGATCTGGGTCAGGCGCACAGTAATTAGACACAATTTGGAATGGAATACCCTTGATCATAACGCAGCCTGAGGCGAATTTAGCCTTGGCAGCCGACGTGAATGATTGTTCTTCCCGAATCTGTACCAAGGGCAATCCCTCATTCACTTTTCGCTCAAAATCCCGCATTGTGGCGTGCCTGCCCGTGGCGCGAATGCCGAAAGATGTGTCGGTATACTCGGGCAGAGGCGACGTAGGTCTGTGAAGCCAGCAAGGCCCTGTCAATATTTTGGATTAACCCCTTTTAAAAGACGCTCCACTTGAACAGAGGCTTTTTTACCGTCATGGCGGCGCAGGCGCTTTCTTCGCTTGCCGATAACGCGCTTTTTATTGCCGCGATCGCCCTCATTCAGCAGCTGCAAGGCCCTGACTGGATGGCCCCCATCATGAAATGGTCGTTCGCAGCCGCTTACGTGCTGCTGGCTGCCTTTGTGGGCGCCATTTCAGACTCTTATCCAAAGGGTAGGGTCATGTTTATGACCAATGCTATCAAGGTCAGCGGCTGCGCCCTGATGTTTTGCTACGCCTTTCTGGGTTTATCGGCGGGTGCGCAGGTCAACTTGGTCTGCGTGGCCTACGCGCTAGTTGGCATTGGTGCGGCAGCATATTCGCCAGCCAAATACGGCATCGTGACTGAGATGCTGCCCCCCTTGCAGTTGGTAAAAGGCAATAGCTGGATCGAAGGCTTGACGATCTTGTCCATCATTCTGGGGACTGTGGTGGGCGGCGTACTGGTATCCCCCGGTGTCTCGAGCTGGTTGCTCAAGCATCCGTGGCTGAGTGGCTTCGTTCAAACGCCGGCTGAGGCAGCGATTTTAGTGATCGCCTTAGTCTATGCAGCGGCAGCGGTCTGCACCCTGATGATCCCCAATACCCATATTCGTTACCCCAAGCAGCAAAAAAACCCGTTTAGCCTGATGAAAGCGTTTTGGGGCTATGTGCGTATTCTCTGGAAAGACAAACTTGGGCAAATCTCACTGGCTGTCACCACACTATTTTGGGGCGCTGGCGCCACGTTACAACTCATTGTGATCGAATGGGGCCGCAGTCAGTTAGGGTACCGTCTCGATCAGGCATCAATTTTGATGGGTATCACAGCCATCGGCACCATCGGTGGTGCAGTACTCGCTGGGCGGGTCTCGTTGCCACGCGCCTTAACCGTATTGCCACTAGGCGTTGCAATGGGTTGTATCGTACTGTTGATGCCCTTTGTGCAGTCGTCTTGGACCCTCAATATCTTAGGCGTCGAGCTACCCTGGGCCGCCTATATTCTGCTGGTTTTGATTGGCTTGACCTCTGGTTATTTTGTGGTGCCCATGAACGCACTGCTGCAGCATCGTGGCCACGTGTTGCTGTCGGCCGGCCACTCGATTGCGGTGCAAAACTTCAATGAACAGTTAAATATCTTGCTCATGGTGGCGATTTACACCGTTTTATTGTGGCTGCAGCTGTCGATCAGCGTCATCATCGGGATCTTCGGCGTGTTAGTCGCCGGCGTGATGCTGTTGTTAATTCGCTGGAATCAAGTCAATCTCAAACGTAACCCAGGTCTGCTCGACGAGATCGGGCAAGAGGGACATGGCAAAGCTCTGTAACTAGCGACGCAGCGTGCGCAACAATTGCAGATCTTGCCAGGCTGCCGCTTTGTCCGCAGGGTGATTCAATAAATGACCACTGTGATAGCTGGCGACTAGCGGGATTTTCTGCCCTGCCACTGCAAACTCATGGACCCGACCGCGCAAGTTTTGCAAAGGCTCGTCGGTGTTCAAGAGTGACTGCGCAACAACGCGACCCAACGCCAAAATACTAAAGGGGCGCAACAGTTCAAGCTGACGCACCAAGTACGAGTGGCAAGCTGCGATTTCTTCGCGCAGCGCAAGCCGGTTTCCTGGTGGACGACATTTGACCAGGTTTGTCAGATACACATCACGCGTTCTCGCGCTGCCGATGGTCGCCAACATTTGATCGAGCAACGCGCCTGATTCGGCCATAAAGGGCAGGCCCTTACGATCATCTTGCTCGCCCGGACCATCACCAATCACCAAAATTGCGGGCTGATTCATGCCCTGCCCCATCACCACCTGGTCACGCTGCCGACAAAGCCCACAAGCCTGACAGGCACTAGCCGCACGCGCTAACGATTCAAGGTCGGGCGCCGCCGCAGCAGCTGCCGCAGTCAGTGCCGTCATGGCAGCGATACTCACGGCACTCATCGGGGCTGCGGCTTGTTGAGGCTTGCTCGCAGCACCGCGAGTCGACGAACGCGCTGTTGTCGCTGTTGTCGCTGTTGTCGCTGTTGTGGCTAGCGATGCCACCGTGGCTTCGTTCGCCGCCGACGGCGTATCTACCTTTTGTCTAGCTTCAGTCGCTGACTGTTGCTGAGCGGGCACCGCGCGCGTATCTCCAGGCAGCCAGGGCTTATCGATACCAAGCTCGTGCAACCACGCCAGTTGCAAGGCCGAGTATTGCAGCGCTTTGGGATCGGGGCTTGGTGTCATACCTGGCGGTGGAAGTTAAGATTGCTCAAATGTTTTCTTTAAGACGTACGCGTCTTCGCGCTCGCCTCGACCTGCAGGGTAATATGCGCGACGCACGCCAATCTGATTAAACCCTTCATGGGCATAAAAAGCGAGCGCTGCGTCATTTGAGGGACGAACCTCAAGCACCAAGCCCTCCGCGCTTTGGGCTTGCGCGCTGCGGGTGATTTGCGCCAATAATTGCTGCGCGTAGCCTTTGCGCTGCTGTGCCCGCGCCACGGCGATCACCAAGATATGCGCCACATCAGGCGCTTGCATGGCGATACAAAATCCCAGTAACTCAGCGCCCTGCCGCAAGACCCATGCCTCGTAGCCCGCCGCTAGCGCATCTTCAAAATTTTTCAGTGTCCAAGGAAACGACTGTACCGCGCGTTCGATCTCAAGTGCTTCGGGCAGATCAGTGGCTGTCATGGGCACCAAGGCTGCCTCGCCCGGCGCTAGGGCTCGCGGATTACCGCCTTCGCCTAAGGCGCGTTCGGCGACGGTAAACGCCACGCGATCACGCAAATACAGGGGGGCGGCATGCTCGGGCAACACAGTCTGGCCCGTGTGCCAGCACCGCAAAGCCAAGGCAGCAACCGCTTGAGCGGTGGGTCGTGCCAGAAGATCGTCAGCCAGACACTCGATTGGCAAGCTCGCTGTCGCCCCTGCCAAACTCCAGCCCTCACCGACGTAACAAACGCCCCGAGCACCAGGCGAGCGACTGCGCCAAAGTGACAAGCGCTGCGCGATAAAGGCCGACAGCTGCCCCGCAGGCAGCAACACTGGCGGCTGTAACACCACTAAACCATGCACAGC
>JBAWWV010000194.1:0-7167 GCA_037146575.1 Alcaligenaceae bacterium | reverse complement strand
TAGGAGTCGAAGGCGAGCAGTTAGGTATACCTAACTGCTCGCCTTCGACTCCTAGTAAACGCACGTCGGGAACGCGGATGTCACCGTTAATGCGATGGGGTTTTTCTGTTGCGATGTTGACGACTCCTGAGGGTTAGGCCGACTGCGATGCAGGCGAACCGGAATTGCGGCGTAATGCCACGTCTTCGTTTAGCAGAGAAGAGAATTGCTCAGCGGGCATTACCCCTAAGTCAAGACCGCCTCTGCCACGTACAGCCACAGCCCCAGCCTGACGCTCTTTTTCACCGACTACCAGGATATAGGGGACTTTCTGCATACTGTGTTCACGAATTTTATAGGTGATTTTCTCACCTCGACAATCAGATTCTACTCTAAAGCCTTGTTTTTTCAGGCTTTGTGTGATTTCTGTGGCATATTCAGCAGTCGATTCAGAAATACAGCAAACCACCGCCTGAACTGGGGCCAACCAAGCCGGTAAAGCGCCTGCGTGGTTTTCGATCAACATGCCGATAAAGCGCTCAAGTGAGCCCAAAATGGCACGATGCAGCATAACTGGTGCGACGCGTTGATCTTGGGCGTCTACGAACTCGGCGCCTAAACGTTGCGGCATCGAAAAATCAACTTGAATCGTGCCACATTGCCAATGACGCCCGATCGCGTCTTTTAGCGTGTATTCGACTTTAGGGCCATAAAACGCGCCTTCGCCCGGCGAGACTTCAAAGTCACAGCCGGTACGGCGCAAACTTTCCATGAGGGCGTTTTCGGCCTTATCCCAAACCTCGTCGCTGCCAATGCGCTTTTCAGGACGCGTGGCAACTTTGTACAAAATCTCGGTAAAGCCAAAATCTGCGTAGACCTTTTGCAACAGTGCGGTGTAATTTGCACACTCGTCTTGCATTTGCGCTTCGGTACAAAAGATATGACCGTCGTCTTGCGTAAACCCACGCACGCGCATCATGCCGTGTAACGAACCCGAGGGTTCATTGCGATGGCACTGACCAAACTCGCCGTAACGCAAGGGTAAATCGCGGTACGAGTGCAAACTTGAATTAAAAATTTGAACGTGCCCTGGGCAGTTCATGGGTTTCAAACCGTAGGTGCGGTTTTCGGATTCGGTCGTGAACATATTTTCACGATAATTGTCCCAGTGACCGGTTTTTTTCCAGAGCGAAAGATCAAGGATCTGAGGTGCTTTGACCTCTTGGTAGCCGTTATCGCGATACACGTTACGCATGTATTGCTCAACTTGCTGCCAGATTGCCCAACCCTTTGGGTGCCAAAAAATCAGGCCCGGGCCTTCTTCTTGGAAATGAAATAGATCGAGTTCGCGACCAATCTTACGATGATCGCGAAGCTCGGCCTCTGCAAGCATATGTAGGTGTGCGTCTTGGTCGTCTTTATTTGCCCAAGCCGTGCCGTAAATACGTTGCAACATTTCGTTGTTGCTATCGCCGCGCCAATAGGCACCGGCCAGTTTCATCAGTTTAAAGACTTTAAGCTTGCCGGTATTGGGGACGTGCGGGCCGCGGCATAGGTCGATAAAGTCGCCCTCGCGGTACAGACTAATGGTTTCGTTACCCGGGATCGCACCGATAATTTCGGCTTTGTAGTGTTCGCCAATACTTTTGAAGTAGGCAACGGCATCGTCGCGTTTCCATTCTTCGCGCGTAACCTGTTCGTCTTTTTTAACGAGTTCGGCCATTTTCTTTTCGATGGCGGCAAGGTCTTCAAGCGTAAAGGGTCGTTTGTACGAAAAATCGTAGAAAAAACCATTTTCGATCACCGGGCCGATCGTGACTTGCGCATCCGGAAACAACGCCTTGACGGCATAAGCCAGCAAATGCGCCGTTGAATGACGAATGAGTTCTAAACCTTCGGGATCTTTGCCTGTAATTAAGGCAAGCTGTGCGTCTTGTTCGATCAGATGGCTGGTATCTACCAGCTGAGATTGAGCGCCCCGCGTAACGCGCCCGCCCAACGCGGCGCGAGCAAGCCCCGCCCCAATCGATTGCGCCACCTCGGCAACCGTAACTGGGCCCGGATATTGGCGTTGAGAACCGTCTGGCAGTGTAATGGCGATCATTATTGGGTGTCGTTGACTTGAGCAGAACCGACATGCTCTTCGAAGGGGCCATAAAGCCAACCTGATTGCGCCAAGACTCTAGGCAAGCAAGCCCGCCGCGCAGACCCTCTCAAATCACATGCAAAATCCAGTTAAAAACAAGCAAGATTTTAGCATTACAAGGGCTGTGGGCTGGATCAGAGGCATTTAAGGCTCGTTTAGTGACGCCTTGGCAGCTTCTTGGGGTGTTAAACCCTCATAAAACTGGTCGGTGAACCACTCGGCCTGCTCTTCGATGTAGCCTTGGGCTTCGCGCAAACTCGCGCCCGCCGCGACTAAAAAGCCCTCAACCTCGGTGCACCACTCGATCAACGCCAAGGTGTCTGGATCAATGTCTTCTTTTTTTGCCATGTTTAATCACCTGCCAGAAACGGTCTTTTCATCAATATCTGCGAACAGTATACTAAGTGCGCAAGCTCTGTTTGAATGTTAGCAAAGCCTCTTGAACCCCAAGTGTTTTTACACTATGCACAAGGCGCTCAAGTGTCTGCGCCTGAAGCGGCGCTGCAAATTGCTCTAGTAGCTCAGGTGCGACAAATTGCAGAATAAAATCGCTGTACGCACCGTAACAGACTACGACTACGCCACGGGCTTCGAGCTCAGTAAACACTTCTTGCTCTGGCAAGCGGTAGTAACGAAAAAGCTTCGTGTCTTGCACCTCAAGCTTTACCGCATTACCCTGCTCTAGCGCTGCAAGCAGGCGCAACAGACTGAGCAAGCCCAGCTCGTACAGTTCTGCAATATGACCGAAGATCGACCGTTCAGGCTTGACTTCTAGATACGAGACTGAGTAGATCGCGCCGGTATCAATCCCTTCATCGACTTGATGAAGAGTGCAGCCTAACCTTTCTTCGCGGTTAAATATCCCGCGCAAGGGCGCATACAAACCCGCGTAGCCTGGCAAGGCACCTGGATGAATATTGAAGATTCCTAGTCGTGGAATTCGCTCGATATTTGCCTTAAAAATCAGACTAAATCTAGCCGAAATAATAATGTCAGGCGCCCAGTCACGAATTCCTTGCTCGGAGGCCGCATCATTGATACTTGTCACCGTGTTGATTTCGAGTTGATAGCGCCTCTTGCAACCCTCGAAAGTGGCCAAAAGGCCCTGCGCAGACTGCGCATCAAGCATTGGAAACAAAGCTTGCAGGGGCAAATCACGCTCAAGAAACTTTTCTTCTAATAAGGCAAGTACTGAGTGCTCAGCGGGGCGCGTTTTGTCTGATAACAGCACTTTGACTTGATGACCAGTGAGCTTGGGAAGGATCCAATTCAAAATCCACGCGCCAAATACATCTTTCTTCGTACAGAATAGAATTCTCATGTGCAGTGACGATTCGTCGATCTTGAAATTAAATATTGAGGCTGACTCGTTGGCAAAATGAAACGGGTAACTGCAAACAGAGTGCGGGCTATTACAAACAGGATTTGATCTCAGCGAGAAGACGCGCGGCATTTTGCGATGCCTTGGCTTTTGGATCAAGGTAACGCTCGATTTTGAGAAACTCCTGAGCCTCTTTGTCGGTTAAAGCCCTAGTGCGCGCCGCCTCAAGTAAAGCCTCAAGCCGACGCGTGTAGCGCGACATCATCCCAAGCTTCCAATAATCGTAAGCACGAGGAAACCCTAAGTAGTAAAGAAAGAAATAGGCGCTCAACAAAAAGCTTAAGAACAGTGCTGATTTGTCTAACAAACCGGCAATCCAAAAATTGAGAACACGATACAAAAAAGGAACATAACCGGGACTATGCTTGTAAATCTGATCAGCTTCGACGTCTGCATCAAGATCAAACTCATAGTTCATTGAGGGAAAACTTGCTCTGGCCGAGACCAGAGTGGGTGGGCGATAAGCGTCTTTGAGCGCAAGGCTCACCAACACAACGATCCCCGGATGCAAATCCTTCTTTGCAACAACGGTCGCTGGTATCCCGACCATATTGACGTTCGCAGAAGGTAAGTTGTTAAGCAACGAAAATGAACCGCGTTCGATCACTAAGTGATGCAAGTAACCGTATTTTTTTACTAGCGCAGAAGCATGGTTGACAGGCACCAGGTTTGCGAACCCCAAGGCTCCGATCTCAGACACTATTTTGTTAGTGGTGGGCTGTAGAAAAAAACCGACATCGATCTCGCCATCGCGTAAAGCGTTTGCCATCGCGCGAAGCGACAACTCAATATACGTCGATGACTCTGGAGTAATGCCATACTCATCAAGAATGATGTCAGTCAATAACCGGCCACCGGTATTTTTAGGTCCGACCCCCAATTTCAAATCAATAAAATCAGCCGGGCTTTGCAGCTCAAGATCACGACGTGCAAACATAAATAAAGGATCCATGATGACGGACCCGAGCGACTTCACGTTGGGATATTGACCTGCTTTCACCTCATGCGCAATGAAACCAATATCAACCTTGCCGCCTGACTGGTTGACATTACCGATGATGCCGAGGGTACTCTCGCTGTTGATAATCGCGACACTAACCCCTCGCGACTCTAAACGCTCTTTCAGCAATAAAGCGGTTGAATCAAAAAAACCGCCTTTAGGCCCAGCCTCGATCACGATGTGACGGGGAGGAGCTTGCCACACAAGACCGAGCAGCAAACATGCCGCCAGCACCAGCCAACACCAAGGCAACAAGTTGTGTTTGTTTTTAAAAAGATTGTTCAACGGATTTCCGGACAGTTCGCACGGCAGCCCCAACTTAACTTGACCGATTTTACCCGTCTGTGGTTTTTTGAGTATCTTCGTTCGAGGGGTCGCGATAAATAAAAAGGCCACACCGCTGAACATGGAGTTGCGCGCAACAAAAAGGCCCCACCCCTGATGGAGTAGAGCCTGGAAACTGCTCACGCCCAAATAAATCGGGGTAGAGCCTAAAATATTTTGGTAGGCGGTATTGGAATCGAACCAACGACCTCCACGATGTCAACGTGGCGCTCTAACCAGCTGAGCTAACCGCCTGTAAAGACCGCTATTGTATCGGTTTTCGCTACGAGCTGTCAAAGAGCTAACTAGGCACTTGCTTGTTGAACCGCCCGCACGAATTCGTGGATCTTTTGGGCAGACTTTATGCCGGGGCTATCTTCGACGCCACTACTCACATCAACGGCCCAAGGCTTGAGGGTGTGTAAGGCGGCATGAACATTTTGGTCATTTAAGCCACCCGACAAAATCATTGGCCGTGTTGTCACGCGCGTGCTTGAGACCTCTGACAACAAAGTGAGATCAAACCCTTGGCCACTACCGCCAAAGGCAGGCGTGTAGCTATCAAACAACCATCCTGCCGCATGGGCAAAGGCCTGACACGTTTTTGCTACGTTCGCTGGGGTATCAAGTCCAGGGCCACCCACTCTGAAAGCCTTCAAGTAAGGTACACCAAACGAGGCGCAAAAGCTGGGGGTTTCGTCGCCGTGAAACTGCAACAAGCTTGGCCGCAAGGTGTGAATAACGCCTTTCACAGCCTCTGTGTCGGGGTTAACAAAGAGTGCGACCGTGCTGACAAAGGCCGGCAAGTCAGCACACAGTTCTGCTGCGTGCTCAGCACTGACAAAGCGTTTGCTTGGCGGATAAAAAACAAACCCCAACGCGTCGGCTCCGCTGTGGGCGCAAACACGCACATCTTGAGCGCGTGTTAGACCGCAAATTTTGATCCGAGTGCGTGAAAAATGCAGGCTTGTAGTCATAGCAACACATCAAAAGAAATCGTAGACCAGGTACACGTTCGCGAGCGATCCAAAAATGCAAGCGCCAAAACCCCAGAACGCCTTAACACAATGTGAGTTTTAGAAACGTGCCTCATTCTAGACCGAGTTCGTGCAAACCAAACCCCAAACCCTGACGCTGCGCCAGCAATCCTGATGGGTATGACACCTCGGTCAGATATAGGCCGTCTGGTGCAAACGTTGGTGCGCCTTGCGTTCGGTCTTTGATGGCTAACAAACTTGCCATATATTCGACAGGCTCTCTACCCTGTCCGATTTGCACCAGGGCTCCCATGATGTTACGTACCATGTGATGCAAAAAAGCATTACCGCGTAACGACACGATGATCAGGCTACCTTTTTGCACAACACTCAGCTCAGAGATCGTGCGTACAGGGGATTTGGCTTGACACTGCGAAGAACGAAAACTGCTGAAGTCGTGCTCTCCTAACAAGGACCGAGCGGCTTGTGACATCAGCAAAACGTTTAAGGGCTGAAATACCCAGCCAGCTCTGCCAGCCCAGAGGGGTTGGCGTACCCGACTGTTCAAAAGCACATAGGTATACGAACGCGCGGTGGCAGAGAACCTCGCATGAAAATCATCGCTAACATCTTGCGCCCACTGCACCGAAATCGATTCAGGAAGATGTGCATTCACGCCCCTCACCCACGACTCTTCTGGGCGACTAATCTCGCAATCAAAATGCACCACTTGACCCAATGCGGCACCGCAGTGTCGGTACGCCCAGCGCAAGTGGTTTGCACTGGCACGGTAGCAAACGCGGCCAACGCGCGCTCTAGCGCATCTTGAACCGTTTGACCGTTTGGTTGCTTTTGCCAACCTTGCCACGGGCGCCCGTCATACGCGATTCCGAGTGCTAAACGCGACATTGATGCGGGCAGCTTATGGGCAAACGCAAACCTGCTGAGGTTGCCCTATTTTGCACAAGGTGACTCAAGCTTTGGGGCTTGCGCTCTGATTAACGAGTGAGGGCTCTATTTTTGCAGTCGCACTTGTCGTATCAAGATTGAGATCGATACTTTGAAGCTTTTGATCAAGTGCTGTTCGCGCTTGCGGATCGAGCGTCTCAGGAAAATCATTACCTTCGACCTCCGCCTGTTCACGACGCGCGCTGGCACTCCGTAACAGCCAGGCAACCAACAAGCCACCAATGGCTAAGATTGCAGTCAAGATCCCAACTGCGCTGGTACTGAATTTTGACCACAATTGTGCCAGCGTATTTTGAGTGCTTTGACTGGTCGCCCCAGTCGTTGAGCCCGCGCTTGAGGCCGAGCCAGCAGAGCCACTCGCGCTCGGGGCAGCGGTTGCACCTGTAGCACC
>JBAWWV010000193.1:0-7189 GCA_037146575.1 Alcaligenaceae bacterium | reverse complement strand
CGGCCTGGCTGTCACTCGAAAAATCACTCGAGAAAAACGAACTGGTTACCGGCACAATCACCGGTAAAGTCAAAGGCGGCCTGACCGTCATGACCGCGGGCATCCGTGCCTTCTTGCCAGGCTCGCTAGTTGATCTGCGTCCTGTGAAAGACACAACGCCGTTCGAAGGCAAGACCATGGAGTTCAAGGTCATCAAGCTCGATCGCAAGCGTAACAACGTGGTGGTATCGCGTCGTGCTGTGCTCGAAGCCAGCATGGGTGAAGATCGCCAGAAGCTGCTCGAAAATCTGCAAGAAGGTTCGATCGTTAAGGGTGTGGTTAAAAACATCACCGACTACGGCGCGTTCGTTGACTTGGGCGGTATCGATGGTCTGTTGCACATCACTGACATGGCATGGCGTCGCGTGCGTCATCCCTCTGAAGTCTTGGCCGTTGGTCAAGAAGTCGAAGCAAAAGTTCTTAAGTTTGATCAAGAAAAAAGCCGCGTATCTTTGGGTGTCAAGCAGCTGGGCGAAGATCCATGGGTGGGTCTCGCACGTCGCTACCCACAGCACACGCGTCTGTTCGGTAAAGTCACCAACCTCACTGACTACGGCTCATTTGTTGAAGTCGAAGCCGGTATTGAAGGCTTGGTGCACGTTTCTGAAATGGATTGGACCAACAAAAACGTTGATCCACGCAAGGTTGTGACCTTGGGCGAAGAAGTCGAAGTCATGGTTCTTGAAATCGACGAAGACCGTCGCCGTATTTCGTTGGGCATGAAGCAATGCCGCCAAAACCCTTGGGAAGAATTCGCCTCTAACTTCAAGCGTGGCGATAAAGTTTCAGGCGCGATCAAGTCAATTACTGACTTTGGCGTGTTTGTTGGCTTGCCAGGCGGCATCGATGGCTTGGTACATCTATCTGACTTGTCTTGGACTGAAACCGGTGAAGAAGCCGTTCGTAACTTCAAAAAAGGTGACGAACTTCATGCAACCGTGTTGGGTATCGATACTGACAAAGAGCGCATTTCGCTTGGCGTGAAACAGCTTGAAGGTGATCCGTTCAACAACTACGTTTCAACTTACGATAAAGGCGCTGTTGTTCCTGGCACTGTTAAGTCTGTCGAAGCAAAAGGCGCTATCGTCACTCTGTCGCTCGAAGTTGAAGGTTATCTGCGTGCGTCTGAGATTTCGACAGGCCGCGTAGAAGACGCAACGACTGCGATTAAGGCTGGCGACAATATTGAAGCAATGATCATTAACGTTGATCGTAAGACACGTCAGATCCAGTTGTCGATCAAAGCGCGCGATACGGCAGATACGGCAGAATCCATGCAGCGTATTTCAGAGTCGAGTGCATCGTCGGGCACAACCAATTTGGGCGCCTTGCTCAAGGCCAAGCTCGATCAGGCACGTGACACTGAATAATCCCAGTGACTAAGTCTGAACTTATCGCTGCGCTGGCGGCCCGCTATACACAGCTGGCTGCTCGTGATACCGATTACGCTGTTAAAACAGTGCTCGATGCCATGACCGAGGCTTTAGCTGAAGGTCAGCGCATCGAGATCCGTGGTTTTGGCAGTTTTTCGCTGTCTGAACGCGCACCACGCGTGGGGCGCAATCCCAAGTCGGGCGAGCAAGTGTTGGTGCCTGGTAAGCAGGTGCCGCACTTCAAGGCTGGTAAAGAGTTGCGCGAACGTGTTGACCTGAATGGCGGTGCCTCTGGCACCGATTCTGCGGGCTCAACAGAGCATTGATTCAATAAAAAAACCGCTGAAAGGCGGTTTTTTTATGCACCGCAACGGCAGGACGCTTACAATCGACTTTTGCACTTTGG
The DNA here is from genome assembly GCA_037146575.1 of Alcaligenaceae bacterium. Lineage (GTDB taxonomy): Bacteria > Pseudomonadota > Gammaproteobacteria > Burkholderiales > Burkholderiaceae_B > Zwartia. Next base: position 5,371 of record JBAWWV010000193.1, on the reverse strand, counting down.
AGCATCAGCCATGCGCTACCTTGTCTGGGCTTTACGCTTAATTGTTTTTGTTGCTGTCTTAATGTTTGCCTTAAAAAACACCGACCCTGTCGGTGTGACGTTTTATGGCACGTGGGCTGTTCAAAGTGTGCCGCTGATTGTGGTGATGCTATCGACCTTTGTGCTTGGCACGCTGTTTGGGCTGCTGCTAACGGTGCCTGCTTCAATTCGTCGCCGTCGTGAGGTGATGCGCCTGAAAAAAGAACTTGAGCGCATACAGGCTGCGGTGAGCCCTCCTGCTTCCACGCAGCTTTCGCCTGATGCCTTAGTGCCGTTGTCGCCGATTTGATGCAGACAGCTTTTTGCTACGTAAGTGTTGGCAACCCTTGCGCCTTCTTTATTTGATCTTAGGAACACCGCGTGGATTTTGAGTCTTGGTGGCTGATTTTTGTCCCGTTGCTGTTTGCGTTAGGGTGGATGGCTGCGCGCTTTGATATTCGTCAGATCTTGTCCGAGACGCGTAATCTGCCTGATTCGTATTTTCGTGGTTTAAATTTTTTGCTCAACGAAGAGCCTGATCGGGCGATCGACGCTTTTGTTGAGGTGGCTAAGCTTGATTCCGAAACGACCGAGCTTCACTTTGCCTTAGGTAGCTTGTTTCGCCGACGTGGCGAAATGGAGCGCGCAATTCGCGTGCATCAAAGTTTATTGTCGCGCGCAGATTTGCCCATTAGTCAGCGCGAGCACGCCCAGCACGAACTGGCCCAAGATTATCTGAAAGCGGGCATGCTTGATCGGGCCGAAGAGGCCTTTACGGTGCTGAAAGATACGAGCTTTGCTCTGGCAGCGTTGCGCGCGTTAATTCGTATTTACGAATCTGAGCACGACTGGGCTCGTGCGATTCAAGCTGTTGAAAGCCTTCGAAAATTGGTAGACGAACCCGTGCCGCAGTTGGTGCACTACCATTGCGAGCAGGCTCAAGTGGCGCTTGCGACCAAGCCTCCTTTAGTTGAGCAAGCGCAAGAGGCATTGAAACAAGCCGAACGCGCCGCAAATGCGAGCGGCGCAGGTTCGGGTTCAGCTGCTAGCGTCCGCGTAGCCATGATTCACGCTTCGATCGCAGGCTCTGCCCAGCAAACGTTATTAGAACGGCAGTATTTTCAAAGCGTGCTCGAACAGTCGCCCGAATTTGCTGGGCTGATCGCCGAACAGTTGTTGCATAATTTTTCTCAGACACAAGAATCCATTCAAGGCCTGGCATTGTTGCTGTCGCATCACGAAAAATACCCATCCCTTGATTTGTTTAACGTTGTCTTTCGTGCGCTGCGAACCCAGCAGGGGGTGGACGTGGCTTGGGCGTTTGCGCGTCAGGCGCTGCAAGCGCATCCCTCTCTGCTAGGTCTTGACCGCTTGCTTGAGGCTGAGTTGGCATACGCGGCGGCCAACCAAACGCAAGTCGAAAGCCCGATTCCAGGTGCTGATTTGGCCTTGTTGCGCCGTTTGATTAATCAGCATAGCCAACGTCTTGACCGCTATACCTGCCGCAGTTGTGGGTTTCAGGCACGGCGTTATTATTGGCAGTGCCCAGGTTGTAATGCGTGGGAAACCTACAAACCACGCCGGATGGAAGAACTGGAATGAAGACATTTCCTAAAGACGCTGTCGCCCGTGCCCGTGTATTGGTGGTAGGCGACGTGATGCTTGACCGTTACTGGTTTGGTGAGGTCGAGCGCATCTCGCCCGAGGCACCTGTGCCGGTGGTGCATGTGGCCCGTCGCGAAGACCGCCTGGGCGGGGCGGCCAACGTCGCGCGCAATGCTGTGGCCTTGGGCGCTAAAGTGACCTTGGTCGGTTTGGTTGGTATTGACGAGGCCGCGACCAAGGTGCGCGAGTTGCTGGCAGAGGTCGGAGTGACTGCGCACTTGATTGCCGATGCCGCACATCCTACGACGCTTAAAATGCGTGTGCTGGCGCGTCAACAGCAAATGTTACGTATCGATTTTGAAGAAAAACCTACTGCACAGTTGCTCGATACTTTACAGGCACAGGTAGCACCTTTGTTCGCTGAGCACGACGTAGTTGTTTTTTCTGATTACGCTAAAGGGGCACTGGCGCACGTTGAGGCTTTGATTACCCTGGCGCGTATGCAAGGCATTGCGGTGTTGGTTGACCCTAAGGGCAGTGACTATCAGCGCTACCGAGGCGCTACCCTGGTGACCCCCAATCGAGGCGAAATGCAGCAGGCGGTCGGGCATTGGTCGAGCGAGACGGATTTGGCAGAACGCGCGCAAGGTTTGCGCGATCAACTCGAACTCGAGGCTTTGTTAGTGACCCGCTCAGAGCAAGGTATGACCCTCTTCACCGCAAATGGCAGTGATCATGTCGATGCTCAGGCGCACGAGGTATTTGATGTGTCTGGTGCAGGCGATACTGTGCTCGCAACGCTCGCGGTGATGCGTGCAGTCGGGGTGGATTGGCCCGAGGCGATGCGCTGGGCCAATCGTGCTGGCGGAATCGTCGTGGGTAAACTAGGAACCTCTACAGTAACTGCCGGAGAACTTGCATGATTGTTGTCACGGGCGCGGCTGGCTTTATTGGCAGCAACATCATTCGCGGCTTAAATCGCCGTGGCATTACCAATATTCTTGCGGTCGATGACCTGACGGACGGAGATAAATTCGTCAATCTGGTGGGTGGGAAAATTAGTGATTACCTGCACAAAGACGAATTTCGTCGAGGCGTAAGTGATGGGTTCTTACCTGGTGTGCGCGCGGTGTTTCATCAAGGTGCCTGTTCGGATACAACCGAGCGTAATGGGCAGTTCATGATGGATAACAACTATCGTGTCACGCTCGAGTTGTTTGAGTATTGTCAGACACATAAAGTCCCGCTGATGTACGCGTCTTCGGCCGCTGTCTATGGCGCAGGGCCGCACTACGCCGAGTCGCTTGAAAACGAAAAGCCGCTGAATGTCTACGGCTATTCAAAATTTCTATTCGACCAAGTGCTGCGCGCACGTCTCGGTTCTCTCACTGCGCAAGTCGTTGGTTTACGCTATTTCAATGTGTATGGCCCGCAAGAGCAGCACAAAGGGCGTATGGCTTCGGTGGCGTTTCACAACATGAACCAGTTTATCGATGAGGGTCATGTGCGTTTATTCGGCGGCTGGGATGGTTATGCCGATGGCGGGCAACTACGCGACTTCATCTCAGTGCACGACGTGGTGGATGTAAATTTGCACTTTCTAGATCATCCCAAAGTGTCTGGGATTTTTAATTGTGGAACCGGTCGGGCGCAGCCTTTCAACGATGTAGCCAGCACGGTCGTGAACACTATGCGCACACTTCGAGGCCAAGCGCCCATGTCGCTTGAAGAACTCGTACGGCACGGTTCGCTTCGCTACGTGGCGTTTCCTGAAGACTTGAAAGGTCGTTATCAAAGCTACACGCAGGCTGATATTTCTGCGCTGCGTGCCGCAGGGTACAAAGCTGAGATGCGCGACGTGCAAACAGGCGTGGCTGAGTATGTCCGCGCGCTACACGAGGCGAGTGCTGGCGCTCAATAATCCGAACATTGCTGTAGCGAGACAATAAGAGCCATATCCTCGTTGTGCGAATTCGCGATGCGTGTTTTGCATAGGCGTCGAACTACGAGTGGATATTGCCTTGCCGTTTGCTCCAAGCGCGGCAAGAAACACCTCAAGATGACGTCGCGACAGTGTTGGCTGCACTTGGCCAAGCGCTGGTTCGCGTCATCCTTTTGAGAGGCGACCATGAACCCTTTTCTTGACTCGACCGTTGCAGTCCCTTTGGCGTCTGACCCACCCCCAGATGCTCCACACAAACAGGCCTTGCGTTCCTCTGGACGCTGGGCATTTCCGTTTGCTCATCAAACGCGTGATCGTTTAGCGCGACGAGCGAGCGTGGCGGCGATGTTGGCTGGAGTGGGTGTGGGGTTATCAGTTCAGGCACTTGACTTGAATACGGCGACTGCCGAGCAACTCAAAGGGTTGCGCGGCGTCGGACCGCGTACCGCGCAGATTATTGTGCAAGAACGTAACCGTGCAGGCCCTTTTGAGTCGCTTGAAGATTTATCAGACCGAGTGCGCGGTATTGGCGCCAAGCGGTTACAGGCCTTACAGACCGCTGGCTTGCGGGTGCCGGAGGCCGGGCAGGCCTCTGGAGTATCGGCGGGTAGGGTGCGGGGGGCGCCTTCACAGGGTGCTTCTTCACAGAGTACGCGCAGCCGTGTTGCATCGCCTGTTGGCGTTGCGACACCACTCATTGAGCCTGCGCCGCCGCATTGAAAGGTTCCCCAAGGTTGCTGCCTGCGGTGCGTCGTGTCTTTGGTATGATCAGTGCTTTGATGCACCCCTCGCCCTGTGAAGGCGAGGTGTTTCGGAGGCTGCAGTGAAAACATATCCAAGCGTTGAACAAGCCGTGGGTAACACACCACTTGTGCGCTTGCAGCGACTACCCTCAAAGATCGCGCAAGAACGCGGCAATATTGTGCTCGGTAAACTTGAGGGGAACAATCCCGCGGGGTCCGTCAAAGACCGTCCAGCGTTGGCTATGATTTTGGGGGCAGAGGCCCGTGGTGAAATCAAGCCGGGCGACACCTTAATTGAAGCGACAAGCGGCAATACAGGTATTGCGCTGGCGATGGCTGCCGCAATGCGCGGGTACAAGATGATTTTGATCATGCCCGATAACCTTTCGGTTGAGCGCCGCGCGTCAATGGCAGCTTACGGAGCTGAACTCATCCTGACCCCTGCGAGCGGTGGCGGCATGGAGTTTGCGCGCGATCTTGCCACTAATATGCAAGCGCAAGGCAAGGGCAAGGTGCTTGACCAGTTTTCGAATCCAGACAACCCCTTGGCACACTTCAAGACGACGGGTCCCGAGCTTTGGGATCACACTGGTGGTGAAATCACTCACTTTGTCAGCGCCATGGGTACCACGGGTACGATCATGGGTGTCAGTCGTTACTTAAGATTAAAAAATCCGGCTATAACTATCGTTGGTGCTCAGCCTGCCGAAGGTTCGCAGATTGCCGGTATCCGGAAATGGCCCGAGGCGTACCTGCCTGCAATTTATGACCCAAAGCTGGTGGATCAGTTTGAGTCGATTGAGCAAAAAGACGCTTAGAACATTGCCTGACGCCGGGCATCCGAAGAAGGGATCTGCGCCGGCGTGTCAGCAGCAGGCGCCTTGGTGGCGGCCTTGCGAGTGGCTGAAACGGCTCGCAATGCGACCATCGCCTTCATTGTTTGTGATCGTGGCGACCGCTACCTCTCGACGGGTTTGTTCGACCCACAGGTTTAGCGGTAGGCTTACACCCCCTTTTGGTCGGGGGGCGGCTGTCAATTGTCAGCCAAGGCGCGGGCCAGATC
>JBAWWV010000192.1:0-7239 GCA_037146575.1 Alcaligenaceae bacterium | reverse complement strand
GGCCGGTGTAGCAGGTACGCATGCAAACTCCAAAAGATCTGACAAACAGATCTGACAATAAAAATTAATCGGACGAACGAGAAGACGTGGTGGAGACGTTGACGTCCCCACTGGATAAAGCAGGAGGTGGGGCGACTGTTTGGCTAACAGCATCCACTGTACTGAGTTGAGCTTGAGCTGATGCACCTGGTATCGCAGCACCTTGTATAGCAGCACTTTGAGCGGCAGCATCGACGGCGTTGAGTATCGGACCCGCGGGCGGAGCAACCACCCCCATCGATACGATGTACTTCAGCGCAGCATCAACCGACATGTTGAGCGGCACAACCTCGCTGCGCAACATGATTAAAAAGAAACCAGAGGTTGGATTTGGCGTGGTGGGCACATACACACTGACGTAATCGGCCTGCAAGTGCTCGGCCACTTCGCCGCTGGGGGCGCCAGTCAACAGGGCAACGGTGTAACAGCCCGCGCGTGGGTACTGCACCAAGACAGCTTGCCTGAAAGCCTGACCATTAGGCGCAAGCAAAGTGTCACTGACTTGTTTGACCGACTGATAAATTGACCTGACCAGTGGGATGCGGCCCAGCACTTTTTCTGAATACTTTAAGATGCCACGACCCAAGAAATTGGCGGCAAACATGCCCGTGGCAAGCAGCACGACCAGCACTAACGCAACCCTAAAGCCAGGGATATCGAAGCCAAACAAAGCATTTGGCGACAAAAACGCTGGCACCACGCTTTCGAGCGTGTTGACCACTAGGCCGAGCACCCAGACCGTGATGACGACGGGCACCCAGATCAGTAAACCGGTAATGAAGTATTTTTTTAAAAATCGCATGTGGGGCTCAAAAAAGCCATCTTTGTTGCCACGAGTCGAGGCGGTTAACGTAAGCGTTGACGCTTGCGGTTGACAGTTGTTAAGGACGGCCCGCAGGCCGCTACGTAATCAGTGTAAAGCTCAAGTTTTACCAGCTGAGTTGCTTGACGACCCACCCGAAGAGGCCGAGGCGCCGCTGTTGCCCGAGCTTGCTGCACCTGAGCGACTAGCAGGGGCGGAACTGGAGCTGTTGCCAGACGAGCCGCCTGAGCCTGCCTCTGAAGACTTGCTGCCCGAGCTTTCTGACGACGAGCCAGATTTATTGGCGGAGGAGTCGCCCGAACCCGATGCTTTAGCATCGCCACCCGGGGCAGCCTTGGCATCACCGCCGGCACCACCCGAAGAACCCGCAGCCGCCTCAGAACCCGCCACCGGCACAGCAGCTTCGCTTGTTTTAGCGCCGCCACTACCGTTGCTACGAAAATCGGTGACATACCACCCCGAGCCTTTTAATTGAAAGCCGGCAGCGGTGACCTGTTTTGAATACGTTGACTGACCGCACTGTGGGCACACCGTGAGGGGTGCGTCAGACATTTTTTGCAGTTTGTCTTCAGCGTGATCACAGGCTGAGCATTTGTAAGCGTAAATTGGCACGATAAACTTCTTGAATACTGGATCAGAGGAAAAAACGGAAACCAAAAGGAAAGCCTTTGATTTTAACGGTTTTTTTGCAAAACTCGACCCTTATGACGGCAAAGCAGCCTCACGGGGCCGAATAAACCTGCTTTAAGGCCTTTTCGAGCGTTTTCGGGCCGGTTGTCGACCGCGATGGCTAAGTAATGTTTTCTATGCCGGGGTTCAAAATGCAAATAGCTAGGGCAGCGCTGCTGTCCTCGCCCAAAGAAGACTTACCCTCGTCTAAAGACCCAATTTTTTAAGATCTGGACGTGCCAGATGAAACTTCGTCACGCGTTGAAACGCAATCCCGATCTTGACCATGGTGGCATCATCGAACGGCTTGCCCAGCAGTTGCATACCAACGGGCATGCCGTTATCGGCAAAGCCAGCTGGTAACGATACCCCTGTGGCACCGGTGTAATTCCCTGCGCGGGTGAAGGCAGAGGTAGGGGTTTTTGACTCGTTGACCTCGGTCAGCGGACACGCCCCCATCGGCACACAAGGTGAAAGCAGCGCATCAACGTTACTCATCCAGTTTGTCCAAGCGGCGATGGTTCGACGATGGTCGGCCATAGCGTCGACGTAATCAGCTGCAGAAATATTGCGCCCTGACTGCACGCGCTTGCGCACAAACTCGCCAAACGGGCGGGCGGCATCATCGATATAGGCACGATGAATCGCATAGGCCTCAGCCGCTGTGATGTAGCCATTACGCACCATCATATCTTTGAAGTCGAACGGAAACGGTTTGTCCACCATCTGCGCGCCAAGCTCAATCAGCACGCGTCGCGTATCTTCAAGAATGCGCTTGATATCAGCACCGACTGGAACAGGGTATTGCCCCTCAGGGACCATCGCAATACGGATACCTTGCAAAGGCTTGGCGCCCGCGGGCGGGGCCTGCCACTGAAACAATGGGTGACCACAGCTTGTTGGATCAAGCGGATCAGCGCCGGCCATCAGCTCGGTGAGGATGGCAGAGTCTTGCATATCGCGGGTCATGGGGCCGATCGAATCCAACGTGCCCGACAGCGCCAGCGCGCCATGCAAACTAATCAAGCCGCGAGTGGTTTTGAGCGCTGTAATGCCATTCAGCGAGGCGGGGATACGGACCGAGCCACCGGTGTCTGAGCCTAACGCGGCCGGCGCTAAAGCTGCAGCAACTGCCACGCCAGAGCCACTTGAAGACCCGCCCGGTATGCGATGGGTGGTTAGATCCCAAGGATTTTTGGGGGTGCCCATCACTGGGTTAGTGCCCCAACCGCCAAAGGCAAACTCAACCATATGAGTTTTGCCCAAGTTAATCATGCCCGCACGCAGCAGACGCTCGACCGCAGTGCAAGTGGTGGGGCTACGACGTGTCACCCAATCTTGCGAGCCACCCGTAGTGATTTGCCCTTCGATGTCACACAAATCTTTTACGGCGATCGGCACGCCATCTAAAACACTTAAGCTATAGCCCGAGGCACGGCGGACATCCGCGGCGCGGGCCTGAGCCAGCACGCTGTCTGAGTCGACGCTGACATAGGCGTGCAGCTCTTGATTGGCCTTATCGATTCGCGCTAAATACTCGCGCGCAAGCTCTTCAGAGCTAAATTGTTTGTTGCGCAAACCCTGCGCGAGTTCGGTAAGGGTAGAGAAGGCGAGATCTGACATGATGGGTGCTCTGACAAAGGGCTGAGGGGCAAGGATCGAAACTCTTTATTCGCAAATTCATGCAACGAGTCATGCACCTGTTGCTAGGCGCATGAACAAGGTTAAACACTAATACAAAAACAGCGCGGCAGCTACAAGTGTGGGGCCTAAGGCTGCAATAAATAAGGGCCCCGGTGCAATCGTTTCGTTATCAAAGGTTGATTTCAAAATCGAAAATCCGGCGGGATTGGGGGCATTGGCAATCACAGTCAAACCACCGCCCGTGACAGCGCCTGCCACCAACATATAGCGCCAGGCCTCAGAGGTGCCCTCGACCAACGAACCCAGATACGTTAAGGCCGCGTTATCGGTAATCGCCGTGAGTGCTGTTGCCCCCCAAAACAAAACGATGGGCGACAGGCTACCCAATAAATCTTGCAACCACCACTTTTGCAAAGTACCCAACAGCACCAGGCCGGCCAAAAAGAAGCCAACCATCAAGCCTTCTTTAAGCATCGAAGGCGACTGAAAGCGCTTATAAGCGTGGCAAAAGCCGATGAATAACACTAGTAGCCCCATAAAGACCGCAGGGTGGTGAGCAAAGACAACGATACCAACCAAGAACGCAATGTGGATCAAAATAGTTAATGGCGGCACATTTACGGGGGCATCTTGCGTGACACCGCGATGTGTTTCAACCACGCCACTGGCCAACGCTTTACGATTAATGATGGTCAAAATAAGAGCGTTAAAAGACACGGCCAAGACAGCGCGCCAACCGAAGTGTGTCAGCATGTAGGTAGAATCCCAGCCAAACGTTTGTGCCACCATCAGCACAGGCGGGGCTGCATAAGCGCTTAACACGCCACCAATCGAGATGTTCACAAACAACACACCAAGCGTCATGTATTTAAAGGCACTATGGCCAGGGCGCTTAAAGTAAGCATCGCGCAGTAACAGCGCGGCTAAGGTCATGGCTGCTGGCTCGGTAATTAATGACCCCGACAGCGGCACGACTGTCAGCACCACAAAATACGTCGTTAGGTGTCGCGACAACGGGATCATTCGGGCAATCGTACGCACAACGCCACCGACCAGTTCAAGAATAGGGCGACTTGCAGCCACCACCATGATGGCAAACACGAATAACGGCTCAGTAAAGTTGGTCGTGTCGACGTAATTGACCATGGTGGGCACACCGGCAATCAGCGCCATCACGACCAACAACACAAACGCCCACATACCAAACACCGCCTCAACTTCAGACAAAAAATGCCACAGGCCTGCGTGCGGGCCTTGCTTATGCGCTAAGCGCGCAAACACCGGTACCGAAAACGTATGCACAATGGCTACCGCAAACAAAAGGGTTGCGATAATTTGGATTGAATGAGGCATGTTCATGCGGTACCTTTTAAAGCTAGCAAAAGAAAAATCGCCGAGAAATACTTCAAGGGTTATCAAGGACTATACCGTAGTGGGTTGCCCGAATGAAAGCTCTTTACGATCGATTATGTGTAAGAATTGTCACTCAATAGTTTCTGAATGATTCTGGCCTGAAGCAATGATGCTGGCCAGAAGCAACTTTGGCCCGAGGCAAGCATGCGCACACTGATCACACAAGCTCTAAGCACGACCGCCTTTGCCCCCTACGGTGCTGTTTTGGGTGGCGCCGTCTCGAGCGGGCTGTTTATCAACGCAGGCACCAGCGAGAAGATTGCCCTCCCTGACCCAGATCTGGCACAGGCCGGCGGCCAGGCGAGTTTGAACTTGTATCGTGCGCGAGCAAACCCTTTGCCGTTTGTGGCGCGCGAACTTGAGCGTCATGTCTTAGGCAGCCAGTCGTTTATCCCGCTTTCTGGCGTGCCCTTTGTGGCGTTGGTTGCCTTAGGCGACCCCGCGTTTCAAGGCACACAACCCCTTGAGTCGAGCCTGGCTGCCTTTTGGTTAGATGGCTCGTGCGGCGTGAGCTTTCATCCGGGCACCTGGCATCACCCCTTGTTGGCTCAACAGCACGGCGATTTTGTTGTACTTGAGCGCAAGGCGCCAGAGGTGGATTGCGAAATTAAATCACTGCTAGAGCCGGTAGAAATCTTGGCGCGCTAGGCGCAGACGCAAATCCTAAACCGTCACGCCCGGGTGTGAACCATTAGAGTTTGCCGTCGATAAAAATCTTAGAGCACTACGCACCACTCAGCATCATTTTTGCGGCCTTCTCTGCAATCACTAGGGTTGGCGAATTCGTATTGCCCGACGTAATGGTTGGCATGATCGAGGCATCAGCCACCCGCAGGCCTTGCACCCCATGCACACGCAAGTTCGCATCCACCACGGCCATCGCGTCCCGACCCATTTTGCAGGTACCCACCGGATGAAAAATCGTCGTGCCGATTTCGCCTGCTGCGCGCGCGAGCGACTCTTCGCTATCGTCGGTGAGGCCCGGCTTGATTTCTTGAGGATTAAAGCGTGCCAAGGCAGACTGCCCCACGATGCGGCGCGTTAAGCGAATGCTATCAGCGGCCACGCGACGGTCTTCAGCGGTTGATAAATAATTGCACAAGATTTCGGGCGACTGCTTGGTATCAGGTGAAACGATATTGACGTGACCGCGACTGGTCGGGCGCACGTTACAAATCGAAGCAGTAAACGCCGGAAAACTATGCAAAGGTTCGCCAAACCTTTCAAGCGATAACGGCTGCACGTGATATTCAACGTTGGCGCGTGTTTGTTGCGGATCTGACTTGGCAAACACACCTAATTGCGAAGGCGCCATACTCATGGGGCCGCGTCGCGTTAAGGCGTACTCAAGCCCAATCATCGCTTTACCCCACAAAGAATTCACGATGGTATTTAAGGTACGCGTACCCTCTACGCGATAGATCATGCGCAATTGCAAATGGTCTTGCAAGTTTTGACCAACACCAGGCAGCTCGCGTACGGTTTGGATCCCTAAGGGCGCGAGCAAACTCGTTGCGCCCAAGCCCGAGGCCTGCATGATTTGCGGTGTACCGATTGAACCGGCGGCCATCACCACCTCTGTGTGCGCGTGTGCAATTTGCTTATGGCCATCTTTGAGAAACTCAACACCCGTCACACGCTGACCTTCAAACACCAGCCGCGTGGTGTGAGCATGCGTCAACACGGTGAGATTGCGGCGCTGTTTGATGGGGCGCAAAAAAGCTTTAGAGGTGTTCCAGCGCCAGCCTTCGCGCTGGTTCACTTCGAAGTAATCACTGCCCTCGTTATCACCCGCGTTAAAGTCGTTAATAGGTTGAATCCCTGCCTGCGCTGCCGCCTCGCGAAACGAATCGAGAATCTCCCACGACAAGCGCACGCGTTCAACATTCCATTCGCCGCCGGCACCATGAAACTCGGACTCGCCGCGATGGTGATTTTCCATGCCCTTGTACAAAGGCAATAAGTCATCCCAACCCCAGCCCGCATTACCGAGCGCGGCCCAACCATCGTAGTCGGCGCGTTGGCCACGCATGTAAATCATGCCGTTAATCGATGAGCAACCACCCAGTACGCGCCCGCGCGGGTAACCGAGTTGGCGCCCATTTAAACCTGGATCGGCTTTGGTTTTGTAACACCAGTCGGTGCGTGGGTTGCCGATGCAATACAAATAGCCCACTGGGATGTGGATCCAGTGCCAATTGTCGGGCCCGCCTGCTTCAAGTAGCAAGACTCGTTTGGAGGGGTCAGCCGACAAGCGATTGGCCAGCAGGCAACCGGCTGAGCCTGCACCTACGATGACATAATCAAAGTCTAACGCGTTGGGTGTGCTCATGAGCGAGTCTATTCCGGCAACAGTGAAGAAAGAAAAATTTTACACAAGGCTTGCATGCCATTTTGGTCGATGGCATCAAAACGATTCAGTACAGGGCTATCAACATCCCACACACCAAGCAGCTTACCTTGGTGCAGCAAAGGCACCACTAACTCAGAACGCGAAGCCGCATCGCACGCGATATGACCCGGAAACGCGTGCACATCAGGCACGAGTTGCGTTTGACCAGTCGTGGCCGCCTTGCCGCACACGCCACGATTAAGCGCAATACGCAGGCAAGCCGGCTTACCCTGAAACGGCCCAAGCACCAGCTCGGTGC
>JBAWWV010000191.1:0-7265 GCA_037146575.1 Alcaligenaceae bacterium | reverse complement strand
AAGAGTCTCGAACTCTCGACCTCAACCTTGGCAAGGTTGCGCTCTACCAACTGAGCTACTCCCGCTTGGGTACTGCTGTATCATTCACAACGTCAGCGACTATAGCATACCTATACCCCACCATGTCAAATCGATTCTTACAAAAGGGGCAACATTCGTTGATCGCGCAGGCGCAAGACTTGTCGTCGTGTAACACCTTGGGGTTGCAGTGCCACGCCGAAAACGTGGTGGTACTGAGTCGCCTCGAGCAGATGTCTGAACTGGGTCGTCAACTTGTTAATGCACCCGAGTTTGTGGTGTTGGGCGGGGGCAGTAATGTGATTTTGCCCAGCGTGCTGTCCCAGTTAGTGGTGCGTGTTGCGCTCAAAGGTATCGAGCTTGTTCAAAGCACGGCCGATCACTGGTTGGTCGATGTAGCCGCCGGCGAAAATTGGCACGACTGGGTTGTCACCGCCACAGCACGTGGTTGGTGGGGTCTAGAAAACCTTGGGCTGATTCCGGGCACGGTGGGGGGCGCTCCGGTACAAAATATCGGTGCCTATGGTGTTGAGTTGTGTGAGCGTATTGAGTCGGTGACCGCCTGGCAGGTCGCCGAACAAAGATTTGTGACGCTGTCGTGCTCAGAGTGCGAGTTCGGCTACCGCGATAGTTTGTTTAAACGTGCCAGGCAGGGTGAATGGTTGATCGTTTCGGTGCGCTTTGCCTTGCCTAAGGCTTGGCAACCCGTGCTCACTTATCCTGATCTAGCGAGTCATCCGCAGCTTGCACTGGGTTCGCAGGCCGTGACAGCCCAGGCCGTACTAGACGCCGTCTGCGAGATTCGTCGCCGCAAATTGCCAGACCCGGCAGTACTGGGCAATGCCGGCAGCTTTTTTAAAAATCCAGTGGTATCCGCGGCACAACAGCAAGCGCTGCAAGCTCGCTTTAATAAGCTTGTCGCTTATCCACAAAAAGATGGCGGCTGTAAGCTGGCTGCTGGTTGGCTCATTGAACATTGTGGCTTCAAGGGCCAGCGGTCAGGCGCAGTCGGGGTGCATGCGCAACAGGCCTTGGTGCTCGTCAATTATGGTGGTGCTCACGCAGCAGAGCTACTCGCGTTAGCAAGCACCATTAGTCAGGCTGTCGAAAAAACGTTTGGTGTGTTGCTAGAAATTGAGCCAGTGCTCATTTAGCTGACGGTCAGGAGACTAGCGAGCGCTTATGGCTCACCACGTCCAACGAGTCGCTTTGCTCGGGCCCGAGCCGCCTACAGACCAAGAACAGTCTGCATGTCGAACAAGCCCGCTTTTTTGTCTTTCAAAAAACGCGCCGCACGTAAACTGCCTTCGGCGTAGCCGGCCCGACTGCTTGAGCGGTGTGTGATCTCGATGCGCTCACCGATGCCGCAAAAATAAACGGTATGGTCGCCGACGATATCACCGCCGCGCACCACTGAAAACCCGATCGTGCCCGCCTCGCGAGGCCCGGTGTGACCCTCGCGTGTCCAGGTGGCGATGTCATCGAGGGGCTTGCCCCATGCCTGCGCCACCGTTTCGCCCATTTTGAGTGCTGTACCCGAAGGGGCATCAACTTTATGGTGATGGTGTGCTTCAAAGACTTCGACGTCGTAGCCTGAGTTGAGAATACGCGCAGCCATGTCTAATAATTTAAGTGTTGCATTGACGCCAACGCTCATGTTCGGAGCAAACACCACACCGATTGTTTTTGCAGCCTCGGTGATCGCGGCTTTGCCAGCCTCGTCAAACCCCGTGGTACCAATCACCATATTGACCCCGTACTGTGTGCAGGCTGCCAAGTGCAGCAGCGAGCCTTCGGGACGGGTGAAGTCGATCAGGCAGTCAGCGCCTTTCAGCACGGACAGTTGCTCTGTGATGAGCACGCCACTCGGTTTGCCCAAGAAGGCGCAGGCGTCTTGACCAAGCATGGGTGAACCGGCCACATCCAGGGCTGCAGTCAGCCTCAGATCGGTTGACTGCGAGACTGATTCAATCAGCATGCGGCCCATGCGGCCACTGGCCCCAGCAATTGCAATTCGCATCATGTTGCGCACACCTAAAATCGTTGATTAACGCAGCTGAATTGGCGCATCGTCGGGCGCGCCAGGTAAGGCCTGTGGATCGCTCAGAGGGGCATTACCCGTTTGCATTTGGTTGATGTCGACCCCAGGGATGAGTTGAAAGGCAGGCGCACCGTCGTTGTTCAAGCGCTCTTCATTCAGTTTAATTTGCTTGTCTTCACGTATGACGGTACGAACTTCTTCGCGCGCCAGCTGAAACGGTTGAAGTTCGGGCTGCTCTTCGCCGCGCCAGCTCTCTAGCTGGGCCCCGTCAAAGAAAATCGTGAGCGTGCGCTCTTCGATCTTGCCAGAACCTGTGCGATAAAAGTAGGGGTAGTCCCAGCGGTTACTGTGCAGGGCGCTTGTCAGCATTGGTGTACCCAAGGCAAAGCGCACTTGTTCGCGCGTCATGCCGGCGCGCAGCAGGCTCACTTGGTCTTTGGTGATCCAGTTGCCTTGTTGGACGCTGACCTTATACGGAAAGCCCCAGCGATTGGAGGTGCAACCGGTAGTTGCTGCCACCAGCAAGGCGAGCGCCAAGCCTGTGCGCAGGTGCAAAGCGAGAGTATGAAACTTGACCACTGCGAACCTCTATCGGATAGACAACCAAAGACGTTATCATAAAGGTTTACGCGGTCAAACGTTGGTCTCTCACACCATCTTGCGGTTTTTTTAGTGATTTCGTCAAAAACGCGCAGGGATTTAGGACCAAAACGAGGAATTGTCCATGTACACCGAAAACGACCCGAACGGCCTAAAAAACGTGGGCTTAAAAGCGACGTTTCCACGTCTTAAAATACTTGATATTTTTCGTAAATCGGGGGCCCGTCACTTAAGCGCCGAAGACGTCTATCGCGCCTTAATTGGTGAGAGTATCGATATCGGCTTGGCCACGGTATACCGAGTACTCACGCAGTTTGAGCAGGCGGGCATCTTGGCGCGCAGCCAGTTTGACGGCGGCAAGGCAGTTTTTGAGCTCAATGATGGCGATCATCACGATCATTTGATTTGCACGCATTGCGGCAAGGTAGCCGAATTTACCGACACTGATATCGAAAAACGGCAACAGAAAGTTGCGCGCGACAATGGTTTTATTTTAGAAAGCCACGCGATGGTGTTGTATGGGGTTTGTACCACCTGCCACGGTGGGGGGCGTTAGCTCCCTGACTCAAGCTAAAAGCGCACGGGATCAAAGTCGGATGGCGATTACGAAACTAATAATTCTTTAGCGTGTTCGCGCGTGGTGCTGGTAATTTTGATACCACCCAACATGCGGGCAACCTCTTCGATGCGTTCTGGCGGTTGCAGTAAAGCAATCGTCGATTGCGTTTTACCTTTTAGGTTTTGCTTGCTGACTTGAAAGTGGTGTTGCCCACGCGCAGCGACCTGAGGCAAGTGTGTGACGCACAGCACCTGATGCCGTGCACCGAGTTCTCGTAGCAAATTACCCACCACTTCGGCGACGGCGCCGCCAATGCCACTATCGACTTCATCAAAAATCAGCGTTGGCACGCGTGCTGCGCGGCTAGCGATGACCGAGAGGGCGAGTGAAATGCGGGCGAGTTCGCCGCCAGACGCCACCTTTGCTAATGGGCGCGGGGTGCTACCAGCATGGCCGGCCACTAAAAATTCAACTTGATCTTGTCCGTGGCTTGCGGGTGCGCAAGCGTGCATGGCGATACTGAATTGTCCGCCTTCCATGGCCAGCGTTTGCATTGCCTTGCTGACGTGTTTGCCAAGATCAGTCGCAGCTTTGGTGCGTGCCCCAGACAGCGCTTTGGCTGCAGCCTCGTACTCTACGCGTCGCTCTACACACTGGGCCCGCAAAGCTTGAATATCGCTTGAGGACTGCAGCGCTTCGAGTTCGGCTTTGAGTGTCTGCTCTAAGGCGTAAAGGTCGTCGGGTTCGGTCTTGAATTTGCGCGCCAATTCAAAAATTGCACGTAGCCTGTTATCGAGCACAGCCAACCGGGCCGGATCGAGTTCGGCACGTGACACATAATCATTGAGATCAGACACAGCTTCGCCGACCGCGATACGGGCAGAATCAAGTGCGTCATAGACTGTTTTTAAATGTGCGTCATGACGCAATAACTGGCCAATACGTTGTACCGCTGCACCTAACTGCTGCTGCACCGAGGCCTCATCTTCATCCAGTGAGGCGAGTGTCTGCGCCGCGCCATCCAACAGCGACTGTCCATTCGCCAAGCGGGTGTGCTCAGCTGAAATATCGGCCCACTCGGTGGCCCCAAGTGACAAACGCGCAAGCTCGCCGGTTTGCCATTCAAGTCGCTCACGCGCTTGCGCTAAGCTGCTCGCATCTTGTTCAGATAAGGCTAGTTGCTTTTCGACGTTGCGCCAGGCCTTAAAGGCCTGCGAGGTTGTTTGACGCAAGGCTTGTAGGTTGCCATGTGCATCAAGTAATTCGCGTTGGTTGTCGCTGCGCAACAAGCTTTGATGGGCGTGTTGACCATGTATGTCGATGAGCTGCTCACCAATTTCGCGCAGTTGCGTGATCGTGACAACCGAGCCATTGACATAGGCTCGGCTGCGCCCCTGAGCGTCAATCACGCGGCGCAACACCAGTTCGTGATCGGCATGTAAATCATGTTCGGTTAGCCAGGCTGTGAGCGAGTCAGGGGTTTCAAACACCGCGCTGATTTCAGCTCGGCTGGCCCCTTCTCGCAGCACCGATGAGTCAGCGCGTTCGCCTAGCGCCAGTGCTAACGCGTCAATCAAAATGGATTTGCCTGCTCCTGTTTCACCTGAAAAAACGGTAAACCCAGCCTCAAAACTAATATCGGCTTCAGTGACGATGACGAAGTCTCGGATGTGTAAGCCACGTAGCATGGGCTATTCGACCTCAGTGCCCGAGCGGGGCATTCGGTTCCAGTCGAGTTTGCGACGCAGGGTCGAAAAAAAGCTGTAGCCTGCAGGGTGCAAAAACCGAATATTGTGTGGGGCACGCTGCACCACAATACGGTCGCCCGGCATCAGGTCAGACCAAGTTTGCATATCAAAGTGCACGCTTGCACCCCCTTCGCTGCGACCCATTGCCGTCAGTGTCATGTTCAACACCCCGTCGGCCGGGATCACAATTGGGCGGTTTGATAGTGTTTGCGGGGCCACGGGTACCAGGACGATGGCGCTGACCTCAGGGTGCAAAATTGGGCCCGCCGAAGATAAGGCATAGGCGGTTGAGCCAGTTGGGGTGGCGACAATCAAGCCATCGGCCCGCTGGGTGTACATGTAGGTGTCGTTTACCTCAACGCGCACCTCAATCATGCCACCGCGCCCAGAGCGGTTGAGCACCACATCGTTGAGTGCGGTTGCGGAAAACATTTGCTCGGTGCCGCGCCAAACCGTGGCGCTAAGCAGCATGCGCGTCTCGGTTTCGTAGCGGCCTTGCAATAAATCAGTGAGTGCTGCAGTTGAATGTTGCAAAGGGATATCAGTAATAAACCCCAGGCGGCCATGATTGATCCCGACCACGGGCACGTCAAAGGGCGCCAAATGGCGCGCTGCCCCTAACATCGTGCCGTCGCCCCCCATCACAATGGCAAGGTTGGCCTGTTGTCCAATCTCTGCAAAGCTGGCGGCCGGGTACTCGGTCACACCCGTTTGCCGAGCCGTGTCCGCCTCGACTAAGACCTGAGATCCCTGTTGCACCAATAGCTTTGCCAAGGCGCGTAGCGGCGCGTGCAGGCCCGAATCTTGGTAGCGACCAACTAGAGCAATAATAGGAAAATGCATAGGTTTCATAATCCGCGAAAATCTAACCGATTATAGGGTCGACAAAGGTAAAATAGGGCAATGATGGATGATCGTGCGCGCGCGCTGCTTAAAGCGCTTATTGAACGTTATATAGACGATGGCCAGCCGGTCGGCTCGCGTACGCTCTCAAAAATGTTTGAATTGTCTCCGGCGACCATCCGCAACGTGATGGCCGACCTTGAAGAACTCGGCCTCATTCATAGCCCCCACACTTCGGCGGGCCGCGTGCCAACCCCGCGTGGCTATCGGGTGTTTGTGGACACCATGCTCACGGCTCAACCGGTTGATTTGCATCCGGTGTCGACCGTGCGCGACTTGCAAACCGGCTCTGACCCCGCTCGTGCTGTGCAGGCCGCAGCCGCGATGCTATCCAGCCTGAGTCAGTTTGCGGGTGTGGTGTTATCACCGCGCCGGGCTCAGGTATTTCACCAGATTGAGTTCATCCGGCTCTCTGAAAAACGGATCTTGCTGATTATTGTGACGCCTGATGGCGATGTGCAAAACCGCATTTTGCTGACCCCGCGCGACTACACCGCTACCTCGTTAATTGAAGCGGCCAACTTTTTTAATCATAATTTTGCTGGCAAGTCGTTTGCCGCCGTCCGGCAAACTCTGGCGCATGATTTGGCACGATTGCAAATCGATATGTCGCGTCTGATGCAAGCCGCCGTCGAGGCCGGGTCGCAGGCCGCCGACGAGGTCGAAACCATGGTGATTTCGGGCGAGCGCAAGTTACTGGATGTCAACGAGCTGGCGTCTGACATGGATCGCTTGCGCAAAACCTTTTCAATGTTTGAGAAAAAAACAGATCTGTTGCAATTGCTCGAAGTCTCGAGCCAGGCCCAAGGCGTGCAGATTTATATTGGTGGCGATTCGCAGTTGGTACCCACTGAAGATTTATCTGTTGTCACCGCCCCTTACAGCATTGATGGCCATGTGATCGGCACGCTAGGCGTGATTGGCCCCACCCGGATGGCCTATGAGCGTGTGATCCCCATCGTCGATATTACGGCGCGCCTGCTTTCAAGCGCGCTTAGCCACCACCCTCACGAGCGTTAACAGCAATGCGTTTTTGGCCTGAACCTAAGCGTGATCTTGATCGCGCCTCCCGCTTTATCCCCTGGCCCAAGCCCTTTAAAACCGGCGGCGTTGGGGTCATTCTTGTCAACCTTGGTACGCCTGACGAACCCACCGCGCCGGCAATCCGCAGGTATTTGCGCGAATTTTTGTCCGATCCGCGCGTCATTGAAATCCCCAAGTTGCTCTGGTGGCCGATCTTGAATGGTCCGATTTTGATGGCACGGCCGCGCAAGCTGGTGCCGCGCTACAAAAGCGTCTGGATGGAAGGAGGTTCACCTTTGATGGTGTATACCCAGCGTCAAACCGAAGGCCTACGACAAGTATTTGCGCAGCGCGGTCTTTCGGTCGAAGTCGA
>JBAWWV010000190.1:0-7289 GCA_037146575.1 Alcaligenaceae bacterium | reverse complement strand
ACTGTGGCCTAGTTATTATCAGGAAATCCTAAATGACGTACCCTTCTGCACCAGCCGACATACGCCAGGTCGAGCAAGTACTTCCCGGACGCCCCACCCACGATGGCGCTGGGGTCAAACTGTTGCGGGTTTACTCATATTCGCCCGAACTGAACCTTGACCCGTTTTTAATGCTCGACGAGTTCGCAACCGATGAGGCCTCAGACTACATTGGCGGGTTTCCTGACCATCCGCACCGTGGCTTCGAAACCGTCACCTACATGTTAGATGGCCGCATGTTGCATCAGGATCATATGGGTAACCGAGGCGATCTGGGGCCAGGCGACGTGCAATGGATGACCGCCGGTCGTGGGGTGATCCACTCTGAGATGCCTCAACAAACTGAGGGTCGCATGCATGGTTTTCAGTTGTGGATCAATTTGCCTTCGGGCGAAAAAATGTGCCTACCTGCATATCGCGACATCCCCTCGCCCACCATGCCTGTGGTGGATTTGTTAGATGGTTCGGGTACCGTCAAAGTGATTGCAGGTACGTTCAGCAATGGGCTTGATCCAATTGCTGGCCCGCTTCAAGGGATGACCACCGCCCCGTTAATGCTGGATGTGCACATGGGTGCCCACGGGCAGTTTCTTGCGCCCATCGCTTCAGGTCATACTGCCTTTGTCTATGTGTATGAAGGTGAAGCGATGGTAGGCGACGAGCGGGTGAGCGCGCGGCACCTTGCTGTCTTGGGCGCTGGTGCGAGCGTGCAAGTCAACAGCCTTGAGTCGGATACGCGGTTTTTGGTGCTGGCTGCCGCACCGATTGGCGAGCCGGTGGTGCAATACGGCCCTTTTGTAATGAACACCCGTGCCGAGATCGAACAGGCGGTGCAAGACTATCAATCTGGTAAATTTTGAATCTACGGGCAGTCGCTTAACGCATGATTGCTCGATGTTGCATTGTTAGCTCTAACCCCTAATCCCAAATTGCGTGGTAATAAGTTTTAGTTAACTGAATATTTTGCTCGATCTCTTATCTAAGTCAAAAAGGAATAACGATGAAACTCTACGGACTCCCTGGTGCCTGTTCACTGGTTGATCACATTGCTCTGAACTGGATTGGTAAACCCTTTGAATATATTTCGGTCGCACGCGACGCCTTAAAGGTTGCGCCCTATATCAACATCAGCCCGTTAGGTGCGGTACCTGCGATCGATGACGACGGGTTTACCTTGACGCAAAATATCGCCATTCTTGAGTATCTGGCCGAAAAAAATCCAGAAGCTAAGTTGCTTGGTGGTGATTCACTCAAAGCACGCTCTGAGGCACGTCGCTGGTTAGGCCTGTGTAACTCTGACATTCACAAAACGTACACAATGATCTTTGGCGCCGCGCGCCTGATGGCAGAAAAACCTGCCCAAGACGAACTCGCGGCTGGTGCAATCAATCGAGTGCGCGATCTGTATGCAGTGGCTGACAAGCACCTGGCCGGTCGTAATTGGCTGTCTGACGGGCGCTCAGTGGCTGACGCTTATCTTTATGTCACGACACGCTGGGCTAAAGCTAAAAATGTAGACTTAGCAGGCATGCCAAACCTTGAGGCGCATTTTCAACGTATGAGCGCTGACCCGGCGGTTCAGGCGGCGTTAGCGGCTGAAGGTTTAAAGTAAAGCATGAAGTGAAGGTTTTTGAACTAAAGCGCGCGTCGCTTATTTTTTAGCGAATCATTCATTTGTTGCATTGAGCCGGCCCAAGCGTGTCTTGGGCGGCTCGGTCAAGACCAATCGTCAAATCTTTGACACTCGTGACTGTGTAGACCTTACCACCGGTGATTTCGGCGGCACAGTTTGCACCTCCGGCACCTCCAATGTCGATCACATTGACCTTGAGATGAGGTTTTTGACTTTTAAGGTTGCGAGCAACGTAACAGACATCTCCACCGTTGCGGCAGCTTTCAGCGCCATCTGACACCAACAGAATCGTTGACTCGCGCGTCACACCGTCGGCGAGCTCGCCTGCCTGATGCAAGCCATCGGCCAATGGTGTGCCCCGGTTGGGTGAAAGCTGGCTTAATTGACCAATCATTTGGCTACGTTGCCCCGGGGCATAGCGCCCCAAGTTGCGTGCGGTTGGGCAATCGTCGACAACGACCAAGCCAGTACCGATGTCCTTGGGTAAACGTTGTAGCAACTGAATCGTAGATTGTTTTGCCGACATGATCCGCGTTGGCTCTTTACGCAAACGCACAAACTTTTGCTGATCACTTGGGCTGAGCCTTGTGCCCGCTGGTAGACTTTGAATATGGTTCAACCAGGCCTCTTCTTGTTGCGTCGCATTGATGTTGATGCTCATCGACCCAGAGGCATCAAACACCACGATTAATTCGGGTGCTAGCGCCGGCGGACGATCTTCTGGGCATACCAACTTGGCATTCTCAACCGTGATGACTTTGGGTACTGGCGGTTTGGGTGGCGCTTCTACCTTAGGTGGCACGACAACCGGTGCGAGCTTGGGAGGTTCGACCAGAGGGGCTGGCTGGCGCAAGAGCTCTGCCTCGGGCTCTGGCACTTCAACCAACGGCGGCACCGGAACCTCTGGCAGCACCGGTGGATCAACGGGCTTACGTAGGGCCAACGGTTCTGGCATAACCTCCGGTTCGGCGGGCTTGTCAGGTGGTGGTGGTGGCGTAACCGGCGGCGACAGTTGGCTCGCAACGGGCGTAGCCAAGACCCCTGCACCGGGCATTAACGTTTGACTAGGCGGTAACACTCGCCAGGATCTTGGACAAAAAAACCACCACAACAAAAATAGAACAAGCAACAAGAGCAAGATCGCTAACAACCAGCGCAATCGTGTAGTCAATCGTGCAGCCGCCATACCGGTAGCGGCCGTCGCGATCGGCACAGGCGGTGCTGCCAGTCTTTGACGTTTAGGATCAAGGGGCAGAGCACGATCCCAATATAGCAAAACGGGTTGCCCGTTAACTGAGTAAATTGCGTCAAGCGGCGGCTCGGCACTCGCGTGTCTGAGCAGTTCAACCGCCGTAACATCGTGACCCGCCTGTGCAGCAAGCGCGCCAGCGTACTGCCTAAGCGCAGAGAGCCGTTCAAACAGCAACGTTTTGACGCGGCCAGCCTCAGCAACGGGTAAGCTCGTATAAGGAGTCGGTTGACCAGTCAGTTGAGTCGACCACTGCACGGTACCGTCAGTCGCTGCTTTGGGCGTTGCGTACAGAGCCGCCACGCTTGGTGGCACCCGATTGGCAATGATTCGTAAGAACGAGGCGTGCAACGACTCTAACTGCCCTGCAGTTTTCAGATCAAACGCACGCTGCGTGATACGAATCATTGGCTGACTGACTTATTTGCTTAAAATTGCATAATCAGCGCCGAGTGATTGAATCTCTTTTTGCACCTTTTCAATTTGTCCCAACAGTGCTTGCTCAGAAGCAGGCGAAGACGATATTGGTGTGCTATTTAACGCGTTCAGTTGAGCGGTTGCCTTGGCGACTCGCGCCTGCAATGCCACATTGTTTGGATTTGAATTCTTGATCTGCGCCAAGTAGGCAGCCACGCTGCGGTTCATACCTGCAATCTGACTGCGACGGGCAGTGACATCTGCCGCAGTGAGGTCATTCTTTTTACTCAAGTCAGCCAGAGCTTGTTGAAGTAATTCATTATTTTTTTGCTCAGCTTGTAGTTGGGCATTTTTATCGGCAGCACGCGCATCGTACGACCCAGAAAAATCACAATTCATCTTAGTGAGCAATCCCGCATCGCGCAAAGCTCGTGGATCGCAGCCAGCCTTGTCTACCGCACAACCTACTAAAAGCGTCACCGAACAGAGCAACAATGGCGTCAATATTGAACGCAGTTTCATACAATTCCTTTTAAAATGTGCGACCCAATCGCCACGCGAACGCAGCGATTGAAATGGTCATTGATCAGTAGCCTAGCCCGCTACCTTGATCGAAGGTGCCAAGCCGTACGCCACGTCAAGATCAGTTTTCATCGCATCGCGGGTTTTTGATAACTGTGCGAGCTGTGTCTGCAGCTTGCTTGTCTGCGCCCCAGACGCTTTCTCTTTTTCAATAATCTCCTGATAGCCATCAATGCGTGCGTTGATATCGGCCAGCTGTTTTTCTAGATAGGCTTTGTTTGCATTGATCTGATCGAGCTGGTCTTTTGCTTTCTTTTGATCAATTTGTTTACTCGCTAATTGTTGCTGCATAGTCTTAAGCGTTTGTTCGTTCTCTTTTAAAACGACGCTAATACTTTGAATTCGCGTTTGCAACTTTTGATTGTCGCTTTTGACGTCTTCAATAAATGAGTCAATCCGCTGTTCATTGTTAGAATATTTTGCGCGGCGAGAATCAAGCAAGTAGTTGGCTCCGGCACCGACGCCACAGCCAGCAACCGCCGCGATCGCCATGCAGGCACCTTTATTACCGGCATTACTGACTGCACAGGCAAGTACACCTGCTACAGCACCCGCAGCACAGGCTTGAAGACCTGACTTACTAAAAAACTGAGCTTCATCACCGCTCGTTAAACGTGGGTCAACTCCGCCACCACCCATATTTTGGCAGCCAGCAAGCAAGACACCACAGACCAGTGTCACAATCAAGGTTCGGGTACGCATAGCAAAATAACTCAACATCGACTTCTCCTAAATGAATGAATAAATCAATAAATCAATGAATACTGCACAAGAATTTGAATACAGCTTGGCAGATCAAGAACAACCTAATTGAACAAACAGCCCTCAATCAATCGTTACGTAAACCATCAACAACTAAGATTTAAAAACTCTTAATTCGGTACCGCGCGACAACCAGCAATCCAGTCGCCTTGAGTCACCTGCCGCGTTCGCAAGTAACCACTTAGATGCGTCCAGTAGGTACTAAGATATAAATGTAAATTGCTCTTGCGCGCTTCGAGTTGTTGCTTTTCGATGTTGACTTCTGGCGTGATCATAGCCGCGGTGTAGATGGTCGCGGCTTGGATGATTCCGTCCGAATAAATGTTCACAACAAGATCCAACGCACGTTTACGGTCATCGTTGGCACTTTTGAGTTTGGTGCAACGTCCACGTGCTGACTCATCAAGCGCCTCTGTTTTTGAGCAATCTCGTTCATATATTTTTGCAACCGGCTCATAAAAATCAGCCTCACGCTTTAACAACGAACACGCAAACGCACCTTGTTGCAAGGCAGACCGAATCGCCAGGCTTCGTTGTTCGTCGCGCATTTGGTTGCTTGCGCGTAACTCGGTTCTCACTGTTTCTAGTTCTTTCTTGAGCTTATCATCCGTCAGGCCGCTGAGCAACGAACCCAAGCGCTCAACGGTCGTGGGGGCTGGAGCCTGAGTTGTGCTTACGGCCGCCGAGCCAGAGCTTGGCGGGCTCTCGCTGCTAGCCCCCAATTTCTCCCAACTTGCCTCGATCGCCTTGCCCCGATCAAGCGAGGTTAACGATGGAGCCACCAACGCTAAGCGAATACCACTGGTTTTTAAACGGTTGGGCTCAGCGCCACGGTAGTAGGTTTGCTCTTGTCGCCACGAGGTTCGCATATCAGCCTCTGGTGTCGTGTAGTTACCGCCGCGCACGATATAACCACCCGCCTGCCCGTGAAAACGATCTAGCTTATTGAGCCGAAATGATTCAAACATCATCTCATCGGCATTACCCAGCATGTCATGTAGGCCAAGCGAATTCGGTTGTAACAAGCCAGCCACTTGTAACTTACCGTTAGCCGATTGCGACCCTGCAAACCACACGTGCTTGTTCATGCCATCGGCCATTGGATACATCGTGGCACGAAAGTCGGTGGTTGACATTGCGTGGCCACCGCGTGCCGCGAACTCCCATTCAACTTCTGTCGGCAAGCGCACAAAGCCTGGTACTTTATCTTCTTTGGGCAATGAGTCGAGCGCATTTTTTCTTAACCATACGTTGTACTTGTCACTAAATTGCATCGCCTCAAACCAGCTCACTGACACTTGCGGGCTCATGAATTTCATGACGGGCTTCGGACAGGTATCGGCGATGACCGCTTGATATTGAAGCTCGGTGAGTTCGTACTTTGCCATCAAGTAATAGCGACCAGGCGCAGGCTTATCCGTGGTGAAGCTACCAGCGATAAACGCAAAGTGAGCCTGTTCAAGGTAACGCAAATCCCCTGACTCAGACCCCAGCATCACTTTAAGATCGTCAAGTGGTTTGTCCAGAGGCACATGTATCTTTCTAAAGACCATCGAGCCTTCGCAAGGCATTGGCAAAATGACGTCGCCGTCTGCAGGTTTAGGATTAAAAAACTTTGTTTCCCAGGGTGCCGCCAGGCTTGGCTGAGTGCCTAGCAGCAAAAGGCTCGTGATCACAACGGTCTTCAACGTTTTATACATCTCTTAAACTCTCTGCAGGTTCAATTTTTGTGGCTAAGATACCGCCGCTGAGTGACACGCACAGACTGACGAGTAACGTCGCACCAAGCGCAAAGGCTAAGTGGATGGGCTCGAGTCGACAGACAAATCGCCCGGTGCTTAAGGTCACGCCCAAGAGCTGATCAAACAACAAACTGCCCAAGCCGTACAACAGACAACCTAGACCAAACCCCAGCGCTGTTAACGTCGTCGCTTGCATCACAACATAACCGAGCATCGCTTCGCGTCCGTAACCAAACAAACGGAGCAACGCTAAATCCTTACGCTTGCGATCAATATTGGCCATTAATCCACCAATCATCGAAGCCGCGCAGCCCAACACGGCAGCCCAAGCAATCACATTAAACACAATGCTTAATACACGATCAATCTGCTGAACAGTCTTAATTTCAGCTAAGCGACTGCTCGTTTCAATGCGCTGAGCCGTTAATAACGAGGCCAAGGCCTCGACTTGCTCGATCTCGCTGGCGTATATTCTTGCGCGAGCAAAATGTTGGCGCGTGCGTGGGGCCTCGCCCTGCGCGATACTCAGTAAAGGCGCTTGAAAGCCATCACGAAAGTCTTCGAGCGCGACCAGTAACGGTAAGGTGACAAAAGCCGCTGCACGCCCAAAGATATCGGCAGGTAATATCGCCTGAACCTGCATGCGCATTTGAGCACGTTCGTTCACTTTGTTTAACTGGCGCGAAATATTTAGTCGAACCACATCGCCTGGCTTGACGCCTAAGCGTTGTGCTGCCATTGCCGTCAAAATCATTTGATTAGGAAGCGTCGGCGGCACAGCGTTGCTCAACAGCGGGTCACCAAGCGCCGTGGGTATCAACTCAATATTTTCAACAAAATGCGTACTGTCAACAAACAAATCAGC
>JBAWWV010000189.1:0-7294 GCA_037146575.1 Alcaligenaceae bacterium | reverse complement strand
GATCAGCGACATCTTCTCAGAGACCAAGGGCTCTGAAATAAAGTCATCCAGCGTGCCGTCATCAAACAAGATCGCCATGTGTAGTGAGCCGGCCAGCAGCTGACGGGTTAAGTTGCCCGTTAACTCTTCTGTCAGTTCAAGCTGCACCTTAGGTAACTCTTGGCGAACGGCTTTCAATAAAGGCAAAGCCAATGCCTGCGAAGCACTGTGCGGTATGCCAAACACCACTTTACCTGCCGGCGAATCGGTGAGCCCAGCCACGCTTGAGGCAGCATCTTCGACTTGTCGCAAGATCGAGGTCGCATAGGCGTGAAAGACCACGCCCGCCTCAGTGAGCCCTACCCCAAGACGAGACCGCACAAATAAGCGCGCACCGAGTTCATCTTCAAGCTGAGCCAACTGATGACTGAGCGCAGACTGCGCCACAAACACTTTGCTGGCCGCTTTTGAAAACGTGCCATGTTCGGCAATCGCTAAAAAGTAACGAAGCTGTCTGAGTTCCATTTACAAGCCTCAAGCAATCGAACGTAATATCTGTAAAACAGATAGATCTATATCTAAATAATATTATACAGATCGATGACTTTACGGTGTAATAGAGTCACAAGTCGTGAACAAGCAGCCTCGGGTTACCGCTCAAGGCCTTGCACCCAAGCAACACGGTGCGTTTGTTTCAGATTAATTCTTCTTACCCGAAGATGAGAAACCAGCGCTGATCGATTGGCCAGTTGATCAGCTGTTTGGATCGACGTAACGCCCTTTCCAGGGGATGACGTGCCTGACGCCCCCTTTCGGAAACTCTGTGTCACCCAAGCGCCTTGGGATCAAATGCACATGGCAGTGCCAGACCGATTGCCCCGCGATTTCGCCACAATTCATACCGATGTTGTAGCCGCCGATGGTCGGATCAAGCGCATCAATTATTTTTTTTTGCGAATGAATCAGGGCATGAATGGCAGCGACCTCAGCCTCGGTTAAACCAAAATAATCAATAGTGTGTCGTTTTGGAATAAACAAGGTATGAAACGACGTCACGGGATACGCATCGCGCGTCGCGTACGCAAGTTCATTCTCTTCAACAATACGTGCGCGGTCCGTGAGCTGCGCATCACAAAATAAACAATCAGCGACGTGCTCGGGTTGAGGCTGTCGTGCATCACTAGTTGACTGGTTCATGAAATATCACCCACGACTCAAAACGTATAAGCAGATTCCATCTCGCGCCTGATCTTAAAGGCCGCCGTATTGGGATCCATTTGCACGTCATCCCAGCACAAGCTCTGCCCTTTTGCGACAGCGCGCAAAACCTTGACGTTGTGTGCCATCCCAAGCGGCAAGCCACCCATCCGTTTAGAGGTTGAAGCGGGCAACAATTTACCCCATACGGTGTAGCCACCCTCGCCATCGAGCATATCGCCAGGCTTTAAGTCACGTTTAGCAGTGGCCACCACGTCAGCATTCCAGCCGGTGGCAACACCAGTGGCCTCGCCGCGTAAGGCCACGCTGGCGACGCTCATGCCAACTTCGAGCCCAATCAGATGCCAGCGCTTGTACAACGTGAAGTAACGCCCCGTTGGATCAGTGTGTGCGTTGTACTCTTCGAAGCAATTCTTGATGTAGTCGGTCTCGGCTTCGACCGTCACCCAAACGCCCATGCGGATGTCGTACGGAATCACACGGCCATCTTTTTCAAGACTAGAGATCACTTCAACCATACCCTTGCGCTCAAGCACGCCCCCTTCGCTGATGGGTCTTGTCACAAACGGGATATCTTCAAC
Source organism: Alcaligenaceae bacterium (assembly GCA_037146575.1). Lineage (GTDB taxonomy): Bacteria > Pseudomonadota > Gammaproteobacteria > Burkholderiales > Burkholderiaceae_B > Zwartia. Next base: position 5,516 of record JBAWWV010000189.1, on the reverse strand, counting down.
ACTGGCAGGCGGATAGAGCAACCCATTCGATGGCACACCCAAGCCCGTTGCGTTCGAAACGGCTGTGCTTTCAATCGATGGCTTAGAGCCATCTAAAAAGCTATTGAACATTTTTGGATTCAATCCGCCACGCTCGGCCTGCTCGGGGGTTAAGCCATAAAAGCCCCAAACGGTCTCGGGCGTCGACTCTGAGAAATGCGGCAACCATTTATGACCACGGCCTGCGGCCACGACCGGAAAGCCGCAAGTACGCGCCCAGTCAACGAGATCGCAAATCAAGGCAGGTTGGTCGCCAAAGGCCAGTGAGTAGACTACGCCGGCGGCCAAAGCGTGCGAACCCAGTAAAGGGCCACAAAACGCATCCGCTTCAACGGTCACGTTGACCACGTGCTTTTTATACGCAAATGCTTCAAGGATGTGGTCAACAGCATGCATCGGTGAGCCGGTGCATTCAACCACCACATCCACCGCAGGATGACGCACCAAGGCTTGCCAGTCTTCAGAAATAAACGTGGTGCCGTTTTTAGCGGCGTCATCCAGCGACTTGGCATTCAGGCGCTCTGGCTCCCAACCAACGCGCGCAAGATTGGTGCGCGCAGCCGTCGGAGACAAATCTGCAATCCCGACCAAATGCACACCAGGTGTGCGCGGGATTTGCGACAGATACATCGAACCGAATTTTCCGGCCCCGATTAAACCAATGCGAATTGGGCGGTTGGCCGCGGCACGCTCTAACAGCTTTGCATGCAAACTCATGCAACCACCCGCACTTCTTCAAGTGAAGTTTCGAGTGCACTCGCGGGCATGCCTTTACCCCAGGGCAAGTCGATCGGATAGGACTTGGTCAGGCAGTCATCGGGCAAGCATTCAATTGGTGTGAAGTCGCGATGGGCAATGAATTCAGGGCGCTTATGACGGCGAATATGATTCGAGACCGCACAGAGGCTTAAGTAGACCGCGTTGCGGTTCCAGGGCGACAGGTTGCTGGCCGAGGCATGCACCAAACAGCTATGAAACAAAATCATTGAACCCGCTGGGCCCGTTGGGCTGACGATGCCGCCATTTTTATCACCCGCACGGGCGACCAACTGTGTGATCAGCCCGTTATCAACTGTCCAGAGTGGATAACTCGTCGTGGTGAGATCGTGCTTGGCCTCGATCACACCCTTTTTATGACTACCGGGGATGAACATCAAGGGGCCGTTAAAGGGGTTCACGTCATCCAAGAAAACTGCAATGTTCATCGCGCCCTCGGTGGGCATCATGTCGTCATTCAACCAGGTCCCGTAATCTTGATGCCACTGCCAGACATCACCTTCAAACGCCATCTTGCCGTTGATCTTGAACTGATGCATGTAAAGCTTTTCGCCAAACAGTTCTTCAACTGGCTTGATCATGCGCGGGTGACGCCCCAGCTTGGCAAAGGGCTCGCTATACATGTGCGCCGCAAAGTTGGTGCGCACCGCATCGCTACCTTTTTCACGCACATTGAAGGCTTCACGCCGGCTGTAAAGCTCTGGCACTGCAGCGTTCAAGGTTTTGGTTTCTTCAGGGGTGAATAAACCCGGGAAAAACAGGTAGCCGTCTTTATCAAACTGCGCCAATTGAGCGGGGGTCAAGTTCATCAGGGGTCTCTTTTTAAAAGTTTCTTAGAGCCAACAGGCCAATGGCACTCGATTGACCTAGGCGACTGCTTGACCGCAACGCCCACCTTGTCACACAAATGCCATTTCAAGACATCATAATACCAACGATAAGGGCATCTAGGGTCAAAGTTAAACGCTCGCTCAGACTAATAGAAATTTGGCGACAAAGCATCGTCAGAACCAATGACAAGTCAAGCGAGTCCAAACAAAGATATGAACCGTGAAATAACCCCTTCCAATAGCTTTTCAATGCCTTCAGATTCAGTGATTTGCACCAACGCTTTAGAAGTCACCTACAAAAACAATCTAAAGGCACTAAAAAGCACCAGTCTAGACATTGCTCAGGGATCTGTTGTGGTCTTGTTGGGCACCTCTGGCGCCGGTAAATCAACGCTTTTAAGATCGTTAAATGGTCTGGTCAAACCAACGGCCGGAAGCGTCACAGTCGCTGGCTTGGGTGACATTGCGGATCCTTCGACTCTACAACGCCATCGCCGCCAAACCGGCATGATTTTTCAACAGCATCATTTAATCGGCCGCTTAAGTGTACTGAACAACGTGCTGCTTGGGCGACTGGGTCACCACTCGGGTTGGCGAATGTTTTACCCCTGGACACGCTCAGAGAAAGAACAAGCCTTGGCCGTGATCGATCGCGTCGGTTTACTGGAGCGCGCCTTAGCGCGTGCCGATCAGCTGTCGGGCGGGCAGCAGCAGCGTGTAGGAATGGCTCGGGCGTTAATCCAACAGCCACGACTGTTGCTGGCCGATGAACCCATTGCCAGCCTTGATCCCAACACTTCGCTGAGGCTGCTTCAGTTGTTGCACGATATCTGTAAGTCTGACGGCTTGACGGCAGTGATCAGCCTGCATCAAGTTGATTTTGCTCGGCAGTTTGCCGACCGAATTATCGGCCTGAAACACGGAACCGTCGTATTTGATGGCCCGCCCCAAGCACTCTCTGAGCGCCACGTTAAAGAGTTATACCAACATCACACAAATGCTGAGGCAAGCGCCGCCAGCGCTGAGCAGCATCCAACGTATTTTCAACAATCATCCCCAATCGAGGTCTAATGATGAGCCGTCGTTCATTTATTTCTGCAGGTGTTGTTTTCTTTTGTCTGATGGCCAATCAGGCCTTGGCGCAGGGGCGTGATCCTGCAACGCTTCGCGTCGCACTGCTGCCCGATGAGAACGCGGCCACCTTGATACAAAACGCCGAGCCTTTGAAAGCCTACTTAGAGACCACACTCAAGAAAAAAATTGAGATCATCGTCACAACGGACTACTCATCCATGATCGAAGCGATGCGCTTTGGTCGTATCGAGGTGGCGTACTTCGGACCATTTTCTTATGTGTTGGCAAAATCACGCGCCACTGAAATTGAGCCCTTTGCTGTGGGTGTTGAACGCGGTGCTCCCACCTATAATTCGATCATCATTGCTGGTGCAACGGGTACAGTTAAAACCTTGGCAGACATCAAGGGCAAGCCCTTCGCCTTCGGCGACCAAGCCTCAACCTCTAGCCATTTGGCGCCGCGCGCCTATCTGCTAAAGACTGCGCAGTTAGATGGCGACAAAGATTACAAGCCCGTCTTTTTAGGCACGCATGACGCCGTCGCACGTGCCGTGCAAGCTGGGCAAGTGCCAGCAGGGGCCTTATCAAAGCCAATCTATGACACCTTAGTCGCCAAAAACTCGATTGATCCTAGCAAAATCGTGCAACTCGCTTTGTCAGACGCGATTCCAAATTATCCAATCGTGATGCAAGGCAACTTGGCGCCAGCACTCAAGCAGTCCATCCGCGAGGCCTTTTTGAACTTGAAAGACAAAGAGGTATTGAAGTCATTTCGCGTTGAAGGTTTTGTGGCAACCGACGACAAAGCCTACGATGTGTTGCGCGAAACCGCAAAAATCCTGCAGCTTGACCTAGGCAAAATGAAGTAAGTCTCGCACACGCATTGATGACTTAACACGCAGCCGTTTTCTAACACGCAGTCGGTACATCTAGCAAAGTTATGCACTCAGTCAACCCGCAATACGCTGCACTTTTGAACGGCGCGCAAGGCGCACAACGACGTCAACTCAAGCTCGTGCTGGTTGTCATCGCGGTGTGCGTTATTGCACTTTGGCTCTGTGGCGTATTTGACCTGACGCGTTTCATCGAAGGCGGCCCAGCGATCGCACAGCTGGCCTCAGAAATGGTGCCGCCAGACTTTGGTCGTTGGCGACATTGGATCAGGCCACTGGTCGATACGTTGGCCATGTCGATCGCAGGTACCGCTTTGTCTGTATGCCTGTCATTACCCCTTGCGTTACTCGCCGCACCAAACACCACGCCCAACGTGTGGCTAGCTCGGATCGTACGCGTGTTTCTGTCTGCCATGCGCTCAGTACCCGAGATCATTATGGGGATCATCTTTGTCGCCGCGGTCGGGTTTGGCGCACTACCGGGTGTGCTGGCTTTGGCATTACATTCACTGGGTATGGTCGGTAAGTTTTACGCCGAGGCGATTGAGCACGTTGATCCCAAGCCCCTTGAAGCCGCGCGCGCTGCCGGCGGTAATGGCTTTCAGGTCATCGTCCACGCCGTGCTGCCACAAGTCTTGCCGCAACTCGCCGACATCACCATTTATCGCTGGGAGTATCACTTTCGCGCCTCGGCGGTCTTAGGGATCGTGGGTGCCGGGGGCATTGGCTTTGAGTTGATGGCTGCGCTTCGCCTGATTTATTATGACCAAGTTTCGGCGATTCTGTTGACGATTCTGGCGTGTGTCGTTGTGGTCGACGGACTGGGAGGCGCGCTTCGCAAAGCGCTGAAATGATCGCTCTGAAGACTCTGCCTGCCTGTGGAAACTGAAAGGTAAGCCGCTTGTGACCATGCCTGCCTTTGGGCTCTGAAAGACAACTGCTTCTGACCGCGTCTGCCCTCAGGCGCTGCAAGACAAACCTTGAAACCCCGAGGGGATCGCCATCAAAGAATATATGCTTAATAAAATTGTTGTGACTAACCCGATTCACGCTGAGGTTCGCCAACGCCTTGCTCAATATGGCGAAGTGGTCATGAACCCCTTGCTCGAGCCGTGGCAGCCCAACGAACTTGCCGAACATTTATCAACTGCCAAGGCCATGATGGGCTTTATGACCGATCGTGTCGATGCCCCGTTGCTCGCGCAAGCGCCACAGCTCAAGATCGTGGCCTGCGCCTTAAAAGGTTTTGATAACTACGACGTCGCTGCCTGCACACAGCAAGGCATTTGGGTCAGTATCGTGCCTGACTTGCTCACCGAACCCACCGCAGAGCTCGCGTTGGGCTTAGCGATCGCGCTAGGCAGGCATGTTCGCTTGGGCGACCAACAACTACGCACACAAGCCTTTGAGGGTTGGCGCGCGCAATTCTTTGGTCAAGGCCTGCACAATTCTGTTGCTGCGATTGTTGGCCTCGGGCTCGTTGGCCAAGCGATTGCCAAACGTCTGACTGGCTTTGGTTGCAAGTCGCTGTTAAGTGTCGATCCGCAGAATTCAGTCGTTGGCGTCACACCTTGCACGCTGGCTGATGCCTTGCAGCATGCTGATTATGTTTTTGTCGCAGTACCGCTCACAACAACATCGCTGAATTTGATTGATCATCTTCAATTGGCAAACTGCAAACCAGGTCAGCTTCTGATCAACGTGGGGCGCGGTTCAGTGGTCAACGAACAGGCCGTCGCACAGGCCTTGGAAAGCGGCCGCCTTGCAGGCTACGCCGCCGACGTCTTTGCCTGTGAGGATTGGGCGCTCAGTGACCGTCCTCATGTGATTGAGCCACGATTACTCGCACACCCTGCAACCGTTTTGACCCCTCACCTAGGCTCGGCAGTGCGCTCAGTACGAC
>JBAWWV010000188.1:0-7295 GCA_037146575.1 Alcaligenaceae bacterium | reverse complement strand
CTAAAAAATCCATCAGACGCTTTTGCGGCGGTGGCACCCATTGTGAAATCGTCACAGACTTCAACTCAGAGCCCATCGAGTCTCGAGTGGGCGAGAACTTGCCTGCAAGTTCTTCGCTGCAGATCGGCCAAGTATTGACGTGAAAGCGCATGGGTAGCTGGGGGATTGGAGTGGGTAGGCCTGCCTGGCGCACGTGTATGAGCTTATTGTCGACAAACCAGCGAATTTCTTCGGGCTCCCACTCAATCGCATAGCGATGAAACTCAAGCGAAGCATCAAACCCAAGGTCAATCACAACAGGCGTGCCACGTAAGCCGTAGTTATATAAATCACCGTCTTGCCCCGGATTATAAAAAACGTTGAGCAAGATCTTGGTAGTGTCATTACCTAAAAATTCGGCATCAATCTCTTGCCAGGGGTCGAAGCGATACAGAAAAAAACTTGAAATCACGCCAGGTTCTTTGGTGGGTTTAAACACAGTTTCGAAACGGCCAAATTTAAATTTTGCCTCTGGGGAGTCTTTGGTGGTGAGATCGGCCGCGGTATAAGCCCGGTCTTGTGCGGCCTGGCGTTCGATCTTGAGCTTGACCCCGCCCTCTGGCATTTGGACAATATTGCTTGGTGAAAACACCGCTTGATTACAAAAGAACGTCGTATCCATTCGATCCCAGTAGGTTGGATCAATCGTCTTAAACGTGTCGGTGCGTAACGCCTTGAAGTTACCTGAACGACTGCCTGCTGTGGGTGCGATAGTCGGTGTGTTTGCACAATAGCTCGACACGGTCTTGTAGGGGACGATCCATGGGTCAGTGTCAAACTGTTGTGCCGTGCAGGCGACCGGTACCGCGGGGAGCGATGTACTTGGCCGATACAACACGCCAATAGCAAAGATCACTAAAGCGACAAGAAGCGTGAAGCGAAGCATGGTTGGAATCCGAGAAAAAAAAGCGATAACTCGTGTGGTCGCGCTCAACAGTGTAGCGGTGCCTACAGCGGTTGCGTTGGGGATTGAAGTTGGGTTCGTCGCGAGAGCTGATGCCTGCTGATTCGAACGAGAGACAGCGTGCCAGCGGTTCTGCCCTGTCAGGCAATCTAACAGGCCTAGCAAAATACCCGCGATATCCAGGTAGAAGGCAATCGGGTAGGTGACCACGCTTTGAATGACGTTGCGTGCCGTGGCTTGGCGAAAGCCTAGCAAGCCAACTAACAAAACAATGATGGGCGCGCACAGACCAATCAGCCCGATGACTTGCACCGCTCCATGAATTGGTAAAGCTGCGCGGGATAGGTCACCGACCAGCGCGGCATGCAAGACGTTCATCAGTACGATAAACGCTGGCGCAAACCAAGCCCAGAGTAATAAGATCTCAAGCACGCGCGCCGCAACTCGCGCGCTGCGTTGAGTCTGAGCGATGCCATACGCGCATAAAAGGCTAGCGCTTAAGGCAGTCGCTTGTGAAAGCCACGATAGCTCGGTCAAAAAATATACGCCGATGAGCGCATGTAAAACAAACACGCCAAGCACAATTAAATAATGGGTACCGTGAAACAAAAACTGAAGTCGATCGCGTCTACCCACAGGCGCGCGACTGAGCAATGTCAGGTGTTTAAAAAAAGCGGACGTATGACCGCTAGCCCAACGCCGGCGTCGCGCTAAAAAACTGTATAGATCGGGTGAGGTTTCTTCGCGCGAACCGCTGTAGGGATTGGCGATAACCTTGAGGCCGCGCATAAATAGGCTATAGCTTAAGTCGATATCTTCGGTGATGCAGTGGGTCAGGGGCGACGTTTTTAACAACGTGGTGCGCATGACTGCCGTGGTGCCAGTAAAAAAGACTGTTAAGCCAAGTCGTGTAAAAGCGGTGTTAAAGAGTTCGCAGCCGATGTGTTGATGCAACGAATCCCAAAAGCTGAAGAAGCCCTTTGTTTGTAAAGGCAGCCGCCGGCCCTGAATCAGGGCTGCCGGCTGCTCGTTTAACAAAATCAGTGAGCTGCGCAGCCAATCAGCCTGCGCCCGGTGGTCACAATCTAGTATCGCAACGTAGGGCGTATCAAGTTGCGAAACAAGCCAGTTAATTTTTTCGCTTTTGGGGTCAACGCCCGCTAGCGCTAGATAAAGCGTTTTGTTGCCGCGCGCGCTGAGTTTGCGGATGCGTTGGGTATTGACGAGGGTGTTGGTTGAGGCAATCGCTTCAAGCTGTTCGACCGCGTCGCCGTCTTGTCGTTGCAAAAACAGTTCTTGCAAGAACGCAATCGAGGTGTCGTTGCCGTCTTTAATGAGAAGATAAATATCGACTGACCCTGCGTGATCTTGCGCAATCAGCGATTCGATTGCGGCGATAGCAAGCGCACCTTCGTTGCGCGCGGGTACCAGCACTGAGATTGGGTCTTGTCCGTTCGTCGGAAAGTCTCGCTGGTTGACACGATTTGTCAAAAAAACGAGCCCACAAAAATAATGTCCGAGCGCATAGGCTGCGAGCAACAGGGCGAAGAAGGTGCAACAGGCTAAAAGAATGGTCACGCGAGCAATGTCTGATACGACGCTCGAACAAGCGCCAACAGCAAGCGTTATACAACATTCCTTGCCAAAGCCACTACGAATAGCTGGTTTTGGTGAGGTCGATTGCGACCTTGTGTCAATTCAGCCGTGACGCGAGCCATTTAGTTCGTACTGTTGGCGCTTGGCGGTGCTTGGCTGGCATGTGGCCAGCCAAACCGTCTAACCAGCGGCCTCAATGGCGTATTGCGCAGTCACCTGAATCGAGGACAACACCGGTTTACCCCACGAGGCGGCCAGTGGGGTGACGACGTTGAGGGTCGGCAACTGAGAGCAAGCAATAAACATGGCGTCGACATCGTCGCGGCAAAGTGGTTGGGCGCGGGTGTCGACTTGTTGTTCGGTAATTTGCCCCAAAGCCACAACGTCTGCGGCATAAAAACTATCGAAATGTCCAACCGTAATGTCGCCAGACTGTAAAAAAGCCCGTAGCCGAACATTGACATCGTCATGATAGGGCGTGAGCAGAGAAATCTTTTGCGCGCCTAACGCCTGCAAGGCCAACATCATTGAGCGCGCAGTGGTCACAACAGGCAGACCGGTGGTTTTGGTTAGGCGCTGAGCAATCGCCGCATCCCCCGCGGGCCCAAGAATAAACCCGGCGGCGGTACAGCCATACGCGATGACATCAAGCGGTGTCTCGTTAAATTGTTGGGCTAACTCGACCGCAGATTCTACATAAGCAGGCAGGGTCTCTTCGGTCAGCAAGCCCTTGCCTCGCGGAATCCGCAGCGTGCGGCAAGTCGAGCCCTCCGGCAACCAGCTTAGCAACTCGCTTTCCATCGTCGTGTTGTTGATGGGTACCATCAGCCCGACATTAAGTGGCCGTGATATTGCGTGTGTAGAGTTCGCCTGTGACATCTATCGTCTCATTATTTTTTTAAAGGTTGCAGCGGAATAGGTGTGCCCTCAGGCAGCGGGATCCTTGAGCTATTCAAGATCATCGCCATCATGCTGTAATAGCCAGTCAGTGCTAGGGCATCCAATACACCGGCGCGGCCAAAAAACTTGGCGGCTTGCTCATAGACGGCATCGCTTGGCTCACCGTTGGCGAGCGACTGTTTTGCCAGCAAATGTAGAGTGGTTTCTTCTGCGGTCATGTTGGCGGGCGTTTGCCCTAGCGCTAGCGCTTTGATGATGCCATCGGCCAGATCAGTTGTGGTGCGTGCGATGCGCTCATGCGCAAACCATTCGTACTGGCAGTTCCAGTGACGTGCAACGGTCAACACAATCAGTTCAATTTGAGCCAAACTCAACGAGTTGCCGTAGCGCAGGTGCTCACCTAGCTGTTGGATACGGTTGGCGAGTTCTGCATTATGAATTAAGGCTAAAAAGGGGCCACGAATACCGCCGCGTGGTCCGCCAGCAATGGCGGCAGCCACCTCTTTTTGGCGCGGGCTCATCTCTTCGGGGGTCAAAATTGGAAAGCGGACAGTTTGGGCTTGGCTCATAGGGGTCTCCAGAACAACGTTTTAGTTTGGTATCAACGTAATGCCGGGCAGGCTTTGTGTCAAGCGGTCAAGGGGTAATGGCCAAAAAGATCGCTGTACTTTCTGTGTTGCGGGAAGCCAGTCGCTTCAGAGTTGACTGAACAAGGCAACCGAAGTTTTAGGCGGCTTTGGAATTGGCTGGACGAGCAAGGTAGAACTTGCTGAAATTAGCGCCACAGTAGATTACAGTAGCGTCAACGATCAAAAACAACAAGACTTTGCAATGCCGAGACAGCCATGACCCCGTACGCCAGTTTGTTTACCCCACTTGATTTAGCAGGCAGGCGCTTGCGTAATCGCATTGTGCATCCGTCGATGACCACTGTGACCGGTGCCGATGGGCGCGCCACTGACCGCCTGATTCAATATCATCTGAATCGTGCCCGCGGTGGTGCGGGCATGCTCGTGACTGAGCCTCTGGCGGTTGCGCCGCATCAAAAAGTTGCCTCCCGCGTACGGGCCTGGAACGCGCACGCCGAAGACAGCCTGACACGTTGGGCCAAAGCGGTTGAAGCCGAAGACTGCAGGTTGATCGCTCAGATACAAGATGCTGGGCGCGGACGTCATGCCCCCGGTAGAAATTACGAAGCCATTGGCGCCTCGCCTTTACCCGATGACATTAGCTGGACGATGCCGCATGTGTTGTCGGCAGATGAAATCTCTACCTTGCTTGGTCACTTTGTTGAGTCAGCGGCGCGTGTAAAGCGTTGTGGCTTTAGTGGAGTTGAGTTTTCGGCAGGGCATGGGCATTTGTTTCATCAGTTTATGTCGGCGTACTCGAATACGCGCTCCGATGCCTATGGCGGCAGTTTTGAAAACCGCATGCGTTTGGTGCTCGATATGATCAAGCTGGTGCGAGAGCGTTGCGGCACAGATTTTATTTTAGGGATCAAGCTACCAAGTAACGACGGTATTGAAGGTAGTATTGATCATGCGGCTGCCGCAAAGATCGCTAGCTGTGTGACGCAAACGGGCTTGATCGATTATGTTTGCTTTGCGCAGGGCGCACATGCCAGAACGCTCGAGTTGCATATCCCCGACGCGAACAAAGAGCGTAATCCTTATGCGGCCACACTGAGGGCGCTGAAGGCTTCGGTCGGTAAGGTGCCGGTGATGGCACTTGGTCGAATCAACGACCCAGCGCAGGCCGATGCCATTATCGAGCAGGGCGAGGCTGAGTTGGTTGGGATTGGGCGCGCACTGATTACCGATGCAGCCTGGTCGCGCAAAGCGCAATTGGGGCAAGCCTCGCGTATTCGTTATTGCGTGGGTGGCAACACCTGTTGGAAAACAATCGTTGGTCATGCACCAATCGCTTGCGACAATAATCCGCGGGTAGCGATGCCCGATGAACTCGATGAGGTGTTCACTCCTGCAGCCATCAAGAAACGAGTGGTGGTGGTAGGCAGTGGCGTTGCCGGGCTTGAAGCGGCCTGGATCGCTGCGGCGCGCGGGCATCACTTGACGTTGCTGACGCGCGCGTCTGAGGTTGGTGGCAAAGTGCGTCAACTCGTCTCCTTGCCTGGTGGCGAAGACTTAAGCAGCATCTATGATTACCAGTATGTTGAAGGGGTGCGTGTAGGTGTTGACTATCAGTTAAATCAAGACGCAACGCTTGAGACGATTTTGCAATATAAGCCTGAGGCTGTTGTGCTTGCTACCGGTTCAACAATGATTTGGCCGCGCACGTTGCCAGACGCTTTGCGCTTAGAAGGTTGGATCCCTGATTTGCGTCGCGCCATGAACGAACTTGACGGTGTCACGCAGCGACAATCGGGGACCGCAGTGATTTTAGATATGGATCATACCGAAGGTACTTACGCGTCGGCCGAACGGCTACACACCTTGTTTGATCGCGTCGTTGTGATGACCCCGCGTGCGACGATTGCCGATGAGGTAGCGCTTGTCACGCGCCAAGGGATCTACCGACGCTTTCATGAAAAAGGCATTGATGTTCTTTATGCGGTTGAGCCACGGTGGACCGACACCTTTGAAAATGAAGCGACACTGCAATACCTGAGCATTTACGGTGGTGCTTTAAAAGGCATCGAAAACGTTGCCTTCTTTGCGTACTCAACACCCAGACAACCAAACGATGAGTTGGCGTTGCCGTTGAAAGCCGCAGGGGTAGAGGTTCATTTAATTGGCGATTGTCGTGCGGCAAGAAATATTCTTGCCGCAACCGCCGAGGGTGACGCCATCGGGCGCGCGCTCTAATCCGTTACGCAGTGACAGGCGGACGAACCGTAATTGAATGCGCAGGTCGGTCTGCTGCGTAGTGCGTCGGCCGCCAGTGCAAGGTACGCAGCTCGCCAAACTCATGAGGCAAACGCTCCCAATGGTTACCGCCATCTGCACTGCGAAACAGTTGCCCCAAGTTTGTATAGGTAAACAATAATTGTGGATCATGCGGATGCGTAGCCACCGCCCACGGGGTGCTGTTTAAGTGCCCAGGCAATGTAAGCTTGTGCCACGTATCACCATAATCCTGGCTGCGCCATAGCTGCCCTGTGCTGCCAGGTGGCCCATTGCCATTGGTTAAAAATAATACTGAATCATTGCCCTGCTGCACGGTGATCCCGCGGGTGTATTGCCAGGGTGAGTCTAATAAAACAAACACCCAAGTCTCGCCGTTATCCACGCTACGATGCAAGCCGCGATTGGTAGTGGCATAAATGATTTTCTGCCCTGCGGCATCATGCACAATCACGATGCCATGCATATCACACGACACAAGCCCCTCAGTTTTAAGCTGCCAAGTGTTGCCGCGATCAAGGCTGCGATACACGCCACCGATTTCAACCACGGCCCATATGGTGTTGTGGTCAAGCGGATCAAACAATATTTGTGTGACCCGCGTCGGGCCCATGTTGATCTCTGAAAACTTTTGAATGCCGGGCGTAGGTAACTCACTCCAAGATAGCCCCGAATCGGTCGAGCGATAAAACGCTGCAGGGCGAGTGCCCGCGTACAGCACGCGCGCATCCTCCGGATCTTGCGCTAAGGCCCAGATGTCGGTCATTGGTGAGGCGAGTGCAGTCCAACGGGTGGTACGTTCATCCCAGCGAAACAAGCCCATATCCGTGCCGGCATAGAGCAAGTTTGCGTCGGCCAAGTGCGAACAGTAGGACCACACCCGCGCCTCAAGATACATGCCCGAATGGCTATTGGGATGTACCCAGGTTTGCCCCAGATCATTACTAAACCAAGCCGAGTGTCCGGCAGTGCCTGCATACACTTCAATCTGA
>JBAWWV010000187.1:0-7299 GCA_037146575.1 Alcaligenaceae bacterium | reverse complement strand
ATCTTGGCCATGTGCATGACATTGGCCATGTCAAAGCCCAGCATTTTTGGCAAACTCGCAAATACGGCGGTATCGCAGGCCCTGCCAGCAATGATGACGTCTGGCTCGAGCGCGAGCGCGCGCTCAAAGGGGGCACAGCCAATTTGACCGACTAGGTGCGCGCAGGCATCCAAATCGGCTTGTGTGACAGGCAGCGTGCCGCCTAACGCGTTGAGTTCGCCCGCAGCAAGTGCTTGCCCCACGCGCGCTGCGGTGAGATCCGAGCGAATCGTTGCGAGGCGAAAATGTAGGCTGTTCTCGTGCGCAATCTCGCGAATCATCTCGAGAGTTGCCTCAAGGTGAGGCGCCGCGCCCGCGGTGCCTGCCGTCCCGATGATGAGAGGCACGTTAAGCTTACGCGCGCCGATTAACACGGCGGCCAGATCGCGTTTGGTGATTGACGGGCTGGTGGCCATTTCACCCGAGCCCAAATAAACGGGGCCCGGGTCGACCGAGCCCATGTCACACCCGATGAAGTCGGGCTCACGCGCTAAGCCGGCGGCCAGCGCCTGTTCAGGGATGCCGTAGCCTAGTTGACCAGAAGCCGAAAGCACCTTCAAGACGGATGGTTTACGCGCGAGTAATGCTTTGACGGCGCTCATATTTCAAGATCCAGCAAGGGCACGTGCTGTTGAGCCCCATACACATCATGGTCGCCTGGAGAACCCGAGACGATGGCGCGTGGCATGGCAATTTTGATGGCGCGGGCCGCTTGGTAGGGCGTCACAATCACATCGGCAGGCGCGACGTTGTAGAGCCGTGCTAACGCTGCAGGCTGTAAGGTTGCGGCGCGCTTGGCGGCCTCAAACGCAGCGTCGGTCGGAAACATCAAATCAAACGATAAGGTCAACGGCCCAGCATTTTTACTTCGTATCACCGTGGCAATGTCTGTGAGTCTGCGCACGCGCGCTCCTTGATTATTATTCGACTTATTGACTTGTTATAACAAGTTACCGAAGCCGTGACAAGTCAATTGTTAAAGCCGTCGACCTAGGCGAGTTGGATCTCTGAGGCTGGGACGATTATTGATTGACCATTCGGTCTGATTCTGTTGAGATAGGGTTGATTCACTCGATAATAAAATTCGGCGAAAGTTTGGCGTAGTGTGTTTAGCCTGTACCGTCACCCTTGGCGCCCCGCAACCTCAAAGACCTCACGGAGATGAAATGGACCGTCGTCACTTTATAGAAGCAGGCTTTGCGCTAGGCGCGAGTATTGCTACGCCTGTGTTCGCACAATCTAAGTCGATGTATCCGACACAGACGGTCAAAATGATCGTGGCGTTTGGACCGGGTGGCTCGACCGACGTGACGGCCCGAATCATTTCAGCCAAGTTGTACGACGAACTTGGGCAGCGTGTCGTCATCGAGAACAAGCCCGGAGGAGGCTCGAATATCGGTAGCGAGCTTGCCTCGCGTGCCGCTCCTGATGGCTATACGGTTTTTTTAGGGACGGTTGCAAATGCGATCAACATGTCTTTGTACAAAAATCCCGGCTATGACCTTGTGCGCGATTTTGAACCGATTTCTATTTTGACGTCTGCTCCAGCTGTGCTGGTCGTAACGCCCAAGTTGCCCGTCAACACCGTGCAAGAATTGATTGCGTTGGCCCGTGCAAAGCCCGACTCCTTGAACTATGCCACCTCGGGTGTTGGTACCACGCCGCATCTGGCGGGTGAAATGCTCTTGCAGCGATTCAATATCAAAATGACCCATGTTGCCTATAAGGGTGCGGCGCCGGCCTTAACCGACACCATCGCGGGCGTGACTCAGTTGGGCTTTAAAACGGCACTCTCCGCCATCCCAAGTATTCAGTCTGGCCAGTTAAAGGCCTTGGCGGTTTGCTCTGCTACACGTCTGGCGCTGTTGCCTGACGTGCCCACAATGGCTGAAGCGGGTGTGCCTGATTTTGAAATTACGTCGTGGAATGGTTTGTTTGCCCCTAAGGGTACGCCTGCCGATATCATTACAAAATTGAATCAAGCCTGTGCAAATATTTCGCGTATGAAAGATGTGCAAGACACTTTGGCTGCGCAAGCTGCTAACAGTCTGACCAGCACACCCGCTGAATTTAGAGTCTTCATTCAGACAGAGATTACCAAGTGGGGCGTGGTTGTGAAGTCAACCGGCGCACAAATTTAACGTGACTGCGTCAGGTCGATCTTAAAGACTTGATTTGCGAAAAGAGGTTTTCATGTTTGTTCAGCAACCACCTATTGTTCAGATGTTCGAAGTCTTTACCGAGATGCCTGCCGAGTATCGTCGAACCGGCGTACGCTCTGAGTGGGCAAATATTAATCGGGGCGGCGCCGCGCTTGATTCGTTTCTTGAAGGGCCTGTCTTTGATGCGTCGGATAATCTTTATGTGACAGACATCATTTTTGGGCGTGTGTTTCGAATCGATCCGAAGGGCCGCTGGACCTTAATTGTCGAGTATGACGGTGAGCCCAATGGCATGAAGTTTTACTCAGAAGACGAATTACTGATTACTGATTATAAAAATGGCTTGATGCGTTTGAATATCCATACGGGTGCGCTGGTGCCTCACCTGGTCAGGCGAAATACCGAGGGTTTTAAGGGCGTCAATGACTTGACGTGTGACTCGCAAGGCAATGTTTACTTCACAGACCAGGGTCAGTCAGGGATGCACGACCCAACGGGCCGCGTGTACCGTTTGCGCCCCTCTGGCCAACTTGATTTGTTGTTGAGCAATATTCCGAGTCCAAACGGCATCGTGCTGTCGCCTGACGAGAAGGTCTTGTGGATTGCCGTGACACGCGGCAATTGTATTTGGCGGGCGCCCTTGATGCCCGATGGCAGTGTGGCGAAGGTAGGGCAGTTTTTTACGTCCCATGGGCCTAGTGGTCCAGATGGTATTGCCGTTGATGTCGTGGGTAATTTGGCGATTGCGAATCCTGGTCTCGGGTATGCCTGGTTGGTGAACCATCGGGGCGAACCGGTTGGGGTGTGGTCTAGCCCGAAGGGCTCGACCGTGACAAACCTCGCGTTTGGCGGCAAGGATCGTCAGACGTTGTACTGCACCGAATCCGAGACTGCGACGATTTTGATGGCTCGTATGCCCCACGCAGGGGCGGTTGTGCACCGGGTAACTTGAACTTGATTGGCAAGAAGGGTTTTGAAAGACAGCATAGTCATTTTGAGCGCGTCTGTGCGAAAATAGGGCTATCAGCCTAAGCTTTTCTGCTAGGCAAACCTTTGGTCTTGTATGCATAACAGCTGCCGTTTTATTCGCTATGTTTTCGTCGTGGCTCTTGCTGCGGTTAGCCTGTTTGTCAATTCAATCGCAAGTGCGGCGCCCCCCATCTTGGTGCTCAATTCACTCAGCGCTAGCGTCAGTGTGATTGATCCGGTCACCTATAAAGAAATCAAACGGGTTCCCGTGGGTAAAGAGCCGCACCACTTGTATCTGACGCCCGATAACAAATCGGTGATGGTCGCAAACGCAGCGGGTGATTCGATTACCTTTATCGACCCCAACACGGGTGAAATACAACGCACGCTTAAAGGCATTGCTGATCCCTACCATTTGCGCTTTTCGCCTGATATGAAATGGTTCGTGACGGCCGCCAATCGTTTGAACCATGTCGATATCTACCGTTGGGAAAACAAAAACGGCGAGTTTCAAATGCAATTGGCCAAGCGGTTGCCCGCTGGCAAAACGCCGAGTCATATCGCGATCGATAGCAAAAGCACCACGGCGTACTTCACCTTACAAGACAGCCACGAATTAATGGCGGTTGATCTGGCAACGCAAAAACCGCTCTGGACGATCTCAACGGGAAAGACGCCTGCCGATTTATATCTTGCGCCCGATGATAAGACCTTGCTGATTGGCTTAACGGGCGCGGCTGAGGTTGAGGTCTACGACGTATCGGGTGCAAAAGCGGTATTGAAAAAGCGCATCCCAACCGGCGAGGGCGCGCACGCGTTTCGATCGCAAGGCGACAAGCGGCATGTGTTTGTCAGTAACCGCAGCGCCAACACGATTAGTCGCATCGACTGGACCACCCTGAGCGTGGTCGATACCTACAAAACCCCCGCGGGGCCCGATTGCATGGAAATGCTTGCCGATGGCAAGACCTTGTTGTTTACCGCGCGCTGGGCTGGCAAACTCGTGGCGTTAGATACCGAGAAAAAAACCATCACCCAACAGGTGCCTGTGGGTAAGTCGCCACACGGTGTATGGACGCTGAATCATGCGAGCCGTCTATAAGCTTTTGCTGGGCTTAGGGCTGTCGTCGTGCGCGACCGCCCTGTTAAGTTCGCCAGTCTCACCGCCCGCGCCCCCCGCTTGTGAGCGACCGGTTTACCTGACGTTTGACACTGGGCATATGCAGGTCGCTCCCTTCGTGGCCGAGGTACTGGCGCGGCATCAGGTTCGGGCGACCTTTTTTTTGGCAAACGAGCCGACACGTACTGGCGGCACAAGCCTGGATGAGGTTTGGGCGCCGTGGTGGAGGGCGCTGGCAGGGCAAGGCCATGCCTTTGGCTCACATACCTTTGACCACGTGTATTGGCTGAGCGACACAGCAGATGGTCGATTTCTTATGCGGCCGAGTGCGGGCCCGCAGTCAGGAAAAAGTTTTACCTGGACTGGCGCTCAATATTGCGAAGAGTTGGGCCGCCCCGCAAAGCGCTTTGAGGACATAACTGGGCAAAAAATATTGCCGCTGTTTCGAGCTGCAGGCGGTAAAACTTCACCTGCCTTGGTGCGCGCCGCGCAAGAGTGCGGCTACGAGCACGTTGGTTGGGCGCCTGCAGGGTTTTTGGGCGACGAATTACCAAGCGATCAATATCCCAATGCGCTCTTGCTTGAGCGCGCCTTGCGCAATATTCGAAGTGGCGATATCTTGGTGGCACACTTGGGGATTTGGTCGCGGCAAGATCCGTGGGCACCGGCGGTACTTGAGCCTTTAATTGTTGGTCTGAAGCAAAAGGGCTTTTGTTTTGCGACTATGGATAAGCACCCAGCGTATCGTGAAAAAATTGAGGCGCGAAAGGTAGGTGTGAGTGTGTCTGAATCAATAGAAGTAAAAGCGCAATGAATCAAATGATTGAACTCTTTGACCAAGCACAGCAGTGGCTCTTTGAGTCACTGGTGCAGCCCCTGTTATTTCATGCTGGCTTGGGCAGCATCATTGAAGACGCCTACGACGGCACAATGTGGCTGTTGATTGGCTTATTACAAATTGCTTTACTGGTCGTTGTGTTCGGTACCATGCAACGCGTGTGGCCCGCCGAGCCCGTGCGTGATCGTCAGCAGATTCGAATCGATTTTTTGTATACGCTGATTCATCGCTTAGGGGTGTTTAGACTCGCTCTGTTTTTTATGATCGATCCTCTGTGGGACGAGCTCTCTGGCCAGGCGCGGTTAATGGGCTTTACGCCCTGGCATCTCGATGGGATCTGGCCCGGCGTCACCGATGGTGCGATCGTCAGCCTGCTGCTGTATTTGTTGATCTTTGATGTCGTCGACTATTTTTATCATCGTGCGCAACATCGCTTTAACTGGTTTTGGGGCTTGCACTCGGTGCATCACAGTCAGCGTCAAATGACGATGTGGAGCGATAACCGTAACCATTTGCTAGATAGCTTGCTGCGCGATACGGTATTGGTGCTGGTCGCGCAATTGATAGGCGTCAAGCCCGGGCAGTTTGTTTTGATAGTGGTCTTTACACAGTTAGTTGAAAGCTTCTCGCATGCGAACGTACGAATGTGCTTTGGCCGATGGGGCGATCGCCTGTTGGTGAGCCCAAAGTTTCATCGGTTTCACCACTCGTTGGCATATGACGAGTCAAGCGCAGGGCCCGCCAAGGGTCACAACTTTGCTGTGCTGTTTCCGATTTGGGATATTGTGTTTCGCACCGCCAAGTTTGACACGGGGTATGTGTCAACCGGCGTGCATGATCAACAGCCAGAGGCGGGCGGCCGTGACTACGGCCGAGGCTTTTGGGCCCAACAAAGGCTCGGCATTCAGCGGATGTTGGGTTCAAAAACAGCTGGGTTCAAGTGAGACGAAACCGCCGTTAATCACCGCCTAACGCGAGGTTGTTCGGCTGGCGTTTTTCAATAGACCATTTCAATAAGGCCGCGGTGCGATAAATGCCGTGCGCAAACTTGCCGTAGGGCAGGGTTAAAAACAGCGCCATCACCACGCCCAAATGTATCGCTAACCAAAGCGCCATAAAGCTGGTGTCACGCCACACTAGTAAGGCAAGCCCGGTCAGACTGACCGCAAACAGCAACACAATAAAGGCCCGATCCATGGGTTTTTGTGCCGCATCGCCGTGTAGCGATGAGCGTCGCAGATTCAGCCAGAGCAGGCCGGCTGGGCCGACGAGCAAACCGATACCACCGACTGTACCTAGAATCACCGGCAGGCTTGTATAGGCGTAAGGCGCTTGCATACCTAGTACATAGTGGTAGAGCGTGGCTACCGAGGTTGCGGCAAAGCACAGCATGAAACCGTAAAAAGTTAGGTGGTGAAAACGCCTGCGGCGCAGCGTAAATCGATCATCTTCGTCGTTACAGCCTTGGCCATGACCACCGTCCAGATACTTCATGCCTAAAACGTTGTGGGTGGCTTCACCGAGTGCAACTGCACTGGCTGCACCCGGGGTGATCTCTTTCCAGAAGCGCGTGACACCAATCCCTAGCGCCAAGACTGCAAAGCCAAAGACGGCACCGAACATCAAGGCCAGGGTGTTGTGCGGAAACACGGCATAAAAGTTGCCCGCAAGCGGCTCGTGCACAAGCTTGCCCGTTGCTAACAGCGTTAATACTAAAAACAGCGCCAAGCCAAAGGCGGCCGCTAATGACACAGTCAAGCCATTGTTTTTGTACAGCGATCCCATGGCCGCAGGCCAGGCAAAATCGGTATAGGTTTCTAAGCGGACCTTGGCCATGGCTTGCGGAACGTTCACGGCAAACTCATGCGGTGGCGCATATTGGCAGGCGTGTAAGCAAGCGCCGCAGTTGTGGCAAAGATTGGCGAGGTAGTTGATGTCGGCTTTGCTGTCGACCTGCAAGCGCCGCGCCATGGCCGGAAACACGGCACAGAAGCCTTCGCAGTAGCGGCAGGCGTTACAGATCTGCAGTTGACGCGCAACTTCGGTCTCGTTGGCGCTTAGGCCTTTGCTATGCCAAGTAATGGAATGTTCAGAGGCACCGGCCAGGCCTTGCGCCTCGCGGGTCAGGGATTCAAGCGATTGCATGTGAGGATCCTTCTTTAATTTTTTGT
>JBAWWV010000186.1:0-7312 GCA_037146575.1 Alcaligenaceae bacterium | reverse complement strand
AGTACTTGCTATCGCCTTAAGAATTATTTCTTTGCCATCTTCGCTGATGCTGTAAGTGCCGTAATGCCCGATGGAGCCTCTTACAGCTGCTTTATGTTCTTCTGCGGTGCCATCATAACGATTGCCAGAGGCAAACTTAGGAATATCAGCGCGCGTGGCCAGCGTAAAGTATTGCCCATTGCTTAAAAAAATAAAACGACCCGTAGGGTTTTCACCAAAAGCCATGCCTTTTATTACAGTCCCATCTTTGGATGGACGTGTATCTCCAATGAGATCCCATGACCCAATTATCGCGCTTTTGACTTTTTCCGCACTTTGCTGTGCTGAAACATTATTCGAAAAAAGGAATCCTGCGCAGACAACAACTATTAAAAACTGTTTCATTTTTTTCATTATTTTTTGCACTTAGTTAATTTGTTAGTGCCGGGTGAGGCATCGCTTGGGTATTTTAGTGAACGTGAACGAGTAGTCTGAATTGGTTTTACACGATTAAATTACAATTTGATAGCTATTTATCGGTCATCACATCCGCACTCTACACATCCGACCATGACAAACTTGGCCGCAATTTTTTCTGCTCTCAAATTGACCCTTAGGGTTGAAATTCAAGCTCATTGCGTCAGCGTCGCGTTAACGGTTAGACTCCCTCCCGCAGACCAAAAGCAAAAAACCTTAGATTTCAGCACCTCAGGCGGTTTGTGATGAAGGGCGCTCTGCCCCAGTAATCGCCCTTCAAAAAAACGGCCCCAACCGATGCGCCAATTGGCCAAACCTGCCGGCATTGCTGGACCCAACCTCGCTAGTCGTCGGACTAAGCTTTAATACCAAAAATGATAAGCTATCCCTCTAAAAAGGGAAGATATGTCTGACCTCATCCAAAACAAAATTACGCAAGTTACACCTGTTTCGGCCAAATTCCTGACCGGTTTTGAACTTGTTAAAAACGGCTCGATTGCGATTTTTGCCTTTGCAACTGCGTGTGTGACAGCCATCGGGATTCTTCTGTCGATCACGACTTCAAGCGTCGTTTTTGAACCCTTGCTGGTGCCAACCCTTTTCGTTGAGCAAGGGTACACACCCGAAATCACCACCACGCGCGTTTTGGACGAAATCTCCCGTATTAACGAACTTTCAACCAGCACTAAAGACAAAAAGAATATCGGTGTCAAACAACCCGGCGATCAGTTAGCAAATTTACAAGCCGTGCACGGCGTCGATTTACGTATGGTGCAATCCGTTGTTCAAGATGTGCTCGGAATCAAAAAAGAGAAAATTGCCGGCGAGATTACTTTCCAAGCAGAAAAAGACCGCGTCATCTATCAAATACGGATCCGATCGTTACCCAAAAATACCCTCTTAGTCGATTTCAAAACCTCTTCGAGCATCCCCGAGGTCATCAAAGAAACTGCGATTAAATTAATCGAAAAAATGGATCCTGCTGTTGCAGCCTCGTACTATCGCTGGAGCAAAGATATCGATAGCTCGCTGAGGCTTGTCGACGAAGCACTTAGAAATAACGATAGTTACGATGACAACTATGCCTTAGTTGGTCGAGCGCAGATTTACATTGCTCGAAAAAAATTCGACTTAGCGCAGCAAGACCTGGATCAAATTTTCAAAACTGATCCAAAATTTGTTCCGGCAATGAACACGCAATCGTATCTATTCAATGAGCAAAAACAATACGAAAAAGCCATGGAGTTTGCTCTAAGGGCAAAGTCTTACTGGCCCGAGCGCTGGCAGCCGCACGTCAATATTGGTCATGCCGCTGACGGCCTAGGAAAAAAAGACGAAGCCGAAGCTGCCTACCGCGCGACCATCGCCTACAACCCGACCTGGCCAAGCGTCTATGACGAGCTTGCCGTCTTTTTTCTTGACCGCGGCAAACGCGATTTTGCAGAGCAGATTTATCACAAAGGCTTGTTGAAGTTTCCAACCAATCCAGATCTATTGTTTCACTACGGGCAATTTTTATTGACTGCTGGCCGGCAAGAGCAAGCCCTAAATTACCTTTTGAAAGCCTATCGAGTCAATCCCGAGAATGGTGAGATTTGGATAGAAGTTTTAAAATTGGCAAAAGCGACTAAAGACCCTGTGCTGTTAGAAGTACGTGAAAAAGCAGAGGCTCATCTCAAGTCGAACGTCGCGGCCTCAAATCAAACTTTTACTGATCTGCTGAACCAAGCACTGAAGGCACGATAAATGTTACGAATGGTTTTGAAAAAAAATATATTGATTGGGTTGGCTAGCCTAGCCTTCGCGACCTTAGCGCAGGCTCAAAGCGCCTCGCAAGCCTTAGCCGACAAAGTACCACTCGCGGATGTTCACCGACATGTGCAACGCTGGGTCAGCCCTGAACAACTCAAGCAACAAATGCAAGAGCAAAACGTTGGCTGGTCAGGCGCAGTAGGCGCACCTTTTGGCCCGTGGGATACGGCGCCCTACGCTCAACTCTTAGGTAAAAAGTATATTGCAACAGCCGGGCAAGTTGAGCTGTCTGGGATTTACGCGAAGCATGGCGCCAGTGGCCTCACCGACATTAATCTCGACACCTATCAAACCCTTCTGCAACGCTCAGACCAACTTTTTGCGGCCGAGCGTATCAAGGGCTTTGGTGAGCTGATATTAAATAATCAAACCAGTAATCCCATGGTGTCGTTTCGCCGCAAAGTCAATATCGATTCAGCACCGATAGAAGCCATGTTCAAGATCGCTGCGAAGCACAAAGGGTTTATGCAGATCCACTCAGAGGATGATGCAGATTCAGTCGAGCAAATTAAAGCTTTGGCTGTCAAATACCCTGACGTCGCAATCATCTTGTCGCACTGCTTACTCACAGGTAATGTTGATTTGATCAAAACACTTTTGAATCAGCACCAAAATCTATATTGCGAAATGTCTGCACGCTCAAAGTCTCATTATCCCAATATTGATAATGAAAGAATCAGAACACGGGTAATCTACAGCGAAGATTTCGCGAAAGATGAATGGGTCAAATTGATCGATGCGTTTCCCATGCGCTTCATGGTCGGCACCGACACCTACAACCCCAACGTCAACTTTGAGCAAAACATTGCCGAAATCAGAAAAGGGCTTCTGGCAAGGCTGCAACCCGCGAGTATTGAATTAGTGGCTTATAAAAATGCTGTCAGGGTGATGCAGTTAGATTAGAGCTGCCACTGATTAAAAATTGCTGCTTGACGACTCCAGTGAAGACCTCGTACTAACATTTTTTATCCAATTGATGTGACTAGGTTGAAGGATACGCGATCGGTAGAATGGTCGATTTTTTGCCGCAAAAAAATATCCCGTTAAAGGTTGCTTGCGCAACTCTGTAGCGGGATATCCTTCAAACCTAAATCCACGCTGCGCGTCGCGCAGCGTTTGTCAGCTTTAGATCGCTTTCAACATCGAAGCGGCATCACTGACTTCAAACTTGCCAGGGCCTTCGTTATGAAGAACCTTCACCACGCCGTCAACAATGTAAGCGGCGTAACGGTTTGAACGCACACCCATGCCACGAGCAGTCAGATCCAGCTCAAGCCCTAAAGCCTTAGTCCAAATCGCTGAGCCATCAGCCAACATGCGAACTTTACCGGCAGCTTTCTGTTCACGGCCCCAAGCGCCCATCACGAACGCATCATTGACAGCCACGCACCACACTTCGTCAACGCCCTTGGCTTTGATCGCAGCAATATGGTCAACATAACCGGGGACGTGTTTTGCTGAGCAAGTTGGCGTAAAGGCGCCAGGCAAAGCAAACATTAAAATCTTTTTACCTTTAACCAGATCGGCAACCTGAAAGGCGTTAGGGCCTAAGGTGCAACCAGCGGTTTCGGTTTCGATAAATTCTGTGAGGGTGGCATCGGGTACCCGATCGCCGACTTTGATCGTCATGTGCGCTCTCCTAGGGCATCACGGGCAGCGATGGCCACCACAACTGATCCCAGCGTGTCGCTTATCATAAGCTACTAAGTCAGCGACTCGCTAGAAACAGTGTATTTACCCTATTGACCTTGTGGGTATACCACGCGAAAAGCCTATTTTTTAGGCTCGTCTTTTACGCGATAGACCAGCACTGGGTAATGCGTTAGGGCTAACACCTTCGTGGTCACGCTACCAAGCAGCAATCGCGAAAACCCGCTACGGCCATGGCTACCGATAAAAATCATGTCGCAGTGGTAATCAATCGCAGCTTGGACGATACCGTCGGCAATATTAAAGTTGGAGACCGAGTGGGCACTGAACTTCACCCCCGCGGTATCGGCGCGATCGACAATGGATTTCAGGTGCTTTTGAGCCTGCTCGGCGTTGGCTTTTTCGTAATCATCATCGGTAAAGGCGTATGCCGACGACATGCCATCAAACCCCATGGTGGCCGCAAAGGGCTGGGTGACATACAACGCCACGACTTCGGCGCCAGCTGAGCGCGCGAACGAAATACCGGCATTCGCGGATTGGGCTGAAAGTGCAGAGCCATCGGTAGGAATCAGGATTTTCTTAAACATTGTGCACGCTCCATAACAAAGGTTCGAGCACCTATCCTAGCCTCTTAGGCAGATTTACTCCAGCAACAATTGATACGAATTTGATCTGTATCAATTGTTTGGCTCTCAAGAATTACCGGTGGCAGCCCGATACAGCACCGTGCATCGCGTGCCCGAGCGACAATACGCTAAAACCGGGGCCGGCAAGGTTTGCAGTAACTCAGCAAAATGGGTGACATCATCAGACGTCATTTGACCGCTCACGACCGGCTGGTACTCGACACGTAAGCCTGCTGCCCGAGCAGCCTCTGACACCGCAGCTGCGGTCGGCTGATTTGGGCCATCTTCAAAATCTGGTCGATTAATGATCACACTTTTAAAGCCTGCGGCGGCAACCGCTGCCATGTCATCAGGGGTCAGTTGCGGCGCAACCGCAAAATCAGAGGTCAAAGAATTAACTGGAGTCGCCACAGTGATTTCCTGCAAAAATTAGAAAAAATAACAACAGCCTGACATAGCTGCTTTAACCAAATCACAGGCCATTGCAACGCATCTGCCAATTATTCGCAATGCATCAGGCACTTATTCGCAAAGCATCTGCCGCTTAGTATACGCAACGACGCCTATTCTCGTACACCCGCCCAAAGCCAGAGATACACACCGAACACAATCGGCTGCTAGCCCCACGGCGGCAGGCTTACACCGTATTCGTGCGACTTTTGCTTGGTATCGCCTAAGTTTTGAGCGATACTCATTGACTTCTAGCACTTAAAACACCGGTCTATACGGAGACACTCATGATTTTAGTTGGTCGTTACGCATCCCCCTTTGTTCGTCGCGTTGGCGTCGTGCTGCATACGCTTGGCACGCCTTTTGAGCACAAAGGCCTCTCAACGGCTACCGATCTGGCTGCCATCAAAGGCTATAACCCGATCGCTCGTGTGCCTGCACTGATGCTAGATAACGGCGAAAATCTGATGGAAAGCGCCGCGATCATCGACTCGATCCTTGATATGACGCCGGGCCAGACGCTTTTACCTGCCACGGGTGCCGCGCGCCGCCAGGTGTTGCAGCATTGCGCCATTATGTGCAGTGGGCTGGATAAGGCTATTCAATACATCTACGAGCCGCGCCGTCGCCCAGCCGAAAAAGTGCATCAACCAGTACTTGATGGCTTGGCCGAGCAAGTCACCGCAAGCCTCACCATGCTTGAGGCGATCGCAGCCAAGGGCACCTTTAAGGGTGGCACGCAAGCCAACCTGGCCGATATCACTGTTGCTGTAGGTTGGTTCTTTTTGCAAAAAGGCTTGCCACAGATTGCTGTTGCCAGTCAGTTTCCGAACTTAGTCGCACTTTCGGCCCGGTGTGAAACTCTGCCAGCGTTTCAAGCCTGTAAGCTTGAAGGCTAAGTTCGTATTCGTTATTCATCGCCTCTGCAACTGTCGCCTGCCGAAAAAAATCATTGCTAGCCGGGTGACTAAGGGCGAGACTCTAGCGACGTCTCGTCCGCTCAAGCTCACATATCGAAGCGACCCACTTTGAAAACAAAAATATTTCACGGCTGGTGGATGGTGGCAGGCTGCATGATCGTAGCTGTTGTGGCCTGGTCCTTCGCGCTGTATGGGCCAAGCGTGTATATCAGCATGCTTAGTCGCGACCATCAGTGGTCGATCGGGGTGATCTCTTCGGCGCTCACTTTGTCTTTTTTAGTCAACGCGAGCGTGCTCAGCGTTGTTGGCACCACGATTGCAAAATACGGCCCGCGTCCAGTCATGGCCACGGGCGCCGGAATCATGGCACTCGGATTAGGCTGTCTGGGCCAAGTCACAAAACTTTGGCAAGTCTACGCCGCCTTTGCGTGCATGGGTTTGGGCTGGTCGTGCCTGTCAACGACGTCAATCACCGCAACGCTGGCCCCGTGGTTTGATAAACACCAAGGCCGGGCCGTGTCGACTGCGATGCTTGGTGCAAGTATCGGCGGCATCGTTGGCGTACCACTATTACTCACGCTCATCGACTCACTCGGCTTTTCACTCGCGATGCTCGTCGTGGCCTTGATTCTGCTCACAACCGTTTGGCCCCTGAGCTTTTTTGTCATGCGGCATCGCCCGCAGGATCTGGGGCTACAACCTGATGGTGCTCACGCCGAACACGCACGGCACAAGGCAGCCGAGCGGGTCTGGACGCGCACCGAGGCCTTACAAACGCGCGCCTTGCGTACCATCATGCTGGCCTTTGGCCTGGCACTGCTCGTACAAATTGGTTTTCTGACCCATCAGGTCGCGTTACTGTTGCCTGCGATTGGTCAAGCCGCTACGGCCCTGTGTGTGATGGCTGCTGCCATCCTTTCGTTTGGGGGCAGACTATTGCTTGCGCGCTTTTCTGATCGCTTGGATGTCAGGGTGATTGCTTGTGGCGTGCTGCTGCAGGCCACGGTTGGGTTGGCAATCGCCAGTATTTTTTCAGATCAGGCCTGGGCACTTGTGGTGGGGGTATTGTCGTACGGGATGACGGCCGGCAACACAACAACCTTGCCGCCCGTGATCGTACGCCGTGAATTCGGTGCAGTCTCATTTGGCGCAGTGTTTGGCATTGCCGCCATGCTGATACAAATCATGTCAGCCATGGGGCCCGCATTTTTTGGCGTCTTGCATGACCTGAGCGGCAGCTACCAGTTACCGCTAGGTTTGGCCGCCATGCTCAACGTCGTTGCTGCAATCGTGATTATGGCTGGTCGCAAATAGCGTTTCTCACCACGGCATTTTAGAAACGATTGGATTCATCCCAGTCTTTTTAATAATCGGTGCCGCCTTGTCTGAGGCCAA
>JBAWWV010000185.1:0-7319 GCA_037146575.1 Alcaligenaceae bacterium | reverse complement strand
ACAACACACACGAAGTGAGTGATGCCACGTTTGCTCGTGCGAAAGAGATTTTAGGTGAGCAGCAATTGGTTGATCTGGTCGCTGTCAGTGGCACCTATGTGACGGTAGCAATGCTACTGGCCTTGGGTAAGGTGATGCCACCTGAGGGCAAGCCCTTACCGTATCCACCTGCTAAGTGATGTTTGCGAATACTCAGCGCAAAGTACCGAGCACTGAGCGCACAGTTCCGAGCCTGAGTCGCCTTTAATTTCGTTTGGCGTACTCGCTCTCAATCCACGCGTGGGCGCTGTTTGAGTTGAGCTTGAAGTCGGGTTTGACTTTGATTTGCGCCAATTCATTGCCGTCCAGATCTGAGGCGCTTAAAAGTGCGTGGGGGTCGTCTTCGTCTAAGACGATATCCAAGGCCACAATGATTTGTTGATTGTTATTGGTGACAGTCAATTTTTTGTGCAGGGTGGCTTCTAAGTGCTGTTCGTGACGGCGCACCACCTCAGACGCGGTTTTGACCAGCGTGTTGAAGGCGTTGATATCTAAAGGCTTGGGGTTCTTTTTATCGCGGCCCATTGTCCAAGGGCCGATCAAGGCGGGCTCGACTTGGCCATCAGGTGTCATCTCAACCGCCCAACCATCGTCGTCTTCATTTTTGACTACACGCGCTGTCCAGCCCTTTTGCGCCCACAGGCGAGGCTCGTGAATGACCGCGGTGTCTTGGGTGGGTTCTTCAGGTTCAGAGTTTGTGGTGCTAGCGTGTATGTTCATTTGTCTATTTAGGCGTATATCGTACTGATTAAGGTATGCTTTTTACAGTCATAAGACTTGTAATTGATTGGATATTATGATCCACAGGCATCAATCGGCCGCTAGGCTCTTTTAGCGACCAGGTCTTGACGCTACGGCTGCTTAGGGCACCAGGCTCAAAAATAGATATGCCGCAAAAACGACCAGATGCACGACACCTTGCAATACCGTGGCGCGCCCAATTGCGATGGTTAGCAGACTCAGAAAAAAGGTCAGTATTAAAAATGTCATGCCGACATTATCGACACCCAGGCTTAAGGGCAAATCGAAAAAGACTGAGATAAAAGCGACTGCAGGGATGGTGAGCCCGATACTGGCCAGTGCTGAACCCAGTGAGAGGTTCAGGCTTGTCTGAAGACGATTTGCCAGCGCGGCACGCGTGGCAGCCACCCCTTCGGGGAGCAAAACCAAAAGTGCGATCGCAATCCCGACTACCGAGCGTGGTGCGCCGACACTATCGATTGCAGCTTCAATTGAGGGGCTCAGTGCCTTAGCCAGCAAGACGACAGCCACTAAAGATATGAGAAGCAAGACAACACTGATAGCTGTTTTAGCATTTGACGGAGCAGGGGCATGACTCTCGGGGTCGGCAAGCGCAGCGTCATGAGTGGGTAAAAAATAGTCACGATGACGCACAGTTTGAATAAAAACAAACGTGCCATAAAGGACAAGAGACAAAACACCCGCAAGCATCAACTGGCCGTGTGAAAATGTTGGACCAGGTGTTGTTGTTGTGAAATTAGGCATGACTAAGGTGAGAACTGCCAGGGCAATCAAGACCGCAAGGCTTGAATTTGTACCCTCTACGCGAAACGACAAAATGCGGTGACGCAAGCCTCCTAAGAAAATCGAAGTGCCAATCACGCCATTCATGACGATCATGACTGCTGCAAACACAGAGTCGCGCGCAATCAAGGCGCCATTGGCACCTGCCGATAACATAATTGAAACAATCAGTGCGACTTCGATAATCGTCACCGAAATTGCTAAAACAAGCGTACCCAGGGGTTCGCCTGTTTTGTGTGCGATCACTTCGGCTTGGTGCACGGCATTGATCACCGCTGCAATCAAGAGTGCCGCCATTAAGGTAATTTGCCAGAGGGTTTCAGGGTAGGGGATCATTGCTCGCGCTTTTTGATGAATGGCTCAGGCTCGTATTGTAATCAAAGCGTCCAGGCAAACAGCGCCTGTGTGCTGGACCAAAAACGGATTGATGTCGACGCCTTCGAGTTGGTCTGAATAGGTCAGCGCAAAGTTTGAGAGCGCAACAAGTGCATCGACTAACGCCTGTTGGTCAAAGGGCGTTTGCCCCCGCCAACCTGCTAAAAGTTTTGAAGCACGAACCCGTTTAATTAACGCCTGCGCCGAGTCTTGCGAAAGTGGCGCTGAGGCAAAGGCAACATCCTTGAACAACTCGACCGAAATTCCCCCTAGGCCAAACATCATCATCGGACCAAAGACAGGGTCTTGATGCACGCCTAAGATGGTTTCAAGCCCTGGACCTGCCATCTGCGAAACCAACACCCCCTGAATTCGTGCGTGAGGCTGGGCAGCGCGGGCACGCTCAGTCACGAGGTCAAACGCGTCGCCAACCGCTTGTTCAGAGGTCAGATTTAATAGCACTCCACCAATCTCGGTTTTATGTTGAATATCGGGTGACAGTATTTTGACAACTACCGGCATCCCAAGTGCATTTGCCGCTGTAACAGCATCATGGCGAGTGGCACAGGTGCGCTCTAGCAATATTGGGATGCCATGCTGGGCTAATAGCTGTTTGGCTTGTGCCTCAGTTTGGACCTGTTGTAGTGTTTGCGTCGTGACTTGTCGTGGCTGAATGGGTACCAAGTGCCTGCGGCGCTGCGCGATGGTAATGCAAGCGTGTGCCGCAACGACGGCTCGGTTTGGATCTGTCATCACAATAAAGCCATCGTTTTCAAGAGACAAACGAACCGCCTCGTCTGACGGACCAATCAAGATCAAGCTGCGCTCTGGATGCCTTTGTTTAAGCGCGATCAGCGCCAGGCGCATTGATTCAAAGCGCTTGGGTGCACAAGCACTTTGAGCCATGTATAAAAATAGAGTTGACCACTGAGTCTCAGTTAAGATGATCTCCATCGTACGCGTCGTACCATCTTTGACTGCCGTCACTTGAGCGGTGGTGTCTAGCGGATTACCAATCGGTGCAAAGGGTAATAATTCAACCATTTTTTGTATGGCCGCAGGCGGCAGCTCGGGAAGCGCAATTGAATGATTTTCGGCCGCATCGGCCATTAAAATGCCGATACCGCCCGAGACAGTGACAATGCCCGCTTGATCGTTTTGCGGTACGGGTAATTTCGAACAAAAATAGGCCACATCTAGCATTTCTTCGATCGTCTGAGCGCGCCAAGCTCCGCACTCTGCAAAGATCGCGTCGTAGATCGCGTCGTTGCCCGCTAACGAGCCTGTGTGCGTGGCTGCGGCAGCAATGCCAACTGACGACGTACCCACTTTCATGATAATCACCGGCTTTTTGTTTTGCGCCGCTTTTAACAACGCGGCTCGCAGGCGATTGCCATCCTGACAGCCTTCAATCGCTGCACAGATCACCTTGGTGCCTGGGTCTTGCGCAAAATAATCGATGCACTCAGCGACATCAATATGGGCTTCATTACCCGTTGCAACGATACGGCTCAGTCCCATGTTGCGTTGAATCGCAATTGAGTAGGCGCATGAACCGAAGGCGCCACTTTGCGTGGCGATCGATATCGTACCGGGCGAGGGCGTGAGCGCCTCAAGCGCGGTTGAAAAAGTCGCAAAGAAACGATTGACCACACCCACAACGCCTAAGCAGTTTGGCCCTAGTAATTTCATGCCATAACGCTTGGCAGTGGCGACTAACTGGTTTTGTGCAAGCAGCCCTTCAGGCCCAACCTCGGCAAAACCCGAACTGAACAGTTGAACAACTTTGACACCTTTTTCGCCACATTCTTCTAGGGCCGCCTGGCAGGCCGCCGCGGGCAAGATAATGATGGCCTGATCGACAGGGCCCGGGATGTCTTTAATCGAGGCAAACGCTGGATAGCCTTGGATTTCAGGATTACGGCTATTGACGGGGTACACCTTGCCCTGAAAGCCACCATCGCGCAAAAAGCGAATTGGCCGACCGCCTAATTTATTGGGGTCAGACGAAGCGCCTAAGATTGCGACCGTTTGAGGCTCAAAAAGTCCATGTAGTGGGTGGGTGTCAGCGTTCGTTGTCATGAGGTGTGCGTTTCCCTTAATGCCTTGGCATGAAAAAGCCGGTCGCCAAAGCGATATTCATTGGTGATTAAACGTTGAGCCAAGCGCGCCGCAAGTGTTTCTTCGCTCATCCCCATGCCGCCATGCAGCTGAATCGCGGCTTGGGCGCAAAAGCGTGCTGCATCGCCTAAACACAGTTTCAGTAAGCGAAGGCGTCGAGTTTGCTCAGGGTCTGTTAGGCCATGGCGCAGACACTCTTGCAGCATGCCTCGCGCTGACTCGTAACGCACATACATCTCAACAGTACGATGACGCAAGGCTTGAAAACTTGAGAGCGTCACGTCAAACTGGGTGCGCGTTTTAAGGTATTGGATCGTATGTTCAAGCAATGATCCTAAGGCTGAAACCGTATCGATTGCTGTCGCCAGCAGCGCCATGTTTTGCGCTGCAGCGATCGCAGCGCTAGCCGAGCTGCCTTGGGCTAGGCACTGAGCGCTTGTGACATTAAGATTTTCAAACACAAGATCAACAGTTTGAATGCCATCAATTGAGCGGTAGTGCTTGGTCGGTGCTGGTAGTTCTGCTGCGGGTATTAAAAAAATCAACGCCTGCTTGGCATGAGTCTGCTGCGCAAGGCCGAGGTAGTGCGTTGCGTGCGCGCAGAGCGTGGTGCCTAGCAAGTGACCCTGCAGGGTAAAGCGCTTGCCGCTCGAATCAATTGTGGCAGTTAGCGCGCTTAGACCTAAGTCGGGCTGTGTGGTGCTTAGCGTTGAAATTGTGTAGGTTCCGTTAGCGATGCCGCTTAGCCATTGCCGACGGGTGGCGGATTGTTCAACTGCAGCAAGCAATAGCGGCGTGAGTGCGCAACGCTCAAGTAGTGGTAACGCAAGCGCGTGTTGTCCCAAAGCGTCAAGGATTGCGACCAGGTCGTCCAGGTTGCCGCCGACGCCACCGTCTTGTTCTGGGATCAGCGTTGCAGCCCAACCCATTTCAATAAGCGGATCATGGGTGCCGGCCTGTTGTTGACCCGTGTAATCAGCAGCGAAGCGTAGCGCAGAGTCAAAGACGGGGCCTTCGACCAGCGGCTGAGTTGTGAAAGTCATGCTTCATTCTCCAAAAGGCACGCTCGAAGGATCGAAGTCATGCTTCATTCTCCAAAGATTTCACGGGCGACGACATTGCGTTGCACTTCAGTCGTGCCGCCAGCAATCGTGCGACTTCTAAAGAACAAATAGTTATGTGCCCACAGAGCATCATCGTCTTCTGTCCCGTCTAAATGAATAAAGCGCGTCGCCACTTCAGGGCCAACCGCATCAATCGCCAGCTCTACCAACTGTTGAGCCAAATCACTACACTGTAATTTCAGCGCAGAGGGTTTCATCCCCAAGGGCTGTTGTTGCATCAGCGCTTCGGTGGCACTTGAGAGCATTTCGCGTGCCCCTAGCAATGCGCCTTCAATGAGCAGTAATCGATGCGATAGACTGCTAAGGTCGCGAGTTTGCGCATCTTTACTGGTCTGAGACTCGATCAGAAGCTTGGCGCGTTGCCATAACAGGGTTAAACGCGCGACGCTGGCTGGGGGCAGTCGCTCGCGCTCAAGCAGGTATTTTGCGTAGCGCCACGCGCGGCCTTCTTCTCCCACTAAGTAGCTTTGATGCACACGGACATCGGTTAAGAACACTTCATTGACGTGATGCCAGCCATCAATCGTGCGAATCGGTCGAATCGTGATGCCAGGGGTATCCAACGGGATTAGGATTAAAGAGATGCCATCCTGTTTGCGCGACTCTTTGGCGGTGCGTACTAAGGTGTACATGATGTCAGCCTCGTGGGCATGTGAAGTCCACATTTTTTGACCGTTGATCACGTAGTGTTCGCCGTCACGTACGGCGCTTGTGCGCAAAGACGCGAGGTCAGAACCTGACCCCGGCTCTGAATAGCCTTGGCACCACCACTCCGAGCCATCTAAAATTCTTGGTAAAAAACGTTGTTGTTGAGCGACCGTGCCGAACTTCATAATGACAGGGCCAATATGCCCAACGCCATGATGGTAGATTGGTGGGCAGTGCGACTGCGCCATGACTTCTTCAAAAATCAAACGCTGCTTGACATCCCAACCTGTGCCGCCGTGCTCGACAGGCCAACTCGGTGCCCCCCAGCCGCGTGCGTATACCTTTTTTTGCCAGGCGCTATATTGCTCGCGTCCTAACTTACCGCCACTTGCTACGACTGCTCGCACGTCTGGCGGACACTGCTCGTCGGCAAAGGCGAATAGTTCGCGGCGAAATGCTGCATAAAAAGCGTCATCTTTGAGTGTTGAGTTCATCTTGATACCAATATTGCCTCAAATTGTCTGATACGCAGAACTGTGCTGCGGATCGCTAGCATCCCCTTTTTTAAGGGGAGGTCGTTAACTTAAACATTAGATTTAAACTCTTGAAAGCTAGACTACAAAGATTGATGGTTAATTTCAAACGCTTGAAAGTTGCGTTCGAAGGCGCTGGGCGGGTGGGTCAGCGGCCTTTATAAACTGGCGCACGTTTTTCTTTGAAAGCCCGTTGCGCTTCTGCGGTGTCTTCTGTTTTAGACAGTGCTACGGTCAGATTTTGTTCAAAGCGATAGCCTTCCCGACGTGGCATCACAGCGGTGACCTGAGCTGCTTCTTTAGCGTAGCGTAGTGCGATGGGTGCTTTGCTGGCAATTTCGCGTGCCAGATCCATGGTGTAGGGCATCAACTCTTCTGGAGGTAAGCTCGCTTCAATTAAGCCGAGTCGATACAGTTCGTCAGCCGACACTTTCATACCAGTAAAAAACATACGTCGCGCCCTTGATTTACCAAAAACGCTTTGTAGCATTGCGGTACCACCAGCTAACCCGACATTGATCTCGGTCATCGCAACGAACGCCGTGTTTGAGGCAATCCAGATATCGCAAGTGGTCATTAAACCAAAGCCCGCACCGATCGCGGGGCCGTTCACTGCACAAATGACAGGTTTGTTGCATTCGATAATTGAGTTGCCAGTTTCGCGCACCAAGCGATTGTGTCGCCAGTAAGCACCTTCTTGATCGCGCAGCCCTGGGCGCTCGTTTAAGTCAGCGCCGGCAGAAAATATTTTTCCGTGACCGGTGAGCACCACAACTTTGACTGCATCATTGTCGTTAAAGCCGTCAAAGGTTTGAATCAACTCGCTACGCATCTGAGCATTTTGTGCATTTGCAGGAGGTCGGTTGAGAGTGACGGTGGCAATGTTCTCAGCGATTGAGACGGTGATTGTTTCTAAGGTCATAGGGTGCTCCGG
>JBAWWV010000184.1:0-7370 GCA_037146575.1 Alcaligenaceae bacterium | reverse complement strand
TGGCGGAGAGGGTGGGATTCGAACCCACGGTGGATTTGCACCCACGCCTGATTTCGAGTCAGGTACATTCGACCACTCTGCCACCTCTCCGGTGTGTGCAATTGGGGGATCAATCGCAGGTATGACGTGTTGCGCCATACCTTGGTCAAGCCAAACATTCTAGCAGAAACAGCGATTTATTTGATTGACACTGAAATCTTCGCCTTGCAGGGGCTATCGGCTTTTAATCTGGCCGGGAAGCAAAGATTAGGTAGCTTTTTTTCTACTTGGCCCCGTTGTCAGGCCCATCGCATCGCTCAAATTGGTAAAAAGCAGCACAAGCCTAAACAAGTCGCTAAACTCGGCTTTAGCACCCCATTTGTTGAGACTATCGCTATGCTTTTTGTACTCTCCCCCGCAAAAAAATTGGATTATGACTCGGCGCTGCCGACAGACCTCCACACCCAACCCTTGTTCATCAAAGAAGCCGCTCAACTGATTAAGGTGCTGAAAACGCAATCTGAATCTGATGTTGCATCGTTGATGGACTTGAGTGACGCCTTGGCGCAGCTGAACGTTGAGCGCTATGCCGCCTGGAAGACGACGTTTACGCAAAAAAATGCGCGTCAAGCTGTCTTGGCGTTTAACGGTGACGTGTACGAGGGTTTGAACGCAGCTACGTTAAGAGAAAAAGATTTGCAATGGGCGCAAGAGCATGTGGCGATCTTAAGTGGACTATACGGTGTGCTGAGGCCGCTTGATTTGATGCAAGCTTACCGACTTGAAATGGGTACTAAGCTTGAGAACCCGGGTGGGCCTAATTTGTACGCGTTTTGGAAAACAACGATCGCCCCGTATTTAAACGAACGTTTAGCAAAAGAAAAAGCACCGGTGCTTGTGAACTTAGCCTCAGAAGAATATTTCAAAGCGGTTGATCTCAAAACATTGAATGCCCGCATCGTTCAATGTGTCTTTCAAGACGGTAAAAACGACGTATACAAAGTGGTGAGCTTTCATGCGAAACGCGCGCGAGGTTTGATGGCTCGTTTTGCCATTGAGCAGCGGGTCACTAAGCCAGAAGACTTGAAAAAGTTTAACAGTGAGGGTTATGTTTTTACTGCGCGCTTGTCGACCGACGACAAGCTCGTGTTTCGGCGCGCAGGCTAAACGATGCGCCATAAAGAGGTCGAGGCTTATCCCCGCGTTGCGCTTGTACTGCAGGGCGGCGGTGCGCTAGGTTCATATCAGGCCGGTGTGATCGAAGGTTTATACGAAGTCGGGATCGGCCCGAACTGGGTCGCTGGCATCTCAATCGGCGCTTTAAACTGCGCCATCATGGCCGGTAATGCGCCCAAGCATCGCGTCAGTAAGCTCAAAGAATTTTGGGAAACGATTTGTCGACCCCCGTCACTTGCGGCCACAGCCGTGGCTTCGATGTTTGACGTATTCGGCCCGGGTGCACAGGCGTTACGCAGTTATGCACAACTCCAAACTGAAAAAATGTTTGGCTCGTTTGCGGCAACACAAACGATGCTTGAAGGGCAGTCTGGTTTCTTTACACCTCGCCCGTTGGCCCCTGGGGGCGGTGGTCCGGCCTCAACAAGCTATTACGATACGACTCCACTCATTGCGACCCTAGAAAAATTTGCAGACTTTGACCGTATCAATAGCAAAGAAATGCGTGTGTCAATTGGCGCCACTAATGTCAGTACGGGTAACTTTGTGTACTTTGACAACACTGAGATCAAGTTGCACCCCAAACATTTTTTGGCCTCTGGGGCGTTACCGCCAGGTTTTGCGGCCGTTGAAATCGATGGCGAGTTTTATTGGGATGGCGGCTGTGTATCGAACACGCCTCTTGAACAAGTTTTAAACGTAAAACCGCGCGAAGATACTCTGATTTTTCAGGTGGATTTGTGGAGCGCGCGCGGCAAGTTACCGACCGATATTTTCGAAGTACTCGAGCGCCAAAAAGACATTCAGTACTCGAGTCGAACGCGTGGAGTCACCAATCAGGTCAATGACCTGCAACAATTGCGGCAACTGTTGTGGGATGCCTTGGCCCGGATTCCAAAAAATGTAAAGGCAAAGGATCCGTGGTTTGATCAGTTGGCGCAACAGGTATACGGAGCGCGCTACAACTGTATTCAGTTAATTTATAAAAATAAACCGAGCGCTGGTCACTACAAAGACTTTGAATTCAGCAACGAAACCATGAGCTATCACTGGCAAACAGGCTTGTCTGATATGCGCCGAACGCTTGAAAATCCCACCTGCTTAAGCCTGCCGCCACCAGGTGAAAATTTTGTGACTTACGACGTACACCGCCATCAGTAGCCTTTACACCGGTCAAGGCTGATTGGCACAATCGCGACTAACCATAGGGAAGTTAAACGATGAATATTCGTAAAATTGTGCTCGTAATGTACCTAGGATTAATGACGTCGGGCGCCTTGGCGCAATCGTCAAGTGGCTGGGTACAGCTTGATAAGCGGTCAGAGAAAACGGTCGGTCAATGGACGTTCAGCGTCGATCTATTTTATTCGCCCAAGCTCAATAAAAAAGGTGATCTCGTCACGGTCTCTATTTTAAATAACGCAGAGTCTGTATTCGGTAAATCAGCAACTTTTGATTTTGAATTTGATTGCAAAAAAAATGTATTCAAAATCGTTAAGGGCGTGCTGTATGAGGGCAAAATGGCTTCGGGCAAGAGCCAGTCTTTTGACGCGCAACTCAAAGACTTGCCAGCGCTACCTATTAGTGATCAAGTGTTTGAAAACGCCGAGTTGAGAGAGATGTATTTCTTGTCGGCGGTACGGACAGCCTCGTTAAAAGCCATTGCTTGCGATGGCCAGGCAGTTGCGGGATATAAGCAGACGGTCGATTCGTTAGAAGTTAAAGATATTGCCGCTGTCGCTGCGGCTGCCGCTGCGGACGAGGTCAAAGCAAAAGCAGAGCAAACCAGGATAAAGCTAGAAGAAGCGACGCTCGCGATGTGTGGGCAGCAAACCTGTAAGAGTCTCAATCGTTTGGCCACCACATCACCAATTGCTCAGTCGAAGTGGGTCAAAATCGCAAGTACTCCAGAGCGTGGCGACTTATATTACGACGCGAATATCGTCACGGCGAAAGATGTTGAGATTAATGTACAGAAAAGCGCTTCTTCGCTCGAGGTCGTTCCGAAAAAAACAACGATCAGTATGAGTCGGATGTTGGTCAATTTGCCAGCGTCTGCGATGGCCGCTGCAAGCAAAGTGCTGAGTAATGAGTGGGACATGACAGGCTCCGGTGGCCCTAAAAAGGGAGAGCAACCACTCGTTGCAAAATCTTTGGTTTTTAACTACGAATTTGACTGCGGTGCAAATATCTTTAGAACAACGAATTCTGCGGTGTATACCGAACTTAACGCGAAAGGCATCCTTTTAAAAATCTCGACGTTTAGTGGCTCGGTACTTGATTCGTTTGAATCTGTGAATGAGGCAGACGGCAAGCCACGTGCTGACATTGAAAATGTTGCTGCTATGGCTGACGATAAAGGTAACCACGCTAACATTACTTATCTCGTCTACAGCCCCGCTGGCGTGTTCAAAACATTCTGTAGCGCTGCGAGTGGTACCCCATCAGCTAGTCCAAGTGCTGTTGTAGCGCCAGTCTATGGTGCGACGGGCACGCCGGCCTCTACTACCACTAGCCCGCCACCTACTGCGCCGCATTGATGAAAGCAAAGACGGTGTGAGTCCACTTTGCGACCCGCTTTGCAAGCAGCACTTCAAGCCCTCTGCAAAGCGAGAGTTTGAAGCGCACTTCGAGACCTTGTTAAATCATCGACCAACCGTGACTCACCACAATCGATTGCCCTGTCAGCGCATTAGTTTCAAAACCCGCTAAGAAGGCAACCGTATTTGCGATGTCTGCGGTTGTGGTGAACTCACCATCAACCGTTTCGTTCAAAAACACTTTCTTGATGACATCCTCTTCGCTCATCTTAAAGACAGCAGCTTGCTCGGGGATTTGCTTATCGACTAAGGGCGTACGAACAAAGCCTGGGCAGACGACATTGGTACGCACGCCGCGTGGGCCACCTTCTTTCGCGATCGCACGTGCCAGGCCCAACAAACCGTGCTTCGCTGTGATGTAGGCCGACTTTAATTTTGAAGCCTGATGCGAGTGCACTGAACCCATATAAATGATCGAGCCACCCCGGCCGCTGTCGTACATGTGCTTGATTGCTGCCTTGGTCGTTAAAAATGCGCCGTCCACGTGAATCGCCATGATTTTTTTCCAGTCAGCGTATGGAAAATCTTCAATCGGATGAATGATTTGAATGCCAGCGTTTGAAACAAGAATGTCGATACTGCCAAACTCTGCGACAGCTCGATTCACACCCGCGTTCACAGCATCTTCGTCGGTCACATCCATGACCACACTGATGGCGCGGCCGCCCGCTTTGATAATTTCAGCGACGACTAAATCTGAGGCTGTTGGATTAAGGTCGGCGACGACGACAGCAGCACCTTGACGCGCCAAGGTAAGTGCGCATTCACGGCCGATGCCGCTTGCTGCACCTGTAATTAAAGCGACTTTATTTTGAACTGACATGTGAAGCTCCTGGAAGAGGGAATCAAAAGTAACTTGGCTGTGTAAGACTGCTTGGCGAACGCCGCAAACCTTAAGTGTAAGGCGCGTAGAAAATTAAAAAAAGACGGTTTCTGATATTGAAGGAAAAGATTTGCAGCCCCAGTGTATGGAGGCGTGCCTGTCACAAGTTGAAGGCAAAGGTTTGTAGCCCTAGTGTGCCTAGGCCTGCCCGTCATACGGCAGGTAAAAAACGTAGAGAGTAACGACTTTAGCTCGATGCAACAACTGTTTCTGTTGCCGCAAAGCTTACCTGTGCGTGATCGTAAATCACTTCAATTTCTTCATTAATCAGCGAGACCGATCGTTGCAACTGTTTAAGCGGGTAGGTCAACTCTGGGAAAGTTCCGTCAAGTAATACTTTCGGAACAGGCGGTGTGGGGTACTCGGGTGCAGGCAACAGTTGGGGTAGTAGGGCAGTTAAGAACGCGGTGCTGGCCTTGGGGATTTTTGACGCATTCATGAGAACGGTCGTCACGCCCGAGATTTGCGACGCCAGCATATGATTTTGCATCACGATGTTATTGAGTTCAATTACATGCCATTGTCTGGATTTTGGCTCAAGGATCATGCGATGAAACGCTTCGGCGAAGTTGGCGAGGGCCACATGGACATTCTTTCTGGCTAAGCGCAGATGGAAGTCCGCTCGTTCAGCTTTGAGTGGGGTGGCGTTTTGCTCACGAGCCTGAAGCTGCGCCAGCGCAGCGCGCAGGTATTCACGATTGGCCGAAATTGTTGCACGCATTAACGAAGGCATAAACTGCGCTTCCCACCAGGGAAGCACGTAGCTGCAGGCAAACGCAATGACCGAGCCCAAAAAGGTATCAATCGCCCGGTCAGCGATGATTGTTGTTGCACCGGGGTCAAGAAAATTAAACGCTAGCAGTACCGCGTTGGTATTAAACGTCGAGGCAACGAGGTAATTAATCTGCAACATGGCGCCACCGATGATCGTTGAAAGCACCATCGCCGCAAACAACCATGTTTCGTGCTTGGTGGTGTACAAGAGACTAAAGGCAAGCCCACAGCCTAACAAGGTGCCTAGCAGTCGCCAGCCGTTGCGTTGCCGAGTCAGCGCAAAGCCTGGTTTCATGATGATCAGTACGGTCAACAAAATCCAATAACCTTGGCGAGCCAGCGCAGGAATCATCGCCGAGAGTGCAAGTGCGATACCCGCAGCGAGTGTCACGCGTAGCGCATAACGGCAAAAAGGCGAATCAAGCCTTAGATTGCTGGTAATCAGGCGTGGGCGATAGTGCTGGCGCGATAAAAACTGAGTCAGCGAGCGATCGATTTTGATGGCATCAAGCAGTTGAGCATTACGATCGCGCTTAGTCGCCAAAATCATTCGGTCGATCACCTTGGCGCTGTTGCGCAAGCGGCGCAATATCTCGATACACAGGGCATAGAGCTCAGGTTCACGTTGCGCAAACCCTTCGGCGTACATTTGCTGAATTTCAAATTCAAGAGCGCGTAACTCGGCTTTGACGCTGCTGCGCTGCGTCGCGGTATTTTCGCGTGCGACAGCCAGTGCGATGCGCTCAAGATCGCCCGCCATTTTGTGTAGCGCGTCGCGCATAAACAGCAGCGCGTCTGCACCCTTCAGTTTCTGCCGTAAAAAAGCGTAGTCGGTGCGGGTGGCGACTAACAGGTCAAGAATCGCAATCATTTCAACGAACAGATTCCACAGCATCACGCGGCTTGCATCGGTTTGTGCCTGTTTGGTAGCTAGCCCGCGCAGCACCATGTCACGAGCAGCCTGATGTTTATCGGTCATGTCGGCTTGGCAGACAATCAGTTTGCGGTAGCTCTCTTCGAGGCCTTGATCTAAGTCGTACATATCCGCGCGCCGCGCGATGTAATCGGCGGTAGCAAAAAGGGCAACCGACAACGCCTGCTCTTTTTCGCGCAATTGCATGACCCGGCTAACCGAATAACTGAACGCTGTGTAAAACAAGCCGCCGCCCAACGAAGTGACTGCGTGCAGCCAGACCTCTTGAGTGGAAAGCGAGTGGTGTAGCGTCACGGTCATGAGCAACAGGCAAGCAAAGCCGATTTGCCCACCCTTTTTGCCATAGACTGCCAGCATCGAAAAGGCAAAACATTGCCCCATCACGATGGCCCAGATCAAGAAGGGGTGAGAAGACGCTAGCCCAGTCAGCGTGACGGTGAGGGTGCTGAGGAGGGTGCCGCCCAGCATCTCGCGGGCCCGATGCTCATGCGGCCCTGGTTGGTCGATAAAAGCCACGCACAACGCACCAAAGGTTGCAATCAGGCCGCTGGCATACCAGCCAAACATCCCGCCTAAAACGGCGATTGGCAGCAAAATCCCAGTCGCACGCCTGACGCCGCTATAAAAATGGTGGCTAAATAGAAAGCGCTGCAGGGGGCCGTAGCTGAAATTCATGCAAAAGTCATTATTTTCAGATTGAACAACCTAGGGTTCGCGGGTGGTTAAGGTTTATGAACTCATCACCTCGCGCGGATCGGGGGCGTTTTTTCTTGAAATCTCAGCGATTTCAACAAGCTTGAGGGTATCCCAATTTGCGCTGCGACGCACAACGGGTTACAGTAATCGGCTCGCACCTTTAAGCTCACCGCTTTTTTGTGCAATGGCTTTTAGTTTGGGTCACCGCCCAAGCGCTCTTGCCATCTAAACTTTTGCTGCTTTCCCTGCCACAAGCTGCGGCAAGCGCTTCCGTTTCGATCCAGTGCACCCCTGTTGGGTGCGTGCATAGCCTGATGGCGAATGCGCG
>JBAWWV010000183.1:0-7391 GCA_037146575.1 Alcaligenaceae bacterium | reverse complement strand
ACCGTTGGCCTGTCAATGGCCGATGTCGAAAAACTGATTCGTGTCTTACATCGGCTCGTTGAGGCGGGTAATACCGTGGTGGTGATTGAGCATAATCTCGACATCATTGCTGAAGCCGACTGGCTACTTGATTTGGGCCCAGAAGGTGGTACGGGTGGCGGCAAGCTCGTGATCGAAGGGACTCCTGAACAGGTAATGAAGGTGCGTTCAAAGTCACATACTGGCGAAGTATTGTATGAATTCATGCACCGTGCTTGAAGTCGTTCAGCAGCGACACAACTGTGCCTCTCAATCTGGCGGCGCGCGTCAGCGATGGAGTCAAGAATGACTGACAAAACGGCTTTCTTGATAACAAGGTGGCCGGCGTGACACTGTGCCGCTTTGAAGATCGGCTGGCGGGCGAAGCGAAGGTCTTGTCTGGCTTACGTCAACGCATTATTGCGCGCACTTCGGCCGAACTACCTGCCGCCTTTACCGCTATGCTGGCCGCACAACGTGCTGGAAGTTGGATCGCTCTCTTGCTCGACTATGAACTCGGTGAGTGGCTTGAACCAGCGTTGCAACCAACCAAGCGTGCATCCCCCAACCATCAGCAAACGCTATCAACCGGTGAGCAGACTGCCCCCAAAGCACGTAGCCGCTTAACCGCCTTGGTCTTCGACTCAATCACTGTTGAGAGACCTTGGGATAGCAACGTGACTGCCGCCGAGGCAACAGGTAAGACCGCAGCTTCGATTACTGCAGTCACAGCCAGCCTGTCGCGAGCAGATTATTTTGAAAGAATTCAAAAAATAAAAGAATGGATCGCGCAAGGTGAGGTCTATCAAATTAACAGCACCTTTGCCTTGAACGTAGCCACACAAGGCTCTGCCCAAGAGTTA
Organism: Alcaligenaceae bacterium; assembly: GCA_037146575.1. Taxonomy (GTDB): domain Bacteria; phylum Pseudomonadota; class Gammaproteobacteria; order Burkholderiales; family Burkholderiaceae_B; genus Zwartia. Next base: position 6,510 of record JBAWWV010000183.1, on the reverse strand, counting down.
TATCGCAAACTAGCCAATCAACATCCAAGTGCGCACGCCGTGTTTATTGAGGATGGCGAGGAGACTATTTTGTCGTTTTCACCAGAGTTGTTTTTGCAACGCACCGGTACAACGTTAATCACTCGTCCAATGAAAGGCACGGCACCTCGTTCAAACGACCCGCTTGAAGATCAACGGCTTGGTCAGCGTTTACAAGCAAGCGAAAAAGACCGCGCCGAAAATCTAATGATTGTCGATCTGTTGCGCAATGATCTTGGTCGTATCGCAGTGCCGGGCACTGTCAATGCAGAGCCTTTGTTTTTGCTCGAGGCGTATCCCTCGGTATGGACGATGACCTCGACCGTTCGCGCTACGATTGCAGCCGAGACGTCTCTCGAGCAAATCTTGCGGGCGCTGTTTCCATGTGGTTCGATTACGGGTGCGCCTAAAATCGCAGCCATGAAACGCATTCAACAAACCGAAGCACAACCACGTGGTTTGTATTGTGGCAGCCTTGGCTGGCTAGCCCCTAATGGTGACTTCTCGCTCAATGTCGCGATTCGCACGCTTGTAGTCCAACAAGACGGCCGTGGTCTGTATCATGTTGGGGGAGGTATTGTGCACGACTCGGTCGCTGCGCTTGAATGGGACGAATGCCACTGGAAGGCGCGAATCGTTATCGATGAGTGCGTAGCGACATGAAAGCTAAGCACCACCGCTTTGAATTAATCGAAACCATGCGCGCTAATTGGCAAGGTCAAATCCCACACCTGGTCGGGCATTTGGGACGCCTCCAAGCGTCTGCACTGCGCCTGGGGTTTACCTGGCCCGGCCATCTCGTCGCTGAACAGGCGATCAAAGCGGCGTTATCGCACATGACAAGCGCCGCTGAGAGCGCGCGGGTTCGCCTTTTAATGAAGCCCGACGGGCAGCTTCACATCACGACGGCGCCGTTGCCTGACCTGCAAACACGCCCTTTGGTTGCGCTTGCCTCACTCACGCTTGATAGCCATGAAGCGCTGCTTCAGCACAAAACCACCCATCGCCCTTGGTACGACCCAACGACACAGTGGCTCACTACGCATGACGATTTTTTTGATTTGATTTTTTTAAACGAACGCGCAGAGTTATGCGAGGGTAGTCGTTCAAATATTTACGTGAAAAAAGAACAGGACTGGCTTACACCGCCCCTAGCCTGCGGATTGCTGGGAGGCGTGATGCGCCGGCACTTGTTAGACACAGGCCAAGTACGCGAAGCTGTTCTAACCCGTGCCGACTTTGAACAGCCTGAGGTGAACCTCAGGCTATCCAACGGATTACGCGGTTGGTTTGACGTAGAGCGAGCGGCGTCACTCTTTCCAGGGCGCGACTTTCCATAGATCAAGCAAGTCTTTTTCGGTAGAGACCAGTTCTTTTTCGTAAGCCACCGGATCGAGGTAGCGCACCGGGGCAAACAACAAAGCTGCTTGCTTTAAATAACCAGGGTCAACGGCAGCTTGAGCAACAGCTTTCACCAATTTTTCACGAACCTCAACAGGCAATCCTTTTGGTGCGGCGAGCCCACGCAGCGAAGCGCTTTCTATCGTAAAACCCTGCTCTGCAAAAGTCGGGGTCTCGGGGGCCAAGTTTGTTCGCTTAAGCGACATCTGCCCCAACATACGGATTGGGGCGCCACCTTGCATGTATTGCAACGCTTCACCGACATTGATCGCACCTAGCACCAGTTGCCCAGTCAGCAAGCCCGTACGAACTTCGGCCGAGCCTTTGTAGGGGACATGCGTCATTTTGACGCCTGCAGCCCGTTCAAAAAACAGCATCGCTAAATGGTCATCAGAACCGATGCCGGTTGTGCCAACGGTCACTTTACCGGGATTCGCCTTTGCGTACGCCACCACGTCTTTCAGATCTTTCATTGGGCTGGCACTGTTCACGGTGAAGGCACCGGGATCATCTACCAAGTTACCGATCAGGTCGAAACCCTTCCAGGTATAGTTGGCCTGACGCTCGATTGGAATCGAAATCAGATTAGGCGTGTTTAAAAAACCAATGGTGTAACCATCAGGTGCTGCCTTTGCGATTTCTGTAAAGCCGATCGCACCGCCCGCCCCCGCTTTATTGCTCACGACAATTCGTGCATCGTTACCCAGATACTTTTCAAGATAAGGCGCGATCAATCGGGCGATTAAATCCGTGCCGCCACCCGGCCCATAAGCCACGATCATCGTGATGGGTTTCTCAGGATAGCCTGCGGCACTTGCCGTTGCCGTCAACCCCAACAACACCACAATGCTGACCAACCCCTGCTGAACAAACTTTTTTAGAAAATTTTTCATCGTGAATATCCCGTCTTTTTAAGTGCCACGTTTAACGTCGTTTTGAATCTCGCGTTCAATCGTTGTGTCACCGCTTGACTGTCGCGTAGGCCTAGCCAAACATTTTTTTATAACGCTCGAGAAACACGGGCCAAACTTCAGGGTTAGCCATGCGAGGCGCGCGCTGACCCTTAAGCATGCCTTCGATCTGTTCAGCCGCCATCGAAGCCGCATTGCGTCGCGCCTCGTGGGTGACACCGGCAATGTGATACGTTGCTGTCACGTTCGGTAAAGACAGTAAAGGGTTGTCTTGTGCGGGTGGTTCGACTGACCACACGTCAAGCCCTGCGCCCGACAAGTGACCATCTCGTAACGCCTCGTATAACGCAGTTTCGTCATGAATACCACCTCGCGCAGTGGACATGAACACTGCGCCTTTTTTCATGGCACGATATTGCTCAGCGCCAAAATAGTTCAACGTTTCGGGAGAACGGGGGCAATGCACGGTGATGACATCGGCTTGAGTCAGCAACTCATTAAAGCTGACAGACTTTGCGCCACGCGCTTGAATTTCATCAGCAGATAAAAATGGGTCATGGCCAATGATATTCATGCCAAAGGCTTTTGCTAACTGAGCCACCCTTCGGCCAATGTTACCCATCCCGACGATACCAAGCGTCAAACCACGAATCTCGTTACCCATTAAATCTTCACGAGTGGTGTACGCGTTAGCACGCATGATGCGATCACAAGCCGTTATCCGATGCTTCACTGACAACAATAAGCCAATCGCGTGCTCAGCCACTGAGTCGGCGTTGCAGCTCGATTGATTCACGACCAGTACCCCATGGCGGTTACACGCGGCAAGATCAACCGGATCGTAGCCAGCACCCGAGGCCGAGGCGCACAACAAGTTTGGGCTCTTTTTAAGCAAGTCTTCGTTGACCCACCACTGAGGTGGTACCTCGTCGCGCGCTGCACAGATGTGATACACGTGGGTGTTTTTAAATACCTCAAGCGTTTTCTTTTCGTCATCTGAATAGCGACAAACGGTCAGATCAATATCGGCGACCCCTTTCAGGTGCTGATCGAATACGGGGTTTATCCAAAAATCAAAACGTACGACTTGCTTTTTCATGTTGTCTCTCTCGATTATGCTTAATTTTCTTGATCGCCTTGTACCTGCTTCCTACGATCTACTGCCTTTGGTCTGTTACGTAGCACCTGCCATCTGCGTCAAGGAGCACCTTCGATTTCCTTAACCCTCCCCATAACAGCGAGGAGGACATTGGGTTTAATTATTTCAAAACACCCTTGGCGCGCAAAATTTGATCCACCCACGATCGATCAAGTGTGCCCTTTGCAATTTGCGCGAGGATATTTTTTTCTTTCTTCTCAACAGCCTCAACCAGCTTGGCCAACGCATCAGCACCTTCAGGGCGAATCCCAAACAGGCCGTCATGATCACCGACAATGATGTCGCCAGGATGCACCACCATACCGTCGATCGACACCGTGACATTGATTTCGCCAGGGCCCTCTTTATAGGGACCACGATGCGAAATTGAACGCGCAAACACCGGAAACTTACTTTTACCCAAGCTATCCACGTCGCGGACCGGGCCATCAATTACCATGCCTGCAAGCTTACGACTGGCCGCGAGCGTCGACATGATTTCACCGATGATGGCGTTGCGCTGCGGGCCGCCCGCGTCAACAACAATCACATCACCTGGCGCAGCCATATCAATCGCCTTGTGCACCATCAGGTTGTCACCTGGCGCGGTTTTGACAGTAAAGGCGCGACCTAAAATTTTTCCGCCTTTATGAAAGGGGCGCAAATCCACGGTACCGTTCGTGCGGCTCATCACATCGCTGATGTTAGCTACAGCGAGCTTTGCAAATCGCTTGAGCGTCGCATCGCTGACGGTGTGTTTGTGGGTATGAATCGCGAATCCGAGTTGTGACATGTCTGCTCCGGTAGAGTGTGTTGAATCGTTGAACATCAAAAGAAGGAATATTCGACTTGCTTGATTTTTATTGGCTCAAGACATTCTAACGAGCCACGCGCCCAACATACAACAACGACTCGGGGGTCAGTTCGCTGAGCTGATTGATCCCCATCATTGCCATATTACGCATGACCTCTTGTTGCAGCAGCGAAATCCCATGGGCAACGCCCTCAGGGCCGCCAACTGCCGCCGCGTAATTAAACGGCCGTCCTAAAAACACGCTGCGAGCACCTAAAGCTAGGGCCTTCATCATGTCGCTACCGCGACGCACGCCACTATCAAGCATGACCGGACCATCTTTAAATTGCTCAACAATCTGTGGCAAGACCCGCAGCGGGGCGACGGCCCCGTCCAATTGCCGACCACCATGATTCGAGACGATCACGCCGTCCATGCCGTACTGTCTGGCAAGTGCTGCATCGCCAGGATGCAAAATCCCTTTGATCACTAGCGGGCCCTTCCAACGCTTGCGAATGTCGCGCACATGATCCCAACTTAATTGACCACGAGCTGAAAAATCACGGGCCACATTTGCTGAAATGATGGGTGCACCGCGCGTAGCAAACGAGTTCTCAAAGTGAGGCATCCCGTGGTGCCACAGCGTCTTTAGAAGCGTACCAAATAACCAGCGCGGATGCGTCACACCCTGCCAGGCCAAGCGCAAATTGGGTTGCAAGGGCGTTGAGAAGCCAGTGCGAACATTGTTCTCGCGATTTGAGGAGGCTGGGGTGTCAACCGTCACGACCAGCGTTTTGAAACCGGCTGCATCCACTCGATCGATTAAGGGGGAGATGTCTTCGGTCTTGCCATGTAAATAGGCCTGAAACCACGCATCAGGTGCGCGCTCAATCAATTCTTCCATTTTGATCAATGACGAACCACTCATGATCATCGGGATATTGGCTTGCTTAGCCGCCTCGGCCAAGACAATGTCTCCGCGGTACGCTGACATCGCGGTGATCCCCATCGGTGCCATGCCAAAAGGAGCACTATAGGTCTTGCCAAAAATTTCGACCTGTTGGTTGCGGCTTGAAACATCGACCAGCGTGCGCGAAATAAATTCGTACTCTGCGAAAACGTCTCGATTCGCCCGCAACGACTGACAGTCTTCGCAGGCCCCTGACACATAGCCAAAAATCGGACGTGGCAGGCGCTTTTCAGCTTCACGTTCAAAATCAGCCATCGATAAAATATTTGCTAGTGCTTTACTTTGTGTCATGTTGTTGTCGTGATTCGTTAATTATTGTTAGAGCTTGGTCGCAGCATGCGCGTGCAAGATAGTATTCACCGCTTCGGCCGCGGCCGCAAATCCCATCGCTGCTGTGACAGTAACCGTTGAACCATACCCAGCGCAAGACAGTCCCTGCAAAGCTTGACCCTCTTGCTGTTGTTGCCACACCTCAGGTAACTTTGTCGGTTGATTCACCCACAGCACCCGCACCCCCATTTTAGGTAACCGTTTAAGCGCTTTGCCAGCGGCATCAGACGCGCGCGCAAAACGGTGGTCGCGACGCAGCAGGTTGCGCACTCTGGCTAATAAGGCATCATGCGTGGCCTCGGCTAAGTCGCCGACTTGCAAAGCCAGTGAATTGGTCTTGCCACCTGCTGCGCCGCAGACGATTAAAGGTTGTTTGCGTGCCCTCGACTGCAGCACCATCGCAATCTTGGCTGCAACCTGGTCCGTACAATCAATCACAACGCTGAGGTCAATGGGTAGTAGCTGTTCAACATTCTCGGGCGTTAAAAAGTCATCGATCAAGGTCACTCGACAATCAGGATGAATGCTTTGAATTCTTTGCGCCATCGCAATAATCTTTGACTGACCCAAGGTCTCGGTCAGCGCGTGCACCTGGCGGTTAATATTAGACTCGGCCACGTGATCCAAATCGATCAAGGTGAGCGCCCCCACTCCGGTGCGTGCCAGCGCCTCAGCAGCCCAGGACCCCACACCACCGATCCCCACCACGGCAACGTGCGCATGCTGCAGCGCAGCGCCAGACTGCACACCATAGAGTCGTTCGAGCCCACCAAAGCGGCGCTCAGCGTCAGAAGTGTGGCTCAATTGCCCTATTACGTGGTCTTTTTGCATGATCTACCCAAAAAACCTTACGGCGCGCTCGACAAGAGCGCGCGCGAGGAACACAATTTACCCTTAATACTGTGAGCATGTCGCCCCCCCAACCTTCGCCCCAATCTCTACCGTCTGC
>JBAWWV010000182.1:0-7477 GCA_037146575.1 Alcaligenaceae bacterium | reverse complement strand
TCCAGACCGATTGGATGGTTTGCTGATCAGCAAGTACTGTTTGAAAATGCCCCCACGAGTATTGCTTCAACTCAAACAAACTAGCCATCGTTGGGACGAACATAAATTTTCGAGTGGCAGCAATCGTGAGCGCCCCAATCGGCAAGACCACGACAACCAACAAGTAGATCATCGCCAGCACAAACATCAACCACTTCCAGTGACCGAGATTTAATTCGCGCGGCCGAAAACCTTTGCCACTGATCGTGATGTAGCTACGCTTAGACAACACTTTTTGCTGGATCAATACCAATACGGCGGCAACAATAATCATCAAGATCGAGACCGCTGCGGCTGCGTTATAAAGAGGTGGGCTCCAGGACGTCAGTTGAAATAAATAAGTACTGAGCAACATGATGCCAGATTGAGAGCCCAGCACCGACGGGATCCCGTAAATCCCTAACATCACCACAAAGGACAACAACATACTGGATAGGATGGCAGGCAAGATCAACGGGAACGTCACATGTAACTGCGTATAAAAAGCACTGGCGCCACTAATTTCAGAGGCCTCTTCAAGCGTGGGATCCATGTTGCGTAACGCCGAAGCTGTGAACATGTACACATAGGGCGCGTAATACATCCCAAACACCGCAATCAAACCACCCATCGAATAGATATTGATCCGAACGTCGAGGTTAAACCATTTAAAAAGTGTGTTGAGCAAACCGGTTGTTGGTGATCCCAACAGAGACCAGGCGATGGCACCTACCATTGGTGGAACAAACAACGGGATGTACGACAGCGCCGCGATCAACTTGCGCCCGGGCATATTGGTGCGAACCACCATCCAAGAAAAAGTCAGACCAATCACGACAGCCACGAACGCACCGCCCCCGCACGCGATCAGCGAATTGAGCAACGCAGCAGACGCATTGGGATTTGTTAACGCAGCAGAAAAATGATGCAGCGCAAAGCGCGAAACATCGATCCCCTCTGTGATCGGATCCATGTCGGTGAGCGCACCCACCACCAGCATGATCATTGGATAGATGACCAGCAGGGCGAGAATGATCAGCAGTAAGCCCGACCAAAACCAATTGCCGAGTAGCGCAAAGGCGGTCTGGGTAATACGACCAGCTTTGGACTGCTCAGCAGTGGACGTCAGCATAAAAAAGTGAGCTTGATAAATGCACAGGGGTCAAATTAACGCCAGTTAAATAACTGCGTCCACTCTTTGGTCCACGACTCGCGATTGGCCGCAGTTTTAGCAGGATCTGCTCGCCAGATTTTATGCACTGAGGGATCAAAACCCTCGGGCGATGGAGTGCCATTCAGCGCCGAGAACATTTTCCAGTCATTCACCACAATCGACTGCCCTTCGTTTGAAAGGGACCAGTTCATAAACAAGGTTGCGGCATTAGGCGCCTTAGCATTTTTAACCAGACTGATCGGCAGTTCAATGACAGGGATACCTTCTTTTGCGAAATTACAGGTGATGGGTGCCCCTTCTTTGGTGCGCGGCAAGATCTGATTCGTAATAATCGCAGCCACAGAGACCTCACCGCGCAGCAAGGCATCGCTTAACGGCACGCCACTTGGAAAGATCTTTGGTTTGTTTGCTGCTAAGGCTGCCCAGTAGCCCTCGCCTAGCGTCTCGCGTTCAAACATCGAACGGATCCATCCCGTACCACCCGTCAAAATGGTGACCTCGCCTAGCTTGCCCTTGTATTGCGCGTCAGTGAGCTCAGCCCACGATTTTGGCGGGTTCTTCACAAGCTCTGTGTTGTAACCAATACACCAAGCCGCCATAGTGAGAGGCCAAGCCTTCTTAGCCGCATTAGGCGCCGGAAAGCCGCTTGCGTTGGGTGGGGCGTAATCGGCAAGAGCTGCCTGAACACTGTCGACTTGTGCTTGATCAGAAAAAGACACAATGTCAGCAGCTAATTTGCCGGCAGCCATCTCGGCTTGCACACGCGTCACCAACTGTCCACCTGGCATGCGCAATACCTGAACATCAATCCCAGGAAAACGCTTATTAAACAGCCCAATCGCACGCATGGTATTTTCTTTATCCATCGTGGTGTAGAGCACCAACTTACCCTCTTTGGTGGCAGCCTTGATTAACTCGGGGCTACCGTATTCGTTGGTCTGGGCAGCAACCGGAGTCACACCTTGCAGCACACAAGCAACCAAGATACTGCCTAGTAATGTTTGTTTCACCGAGGGTCTCCGATATTTTCTATTGTTGCAGCGCCGCATAATATGAGAACTTGCAACTGTCTAATTGTTGGTGCAGCTTAGGGCGTGAATTCTCTTGTGTCAACGTCGTTGGCTTCACACACCCGAGGCCATTTCAATAAACCTCAAGCTCTGCTATAAACGATAGCAATCAATTCTAAAAATAATGCCGCTCGACACAAAGACTGTCGCGCAGCTACCGGAGACACACGTGATTGAAAATATTTTTGGCCAACCCCTGGGCGGCATCGTGCAGGTTGCCTACGTTGTTGAAGATTTACAAAAGTCGATTACTGAATTTAGTCAAAAATTCAATATTGGCCCTTGGTTTTATTCAAATGGTTACACGCTTAAAGAGGCCTCCTACCGGGGCGAGCCGACCGACATGCGTATGGGCCTGGCGTTGAGCTTTTCAGGCAACATGTGTTTTGAAGTGATTCAGCCGCTTGATGACAAACCCTCTGTGTACTGGGATGTGATTAAGAAAAAGGGCTACGGTTTTCATCATCTTGGCATGGCAACCACACAGTATGAAGTGGATGTCGCACGCTATAAAAAAATGGGCTACGTGTTGGCTTTTGAGGGCTTAACGCCACGTGGCATCCGGTTTGCGTACTTTGATACCACGGGTGACATGCCTGGCATGCTTGAACTAATCGAATACAACGATACTCAGTTGAAATTTTTGTCGCTCATGCAACAAGCCTCTGTCAATTGGGATGGCAAAGACCCATCCAGAAAAATCGAACTCATCACCAGTCAGCTTACCTAACTGCGAAGCATCTCGATCGCGATCCTCAACGGAGAAAACAATGAAGCAGTCAATCACGGCTTTTGTATTAAAAAAATTAACGCAACTGACAGGTATCAGCCTGCTTGCAGCATCCACCTTTGTGCAAGCGCAAACACTTGAGTTCGCCTCGGTCTTTCCTGAATCAGATTTCTCATCATTGATGGTCAAGCACTGGACCGAAGGCGTCACAAAAGCAACCGATGGTCGTATCAAATTTCGCATTCACTGGTCAGGCAGCTTAGTCGGTAACAAGATGGTTGATGCCTTACGCGACGGAGTGGTTGACGCCGCGCTGCCGTTTACCGCTTACGTTTCGGGCGAAGTCGTTGACTTGGCAGCACTTGATGTTCCCTTTAGTTTTCCCTTAGATGCCAAAGGGCTCACTGCCTTTAATAAAGAGGTTCTGCCAATGGTGGATGCCATTTATGAAAAGCGCGGCTCGCGCGCTGTGTCTGCACCACCCGCGTTGCTACCCGACCCAATTACCTGCCGAGATCGCTTCTTAAGTGGGCCCGACCAATGGAAAGGCGTCAAAATCAGAACAGCAGGTCGCTGGCAGGCCGAGGCCGTTAAACGCTTTGGTGGTAGCCCTGTCGTCTTTGCACCAGCCGATCTCTACACTGCGCTTGATCTCGGCACAGTGAACTGCACACTCATGGTGTACAGCGCCATCCTATCGCTCAAACTGTTTGAACCGGCCAAGTTCATTACTCGTGTTGACCACTCAATTGCCTTTGCTTCGATTAACGTCAGCAATGATCGTTGGAAAAAACTATCTGAGGCAGATCGCGCCATTATGCTCAAGGTTGGAGCCGAGACCATGGAATGGGGTGCACAAGAGTACACCCGTGGTTACACACAAACCATGCAAACTCTTGCTGATCGTGGCGCAAAATTCTGCGTCCCCAAACAACAAGAGTTTGATCGTCTGGTTGCCGCCGCAAACGACGTTTTCGAAAAAGAGATTTCACCTAAAACGAGCCCTGATGGCGCACGCATCGTCGAACTGATCAAGCGCTATCGTCCACAGGTCTTGGCACGCCCAGTATTGGGCGATACCACTGAGTGTCCATAAGCGTATCAATATGACTCAACCCACAAAGCGTGCCGTGATTGTGACTGGAGGCAGTCGCGGCATTGGCGCCGAAATCGTCCGCCTCCTTGCTGCGCGTGACATCCCAGTCTGTTTCAACTATGTGACTCGACCTGACGAAGCCAATGCGCTCGCTCAAGAACTGAAGCAACAAGGTCACCGCTTTTGTATGGTGCAGGCCGATGTTGCCGATCCAGCGTCTGTCAAACGTATGTTTGAGCAAGCAGATCTACAGCTCGGTCAGCTAGGGGGCCTAATCAATAACGCGGGCTTCGTCGGCATCGCAGGACGGCGGATCGATACTCTCGATATTGAAACCTTGCGTAAAACGTTCGATGTGAATGTGATTGGTCCAATCGTGTGTGCTCAAGAGGCTTTAAAAAGACTCTCAACCAAACACAACGGCCCCGGCGGACGCATCATTAATGTCTCGTCCATCGCAGCACGCACCGGAAGTCCGAACGACTGGGTCGACTATGCCGCGTCAAAAGCCGCTCTAGATACCTTCACACTGGGCTTAGCTCGCGAAGTCGCCAAAGAAGGGATTCAAGTGACAGGGGTAGCACCCGGAGGTGTCTCAACAAATTTGCATGCGATTGCAGGCGCACCAGAGCGCATTGATCGTATGGCCAAAGTCATACCTATGGGGCGTGCAGCCTACCCCAAGGAAATTGCAGAGGTTGTCGTTTGGGCGTTACTTGACGCACCTGACTATTTAACCGGCACCACAATTGATGTCGCGGGAGGTCTATGAAATCAGCACACCCAACATGGTCGGTAATTAGAGATAGCGTTTGGAAACTTAATCACGGCCTGGCCATTTTTTCAGGTTGGTTAGTCTTGCTGATCACCCTGATTGCCTGTTACGGCGTGTTTACGCGCTATGTGCTTGGTGCGCCTGACACGTGGTCGTTTCCTGTTTCAGCGTATCTACTTTGCCTGGTCGTCTTTTTTGCCGCAAGCCATGCCTTACAAGAAGGCATTCACGTTCGCATTGATTTGTTGCAAGAGTGGTTTCCTGGACGCGTCGCTCGCTGGGCTGCCACCATAGCCGACCTCATCACCATTAGTTTTTTAGGCTTATTTTTTTACCAAGTCTGGAAAATATTTCACGAGGGCTACACGCTCGGTCGTATTGATGAAACAGAATTAGCTTGGCCGGTAGCCTTCGTGCAATGGACGATGCCACTTGGGGCGGGATTGATGCTGATCACACAAGCCTTATTAATTGGTGCTCGCTGGATTGATGGACACGAGGTCGCACATCGCGATAGTTGGTAACCACGCACACCCTCTGCGTTCACGTACAAAAATAAAAACATTCCTCTGACAATGCGAATCATCTTGCTCAGAGCAAGGAGCTAAAAATGGAATTAGGTTGGTTAGGGCTTACGCTCATACTCTTTAGTTTTCTCTTGGTCTTCATGGCGATTGGTGTGCCCGTGGCCTTTTCGATGGGTGTCACGGCAACCATCATGGTGTTCATATTTTTAAATCCTGCCATGCTCATACAGATGGCACGCATGAGCTTTGTGGTGTCAACTAGTCATCTCTTTCTAGTGGCGCCGTTATTCGTGCTAATGGCTGGGGTGGTCTCACACTCTGATATCGCAGAGCGAGCTTACTTAGCCGCCACAAAATGGTTCAACCGCGTCCCAGGCGCTTTACCCGTCAGCACCATTGCAGCCTGTTCAGCCTTTGCTGCCATTTCAGGCTCAAGCCCTGCCACCGCAGCTGCCATCGGTTATGCCTCAATCCCTGAAATGCTCAAACACGGTTACTCAAAGCGCATGGCTGTTGGGGTGGTCGCTGCCGGTGGCACCCTCGGCATCCTGATCCCGCCTAGCGTCGTCATGGTGATTTACGGAATTTTGACTGAGACCTCAATTGGGTCGTTATTCATGGCCGGCATCATCCCCGGTCTGTTTTTAGCCGCTCTCATGATTGGCTATGTGATTATTGAAAGTATGCGAGAAGGAACTGCCAAGCCTATTGAGGTCTTGGTAACTTGGGGCGATCGCTTTACCTCGCTCAAAGGGATCTGGCCCGTCATGCTGTTGTTTTTAATTGTGATGGGTTCGATCTATACAGGCCTTGCCACCACGACAGAGGCTGCCGCACTTGGTGCACTCGGTGCGCTGATGCTGACCATACACCGCAAAGATATGCGAAATGGTGGCCTGAGCAAGGTCTTGCTCACGACAGCGCAAACCACAACCATGTTGATGATGCTGATTATCTTTGGCAGCTTCTTTGGTTTTGTTGTGTCAAGGCTGGGCATTGCGCATGGCATGATTGAGGCGGTCACCACCGCGAACCTTCAGCCTTGGGTTGTGCTGACTCTTTATATCGTTGTGCTGTTGATTTTAGGGTGTCTGATGGACCCAGCCTCGATGATGGTGATCACCCTACCCTTGGCGTTTCCGGTATTAAGCAAGATGGGCTATGACCCAGTGTGGTTAGGGATCATCGTTACCATCGCCGTCGAAATCGGGATGATCACTCCGCCGGTTGGTTTAAATCTATTCGTACTGAAAGGGATCGTGCCAAAAGAGGTCACCATGACAGACATCATGGCGGGCTCAGCACCTTTTATTCTGGTCATGCTGGTGGGGCTATTGGTGATTGTACTGTTTCCGCAGATTGCTCTTTGGCTGCCTCAGATGATGGCCAAATAGCGAGGGCCACGTAGTAAACGAAGTGTGTGACAACAGACGATGCATGCAAACACATGCATGCAACCGCTTCGATTACGCTTTACGCTGAGCGAGTCTCGCGCCAACAATCATGGCTGCAAACGCTAGCATCGAGGCATAGGTCAAGGTCGAGAACCCCGTCAAGCCTTGGCCAATCGAACAGCCCATCGCCAACGCGCCACCGACCCCCATGAGCGTGCCGCCACCCATGTAACGCAGCATGTCATTGGGGGTTGCGAACCCTTGCAGGCGAAACGTCTTAGACAACTTTGCAGCAACGAACGATCCGAGCACGACGCCAACCATCACGGTCACGCCAAACCCCAAGCGCATCCCTGTCGCAATCATCGAGTATTGAATCGTCTCGCCTATCGGAGCGATAAAGGTGAACGAGGCACTAGGCGCAGGTTCAAACTCATCAAGCCCCAACCAACCCGTCACCCACCAACCTGCTGTAATCAGCAAGCCAACAACTAAGCCACTCACAAGATCTTTTTTGTGATTAAAAATTGAGCCCCGCCAAAATACAAATATAAGCAACGCAAGCGCGAACAAACTGATCGCAAGCCAACGCGTGAGCGCCTCAAACTCAAAGAATCCATGGGCCGGCAAGGCGGTCGCCTGCGCGAGCGTCAACCGTAAAGGCGCTAACAAACCCGTTAGTGTCATGTAGGC
>JBAWWV010000181.1:0-7543 GCA_037146575.1 Alcaligenaceae bacterium | reverse complement strand
GAACAAGTCAGCGCCGCACTGACAGATCTGCAAAACCGTTATGGCTGCATTCACACGCTGGTCTTTGCTGCAGGTGCAGACATCACCATGACCTTTGTCAGCAATATCGATGCCGCCGAATGGCATCGCACAATTAACAATGAACTCAATGGATTTTTCCACACCATCAAGGTCATCTTGCCGATGATGCGTCAAACCGGTGGGGGCTCCATCATCGCCATCACAACAGCCGGACTAGATCGTCATCCACCCTTAGATATTTTATCGACCGCCCCTAAGGCGGGGATAGAAGCTTTGATCAGAGGAATCGCTCGCGAAGAGGGGCGATATAACATTCGTGCGAACTGCGTGGCCCCAGGCGTTGTGGATGGTGGTTTATTTGATCGCCTGAAACCACAAGTGAAGCCAGAATTCATTGAAGCAATGAAACGCAATACTGCCCTCAAACGCTTTGGTACCATTGAAGAAATCGCTGGAGTCGCGGCGTTTTTAACAACACCTGCTGCCGCCTATGTCACTGGTCAACATCTTTGTGTGGACGGCGGTTACTCAGTATGAAAGAGCTTGCTCTATCAAACATAGATGGGCTCACGCTTGGGCAAGCGCTCAGGCAGTCGAGCGCGCGATGGCCCAAACAAGCTTTTTTTAAAACTGCTGACTTGTCAGTCACCTTTTTGCAATTTGATCAGCAGGTTGACCAATTTTCTCAAGCGCTTCTATCGCTCGGTTTAGGGCGACACGATCACGTGGCCGTTTGGCTTGGTAACTCGCTTGAATGGGCACTGACTTTTTGTGCCTGCGCACGAATCGGGGCCGTCTTAGTGCCAATCAATACCCGTTATACCGCCTCAGAGGCTGGCTATATTTTGGCCCAATCCGATGCCAAGGCTTTGGTCATGACCTCGACGCTCTACGGGCTAAATTATCTAAACATGCTTGAACAGATCGCACCCAGCCTCATCCATGCCCGACGCGATCTGCTCGACTTAACAGAGCTCCCGGCGCTGAAGCGCGTCATCTTAACTGAGCCCGAGCAACTAACCAGGCAGACCGCATCCCTGCCTGTCTATGCGACCCATTTTGAATCGCTTATGCAGCGAGCGCAGACTCACGAACAGTTGCACGCCGCCGAACAAGCCGTCTGCGTTGAAGATGTGTTATTGATTTGCTACACCTCAGGCACGACAGGCAAACCTAAGGGCGTGATGCATAACCATCGCGTGCTTAAGCAAGCCACCCGCGTGGGCCTAGCGCTCGATCTAAAACCTGGTGGCCGAATCCTTGGGCATATGCCTCTTTACCACGTCGCCGGTTTGTATATGGGCTTTGTCCCCGCCCTCACGCTAGGCGCGTGTTTCGTCAATATGCTGCAATGGGAGACCGGTCGCGCGCTTGACTTACTCGAGCAAGAGCGCATTACCGCCTTTGGCGGAATCCCCACGCATTTTGTAGATTTGGTCAATCACCCAAGCGTGGCGCAACGTGATTTATCAAGCGTCGAAAACGCCTGGATTGGCGGATCACCTGTCATGCAGGCTACCTTTGAGACATTTAAAACAGTACTCGGTCTCAAACAACTTATGTCTACCTACGGCATGACCGAAAATACCATTTCAACAAGCTTTAATCGCCTGACGGATCCCATCGAAGTTTGCTGTCAAAATCGCGCACCGATTCTGGGCACTACCGAAGTCAAAATCATCGATCCCCTTACCCAACACGAACAACCTCGCGGTGCAGTCGGCGAAATTTGGTGTCGTGGTGAAACAGTCATGCTGGGGTATTACAAAAATCCAGAAGCAACCCGCGCAACCATCACCGCCGATGGTTGGCTTAAAACCGGCGACCTCGGACGCTTTGACCTTGAGGGCTTTTTATCGGTCACCGGCCGCTTGAAAGACATGTATAAAACAGGCGGCACGAATGTCTACCCAGCAGAAGTTGAACAGTTTCTTGTGCAGCACCCTGCCATTGCAATCGTCGCGGTCGTGGGCGTACCTGACACACGGTTAGATGAAGTCGGCTTCGCCTTTATTCAGACGCACCCCGGCATGCACATGACACATTCTGAATTACGTGCGTTTTGCAAAGGCAAGTTAGCCGACTACAAAGTCCCACGTTATCTTAAGTTACTAGAAGCGATTCCACGCACTACCACTGGCAAAGTGCAACGCTCAGCGCTCCTTGAACTCGCAAGCGCTGAACTGAACTCGAAATAATATAACAACGTCGCTATTGCCCAGTACATCGATATTGGGGGTTTCTGCATACTGACGAGCACGGCGATTTAGCCGTTGCGTAATGCGTCAATATTGCGCACTTCTGCGCACTGCCGAATCAAGTCCTCTGGGGGGGCTTGATAAAGCAATTTGCGACTCACCGCAATGCCGGTCAATCGATGCATCGCCACCATAGTCTCAGCAGACTTCACCAGTAAACTATAGCAATCCAAAACTGGTACGCCATCAATTTGAAACACGCCGCGTTTTGACATAAAGGCACTGTGCGGCCCGGTAGAGATAATGACCTCGGCACCGAGCGCAATGGCTCGGCGACTAGCAATCAGCATTTGCTCCATCAGTTCGTCGCCCACTTCAGGATCCGTAAAGACCTCATCAAAGCGACTGATATTGTCAAATTTTAAGGGTTCAATCGCAGCCAGTCGGCTTCCCAACCCATAGCCTCGAACGATTTCAGCATAACGTGGGGCCATTCGCGCGTTGGGAACCACTAAGCCAAAGCGATCGCCCATTTGGCAGGCCGTAAAACAGCAAATTTCCATGAAAGATAAAACTGGAATATCGAGCATCTCACGTAATTCAATCAGGCCAGGATCTAGTGAGTTGGCAATTACGAAGGCGTCATAGTTTTTTGAACTACGCACTTTCAGACCATTTTCAATGACTTCACGTACGTCGTAATGCCAAAAAAATCTAAACTGATCACCGAGTGCGCCGTGAGGCGTGCCGTGAACCTCGACGACAGTGTCTGGCGCCGCAGCTCGATTGGCAACCCACTGGGTCGCCGCGACAGAGTTCTTTAACCGCGTTTCCGAAGAAAGTAATTGGTACCATATCCTCATAACAGCTCCTTATTTTTATTATGTGCCCATCCGATGCGCACTTGGATTGCAAAAAAACTACTTGCTAGCGAGTGCCTCTGCGATGACCGCTTGTCGATCAAAGTTATTCGCCTCTTTTAAAAGTGAAGGGTCCCACACCTTTGACGCCTCAACGCGTTGTTTAAGCACACCACCCTCAAGCAACAGGTTGACATAACCGTCAATTTGCTCAGGTGTTGAATTACCCCATAAGCCTTCAACCTCAAAGGTGTTTTCTAACCTTGCAAGCATCGGCTCGACTCCGCGTCTCATCGCATTCGCTTCGGACAGGCCTCGTGGCTTACTTGCAGGGAAAACATCCCAGTGAATCCGCACAGCTGCCTCTGGATTCGCTTTAGCAAAAGTAGAGGCCTTTGCCATACCACGCGCGAGCTTAATCAAGGTTTCACGATTTTTTTCAAAATAAGAACGTTTTGTTACCAAGACGCCAATGAAGCCTACCTTCTGTGCGTTAACACTTGCGCTAGACAAAATGCGCAACGGCACACCTTCACCCTCAACGAGGGCGTACATCGCGTCAAACACTGCCAGCGCATCGACTTGATTAGTTTGTAGCGCTCGAACCATTTCGATGCCCTCACCCACAGCCCGAAACTTAAGCTTGCTCGCGTCACCACCTTCAAGCGTTAATAATGCTTTGGTCAAAGCCACTTGAGAATTGGCAAGATTTTGAACTCCAATCGTCTTACCCTCTAAGTCTCGAATCGTTTGAATCGCACTACTGCGCGGAACTGCAGGCATCGCATTAAACCCACTTGTATGGGTGTAAAACGCAACTAAATCAGTATTTGGACGCGCTTGCATGAGAGCAAAGACAGCGGAGGCCGCTGGCGCAGCCACATCCACGAGGCCCGCATCGAGCGCCTCAATAATTGCGTTAGCCCCCCCCAACCCTTGAAGCTTAACGTCAAGACCCTCTCGAGGCCAATAAATCTTGCTGGGCACCGAGGTATAGGTGATTGCAAACGTTTGATGATTTGAATTAGCCGTACCAAGTCGAACCGTTTGACCGAAGGCATTGGTCAAGGACACGCCGAACAGCAAAGACAATATTGCGCTGACTCTACAGAAGGTTAACAACATGGCAAGCCTCTCAATAAATGAAAATTCGCTGACAACTAACGTGCCTTAAACCGCGACACGAGATACATCTGAACTCCAACGCGAAGCGAAAATTTCAATTCGCCTCATCAGAAAATGCAAAGTCACCCCCAAGAGCATCAGCAAGCCTAAACAGGCAAATACACCTGGAACATCGAACTGCGCCTTAGACTGCATGATCAAATAGCCTAGGCCTGCATCTGTTCCAACAAATTCTGCCACCACCGTACCGATTAAGGCAAAAATCATTCCGACATGAACGCCGACAAAAAAGTAAGGCATCGAATTTGGTAAACGTAAGCGATAAAACAACTGCCAACGACTAGCGCCAAGCGATTGAAACAATTCAAACTGATCCCGATCACGTATTTTTAAGCCTTGAAGAGTATTGATCAAAATCGGAAAAAAACAGGAGATCGTCACGATTGTGATTTTCGACAAATCGCCAAAACCGAGCCAAATAATAATCAGCGGTGCGACAGCAATTTTGGGCATACTCTGAAAAGCAACGATAAAGGGAGTCACTACCCCTTCTAACCATGGTCGACTCGCAAGAACACCAGCTAAAGCAACGGCAAGCACGGTTGCAAAGAAAAAGCCCGCCAACATTGAACGAACCGATGACAAAATATGCCCAGAATAACCACCATTTTGAAGCCCGTCGATCAAGGCTAACCAGACTGCAGAGGGGGCCGGCAACATGAGCGGCGAAATCCAGTCATAGTGCGCCGCGCACTCTGCCCCCAGCATCAACACAATCGCGATGAGTACGGATACCAAACCTTCTCTAGGTGGGTACCATTTTATTGACTTGGGTCGACTACTTTCGTGCTCTTGTTTTTTTGTTGCACTCATATTGGTCAGTGAACTCTCGCTCTAGCTTCCGATGTTGGTGTGTCCATATTCAAGACTCGCGCGTATAAAATCTGCTGCCTGATAAAACTCTTCTTGCTTTTTACTCGTCATTGCTCGCGGACGCATCAAAGCAATATTCACGTCAGCACAAAGTCGGCCTGGATCACCCGAAAATACCAAAACCCGATCAGACAATAGTACCGCCTCATCAATATCGTGCGTGACAAACAGAATCGTCTTGCCTTGATCCTGCTGAATATGTTGCAACGCCAAATTCAAACCTTCTCTCGTCATGGCATCCAACGCCCCGAAGGGCTCATCCATAAAGAGAATATCTGGATCGTGCAATAGCGCTCGGGCAATTGAGACTCTCTGTTGCATTCCCCCTGACAACTCGCGCGGATACTTATCGACAGCGTGACTCAACTGAACCAAGTCCAAGAGCCGCTTCGCACGCGCGCGAGCCTCCTGCATTGGCAGTTCTAATATCACCGCAGGCAACAACACGTTTTCCATGACCGTCCGCCATGGCAATAATGCCGCCGCCTGAAAAACAATTCCGTAACCACCTGGCTGCACAGGCTGTCCCGACGCGCCAAAGGTGATCGTGCCAGAAGTCGGCTTGATCAGTCCGGCACACATCTTTAAGAGCGTTGTTTTACCGCACCCACTTGGCCCAACAAGACTCACGAACTCGCCTTGCTGAATCTCGGTCGTAACAGGTTCTAACGCTACGACCTGATCGCCGGCCGCAGTTTGATAAGCCTTACCCGCAGACTGAATGTGCAACGCAATCGGAGTCGTTAACGGCATTTTTTAACTTACTCAATACCGGGGTAAACATCAGCCCCGTACACTCGACGCACCTCTTTGAGAAGTTCTCCGCGCGGGGGAGCATAGGTCATACGCTTACTAATGAAATTACCTGTGAGGCGTTGAATTTTGACCGCGGTTTCGCCCATTTTGGTGAGCGCCACAGTGCCGTTCAAAATCGGCACGCCATCCACATCATGAATGTTGGCATGAGCCAGCATCGCCATCACCACCCCACCCGCTGCGATGATGACCTCAGCACCTTTATCGATACCGCGCCGCGCCGCTTGACGAAACTCTTCAAAAATTTCCTCGCGCGCTACTGCATGTTCTGGCGCGTCTGAAAATCCAGGCGCAAGATCCGGCAGATTGTGAACCTTCATCGCTTCAAGTGAAGCCATCCGGGGATAAAACCCATAGCGGTGAACGTTTTCTAAAACACGAGGTGTAAATTTTGGATTGACCGTGACCAAGGTGTAGAGCGTACCCATCATGCAGGCAATGCTGAGGGTCGATTCGCACAGCCCCAAAACGGGAATCGTCAACAATTCACGCAACTCTCTGATGCCCGGATCAGTGATATTGCCTAATAAAAAAGCGTCATAGCCTTCTTTTTGTGCACGCAACCCATTTGCAATCACCTCACCCACATCGACGTACTCTGGATAACGGTACTGATCGGCCACACCCCCACCACGCGTTAAGGCATGTGCTTCGATGTGTGTATCGGGATCGGCCGCGTGACTGATCTGTTTTTGCAGCGCCGTGCCATAGTGACCAAATGCATCAAAGCGCGAGAAACTCTGGTACCAAAGCCGCATGTTCTTCTCCTGACTATTATTGAGAACTTCAAATGCTAGATCGATTGTTTAGGTACATCGGATCAGCACACTAAGTCGGTTGCTTAGCGACTCCAGGCAAATTAGTGATGTTGCCTAGCCAAGGCATCGCTGAATCACACCAGATTTGCTTTTGAGGGACGAGTTGCTGTCGTTGGTCTAAGGCCCCCACTCGCAAACCAAAGACTTTTTGATCGACCTCAGTGGTGGCATAAATTGAGGTGCCGCAGTGTTCGCAAAAGGCCTGCAAGCGCTTTGCTCCGCTCTCGGCAGTTTTTATGTAGGTCTTGGGCATGCCCGCTAACATTTTAAAATTCTCTTTCTTTGCGGGGACATTCACTCGAAATGACGACCCAGTGATTTTTTGGCAGTCGGTGCAATGACAAATCGACACTGCCGCAGGATCAATCTCTGCTTCATAGCGAATTTTCCCACAATGACAGGCTCCGGTTACATGCATCACTATCTCCTTATCTTTACCTAGACCCACAGAATGTCGCGCTGCAACAAAGCAAGCGTAGCGACTTTGACTTGGCTAAAGCGTACATCATTTTGTTTAATTCTCTGAATGTGTTGCAAAATGAGGGATGCCCTGCATAGAATCTCAAAGCGCATCAATGGTCTTTGCACCTTGGTCGCTGCAAGGTCCAGTGAAATTCATCACGATTTGCTGAGGCAGTACGATCCGCGCTTGACCCAATGACTTAGACGGTAAAAAATGAATAACGCATCAAAAACAGAAAAAAGCGCAAGCCCCATCACGGCCCAGGCTGCTGCGATTCCAATCTTAATATCTCTCAGTTTTTGTCATTTT
>JBAWWV010000180.1:0-7567 GCA_037146575.1 Alcaligenaceae bacterium | reverse complement strand
CTGTGGCTGCGAGGCGGATTTCCAGAAAGCCTGCTGGCACCCGATGACGCGGTCAGCATGACGTGGCGGCGCGATTTCATTCGCAGCTATCTTGAACGCGATGTGCCGATGTTTGCGCCGCGCATGCCCGCTCAAACAATCGCCCGGCTTTGGACCATGATCGGACATCAACAGGGCGGCATGCTCAATCAATCTCGTATCGCAAGTGCCTTAGGTGTCGCCAACCCCACCGTTGATCGTTACATCGACCTATTAGTTGACCTGCAGTTGTTGCGTAGACTTGCGCCGTTTAGCGGCAACGTCGGCAAGCGACTGGTCAAGTCACCCAAAGTTTATGTGCGCGACAGCGGGATTTTGCACGCGCTACTGTCACTCGAAACGCTGGATGATTTATTAGGACATCCCGTATGCGGGCTGAGTTATGAGGGCCACTGTATCGAAAGCCTCGTCGTCTCAGCGGGCGAACGCCGCACGCCATATTTTTATCGCTCGCAAGGCGGTGCAGAAATCGATCTGATTTTTGAAAAGGGGGGCAAGCCTGAAATCGCCATCGAAGTGAAACGCTCGATGGCACCAAACCCAGAAAAAGGTTTTAGCGCAGCGTGCGACGATCTTAAAATTGAACAGCGCTATGTGGTTTACCCAGGCAACGAAACTCTACCGCTGCGCCACGGCGCACAAGCCATCAGCTTGCACGCCTTAACTGAAAAACTGCGCGCTGCTTAGCGTAGTGCTTACACATCATCGGGTTAGCTAAAGTATTTACGCATCATCGGATTAGCTAAGTACTTACACAGAATCGGATTAACTAAAGTATTTACGCATAATCGAATTGGGATTACCGCTTAAGCGCTGGCGCAACACCGGCTCAGGGGTGCCGCGTTTGATAAAGCGGCCACTGCCGCGCTCGGCGTGTAAGGTGCCGTTTTCAACGACGACGCGCCCGGCACTGATCACCACTTCAGGCCACCCAGTGATTTGTTTACCTTCGTAAGGCGTGTACCCCACGTTGTCGTGCAACATGCTGGTTGAAATCGTCACGTTTTTTTCTGGATTCCAGATGGCCAGATCGGCGTCACTGCCCACGGCGATCGTACCCTTGCGGGGATACAACCCGTAGGTCATCGCGTGGTTGGTAGCAGTGACTGCCACAAAACGCTCGATACTCATGCGCTCTTTCAGAACGCCTTCCGAAAATAATAATGGCAGACGCACTTCAATCCCGGGCACGCCGTTAGCCATATCCTTAAAGGTCGTGGCGTCACCCTTGGGCAGTTTGCCACTGGCATCGTAACGATACGGCGCGTGATCTGACGAAAACATTTGCAAGGTGCCGTTGATCAAACCCTGCCATACCGCCTCTTGCGATTCAGGATCCCGCGGAGGCGGGCTGCAGCAAAACTTGGCGCCTTCGGTGCCTGGCAAATCAATATCCTCGGCCGTTAAAAACAAATACTGTGGGCACGTTTCGGCATGAATCGGCACACCAAGCGCTTGCGCTGAATGAATCACGCGCACGGCCTCAAGGCCTGATACGTGCACGATCAACAAGGGCACATCCATCAAGGTTGCCAAGGCAACGGCGCGATTAGTGGCTTCAGTTTCAGCCAGCGGGGTATGAGCCACCGCGTGGTACTTGGGCGCTGTCAACCCGCGCTCAACTAAGCGCTTAGCAATCCAACGAATCATGTCGTTGTTTTCAGCGTGCACCATCACGAGCGCGCCTTCACGCCCCGCCACCTCAAGCACATCTAAGATTTGATAGTCGTCAAGCTTCATCCTGTCGTACGTCATGTAAATCTTAAAAGACGTGATGCCCTCACGAATCACGGCAGGCAGGTGCGTGGTCAACGCCTCTTCGGTTGGGTCGGCCAAGATCAAATGAATGCCGTAATCGATCACTGCTTTTTCTGCAGCAAGCTTGGCGTAACTCGCAACCACTTCAGGGATCTGATTGCCGCGATGCTGTGCGGCAAACGGGATGATGGTAGTGGTGCCACCAAACGCGGCAGACACCGTTGCGCTATAAAAATCATCAGCACACATCATGCCCATGCCTGACAACTGCTCAACATGACAGTGGCTATCGATCCCGCCTGGCAGCACCCAGCGACCAGTTGCATCAATATCGCGCTTACCTTTAGGCAAGCCTTTTGCGATCGCCACAATCACACCCTCGCGCACGCCGATGTCGGCATAAAACGTGGTGGTGTCTGTCGAGACTCGGCCGTTACGGATGGTGAGATCAAATTCTGGATTGGGATTTGTCATGATGGTGGTGTGTGAGGATTAAAGCGTTCCGGGATAAATGCCGCCATCGAGCAATAAGTTTTGCCCCGTCATAAAGCCAGCGCTCGCGCTACACAAAAACGCACAGGCCTGACCAAATTCGGCAGGTGTTCCAAAGCGGCCAGCAGGCACAGCCGCTTGGCGCAGGGCCATAAATTCATCGATATTTTTACCGCTATCGCGCGCTAATTTTTCTGTGGTTTGCAATAGGCGATCGGTCGCAAACGGGCCGGGCAACAAGTTATTGATCGTCACATTATGCTTAACCGTTTGACGCGACAACCCCGCGATAAACCCCGTTAAGCCCGCACGCGCACCATTCGATAAGCCAAGATGCTCGATCGGATGTTTCACCGACATCGAGGTGATATTGACGATGCGACCAAACTTGCGCTCAATCATTTTGTCAACGGTTGCGCGTATCAATTCGATCGGCGTGATCATGTTGGCATCCACCGCTGCCAGCCAGTCTTCACGACTCCACTCACGAAAATTACCTGGCTTGGGGCCGCCTGCGTTGGTAATTAAAATATCTGGATCCGGGCAAACGGCCAACACCTTGGCGCGCCCCTCGGGCAAGGTGATGTCTGTGGCGATGGTCGTGACCTTCACCCCGGTTTCAGCGCGAATGCTTTGCGCTGCCGCTTCAAGCGCCTCTTGACCACGCGCCAACAGCACCAGATCGACACCCTCTCGTGCCAACTGTTGCGCACACGCCAAGCCCAAGCCCTTGCTCGAGGCACAAACGATGGCCGTACGGCCGCGAATTCCTAAATCCATGATGTCCCCTAAAAATTTTCTTGTGAGGCAAGCATAGCAACAAGTCGGCCCGGACACATCTGTTAAATTGACTTGCAATGAACTGCTCGCGTGGCTTGCCCCGTCAAACGCCCTAGCTTGGGGGGCCCTCGCGAACGAAGGCGCTAAAGGACTCTTGCCATGGATCGCACCATTTTCATCATCAACCCAAACTCAACGCAAGCCGTGACAGATGCGTTTGACGCGGGTTTGGCCTCACTACGCGTAGAAGGCGGGCCCAAACTGCGCAGCCTGACGCTCACCGAAGGGCCGCCGGGCATTCAGTGCCAACTCGATGTTGAAAACGTGACCTTGCCCTTGGTGAGGCTCGTGCGCAAACTTGATGCTGAACACGGTGAGGCTGCCGCTGGCTACGTGATCGCCTGTTTTAGCGATCCTGGTTTGCACGCTGTGCGTGAAGCCACCTCAAAGCCCGTCTTGGGGGTGATGGAAAGTGCCATGCTCACCGCAATGACACGAGGCCACAAGGTCGGCGTCATCGCGATTTTGCAGCAATCGATTGCGCGGCACCTGCGGGCCTTTGGTGCCATGGGGATCACGGATCGTATCGCCGGCGAATTGCCACTCGGGATGCAAGTGGTTGAGCTCTCAGACTCGGCCCGTACACGGGCGGGGCTCTTGGCTGTTGGCACGCGGCTGCGCGATGAAAAGCAGGCCAACGTCTTAGTACTGGGCTGCGCCGGCATGGCCGAACACCGTGGCTGGCTTGAGCAGCAACTGGGGATTCCGGTCATTGAGCCCGCACAGGCTGGTGCGGCAATGGCGCTTGGACGGGTATTACTCGGGGCTTAAACACAGAAAGAAAAGCCGGCTTTCGCCGGCTGATCTTTTTTACGACAGGCGCTTGTGCGCCGTTGTGATCTGAGCTTAAAACGGGATGTCGTCATCCATGTCAGACAGATTGGCACCACCCGCGACGGGTGCTGCAGGCCGCGCGGCTGGTTGACTGCGGGCCGCTGGACGTGGCGCACTTGAACCACCTTCGCCACCTGCTGAACCACCACCATCGCCGCCATCACGCCCGCCTAGCAACTGCATGTTGTCGGCCACGACTTCAGTCGTGTATTGATCAACGCCTTCTTTGTTTTGCCATTTGCGAGTTTTAATGCGACCCTCAACGTAAACAGGGCGACCCTTCTTCAAATACTCGCCAGCGATTTCAGCTAAGCGGTTGTAAAACACCACACGATGCCATTCTGTTTCTTCGCGGCGCTCGCCCGAAGTTTTGTCTTTCCAGCTGCTGGTGGTTGCAATCGATACGTTACACACGGCCGCGCCGTCAGGGCTATAACGCACCTCGGGGTCGCGTCCAAGATTACCCATCAAAATTACTTTGTTGACCGAGGCCATGTCGAGCTCCTTAAAAACTTTATTCATCGATGCCCTAACGGGCCCGTACCAAGCGTCATCATGCCCCTGGGTGCGCGCCAGAGCTAGACGCAAAACTACGCATGGCAGACAGTTTACGGCAGGTTTTGACTGAAAAACCGCCCCCAACCGCATACAAGCACAATCCCACCACTCAACGGAGTATATTATTTAGGACGATTTGAAAATCAAAAGAACGGACGACCCCATGATTCAAGCGACCCCAAGCGGACAAGGCCTCGGCGCCCGCGTCGACAACATCGACCTCTCGCAGCCCTTGTCACAAGAACAGTACAAAACCATTGAAGGCCTGTTAGGCAAGCACGGTGTGTTGTGGTTTTCAAAGCAAACCCTGACCTCGGCTCAACTCAAAGCCTTTAGCAGCACCTTTGGTACGCTTGAGGTCAACGTTGCCAACATGTATCAAGACCCAGGCATCCCCGAAGTGATGATTTTGTCGAACAAAAAGGTCGACGGCAAGCCGCTGGGCTTGGCTGACGCGGGCCAAGACTGGCATACCGATATGTCTTATAGCAAGATGATCGCCTTTACCAACGTCCTGTACGGCCTTGAAATCCCGCACCGTGACGGCAAACCACTGGGTAATACCGAGTTTTCAAACATGCGGGCGGCTTACATCGCATTACCCGACGAACTGAAAAAGAAACTCGAGGGCATGACGGTACTGCACGACTTTAATAAGTTTTGGGAAAATATGCGCAAGCAGCCCGGCTGTACGCGCCCGCCGCTGACTGAGGCGCAACTAAAGGCCAAGCCGCCAGTGTCGCACCCTATTTTTTTAACGCACCCGATTACAGGCGAAAAAATTCTGTATGCCAACCCTGGATACGCGATGCGTATTAATGAACTGCCCGAAAAAGAAAGCGACGAGATCCTGAACTTTTTGTTTGAGCATCAGTTGCAGCCACAGTTTCGCTATCGCCACCTCTGGACAGCAGGCGACGTGCTGATGTGGGACAACATGGGCACGATTCATAACGCCGTCGCAGATTACACCCCCGATGAGCATCGCTTTATCAAGCGCTGTCAGGTGATGGCGGATCGATATTTTCCGCTAGCGGCTTAAATTTCATATGAGAAAAACAAGCGCCATCCTATTGCTAAGTTTGCTGTGCGTCTTTGGATCCACGGCTAACGCGCAAACCACCGTTTATCCGACTCAAACGATCAAGGTCTTGGTTGGCTTTGCGGCCGGTGGGCCCGCTGATGTGATCGCGCGAATTGTGACCCAACACATGACGGGCACGCTAGGGCAATCGGTTGTTGTTGAAAATCGCACCGGAGCGAACTCACTGATCGCAACAAAAGAAGTAGCAAAAGCCAATCCAGATGGCTACACACTTTTGTTTGCGTCGCTCTCACACAATGTTAATCGGGTGCTGCTTAAAGAGAAAGCTGAATACGATCCCTTGGCAAATTTTGCGCCGATTTCATTAGGTGCGATTTTGCCTTTGGTGGTTGTCACTGCGTATGACGCTCCGTATAAAACGGTGGCGGATTTGGTCGCCGCTGCCAAAAAGAGCCCCGACAGCATTAGCTACGGCTCAGCGGGCAATGGGGGTTCGGCCCACTTGGCGGGGGCCTTGATGGCAACAGTGGCGGGGGTCAAGATGCTGCACGTGCCGTTTCGCGGTAACGCCCCGGCGCTCACCGAAGTGTTAGCCGGGCGCATCTCCTTTATGTTTTATCCCATGATTGGCATCGCGAACATGGTCGCCGACAAGCGCTTAAGAGTCTTAGCGGTCGGCACCAGCAAGCCGATGCCCGAGTTTGCAGGCGTACCGACCATGGATGAGTCTGGCTACAAAGACTTTGAGCAAACCGCACCGTGGGTGGGCCTATTGGCGCCGGCCGGTACGCCCGAAGCCATCGTCAACAAACTGAATGCCGCAATGAACTTGGCTCTTAAGCAACCCGAAGTGATCAAGCGGATGAAGGATTTGGGCGCCACGCCCAGTGGCAATTCACCTGCAGAGTTCAGGGCGTATTTAGCTCAGGATCTTGAGCGTTGGGCCAGGGTTGTTCAGGCTGCGGGGATTCAGGCCGACTAGTGCTTAGCGCTAAGGGGCCGTAGGCCCCAGGTCACCAACAACCAAAGTGCGGATAAGGCGCAGGCGGCCCAAAACACCGCACTGGCGCCACCCCAAACAACTAACGCGCCACCAAGGGTGCCACCCAAAAACAAGCCTGCGGCTTGAGCGGTGTTGTAAAACCCCAGCGCTAAGCCCTTGAGCTCAGGTGGCGCCACGCGCGAAACCAGTGAAGGTTGCAGCGCTTCAAGCACGTTAAACATCACAAAAAATGCTGTCAGCCCCGCGGCTAAAAGATAAAAACCTTGGCTCGCCCAGGGCAACACCGCAAACACAACAACAAGACCTGCGACGGCCAAGCGCAGCATCGCACGATGGGCCCGACGTTTTTCAGCGATAAGGATCACGGGCACCATGAAAATAAACGAGCCAAAAATCACTGGCAAGTAAACCTTCCAGAGCTCGGCCGAGCTTAAGCCGCCTAGTTTGATAAACAGAGGCGGCACCACAACAAACATCGCCACCTGAATTAAATGCAAACAAAATACGCCAAAATTTAAACGCAATAAATCAATGTGAGTGAACACTTGCATTGCCCGGGCAGGCTGTGCTGGCTTAGCAGCCAAGGGCACGACCGGCACCACAAAGCGGGCCACTGCCAGACATACTACCCCTAGCAAGGCGATACTCCAGAACAACCCTGATAAGCCGCCGGCACCCACAATCAGGGGGGCCGCAACCAAAGCCAGGGCAAACGACAGGCCAATCGAGCCGCCTACCATTGCCATCGCGCGGGTCCGCACCTCGGGCCGGGTGGCATCGGCCAGCCAAGCCGTGATTGCCGCTGAGATTGCCCCAGAGCCCTGAATCGCCCGCCCGATCGTGATCCAAAAAATATCGTTCGACAGCGCGCAGATCACACTGCCCAAGACAAACAGCAGCAACCCCACCAGCACGACAGGTCGGCGCCCCCAACGGTCAGAGGCCAAGCCAAAGGGGATTTGCATGCAAGCTTGTGTCAGGCCATACATGCCTAGCGC
>JBAWWV010000179.1:0-7567 GCA_037146575.1 Alcaligenaceae bacterium | reverse complement strand
AGACTGATCTCTATAAAAACTTAGGCCTAAAGATTGATGGCAAGCTCAAGCAAGCGGGTACGCCCGATCGTTTCGCGCAAGGTGGCGTGCTTGATCGTAAAGAGCAAAGAAAGCTCGATCAAGAAAAGGGCTTGATCCCGTTTGCTGTGAAACTCAATGCTCAACTCGCTGCTGAATTACAAGCGCTTGCTAAGACGCGTGTGCTTGGAATGAACGAGTTGGTGGACGATTTAATTCGCAAAGGAATGGCAGCGTAAAACTGTATGTACGGATCACCTTGCTAGAGATTTTTTTGATTAGCGTAAGGTCTATTTAAAAAAGTATGTGATGCAACCTTACTGCGAAGAATTTTGATGGCCCGATAATTTTATTTTGAAAAATGACAGGAGACAAAACATGAATTTATTTAATCTTGAGGGGCAAGTTGCCGTGATTACTGGCTCGTCGCGGGGCATCGGAAAAGCGATTGCCGAGCGCATGGCTGAGCACGGGGCCAAAGTGGTGATCTCGTCTCGTAAAGCGCCCGCATGCCAAGAGGTGGCCGACGCCATCAATCAGCGTCATGGCGCAAACACTGCGATTTCTGTGCCTGCCAATATTTCGTCAAAGGCAGAGCTTGAAAATTTAGTGACTGTTGCAAAGCGTGAGTTTGGTAAGGTCGATATCTTGGTCTGTAACGCGGCCAGCAATCCCTATTACGGCCCGCAAGCCAATATTGCAGATGATCAGTTTCGTAAAATTCTTGATAATAATATCGTCGCGAACCACTGGTTGATTAGCTATGTTGTCCCCGAGATGATTACCCGGCGGGCGGGTTCTATCATTATCGTGTCTTCGATTGGTGGGTTGAAAGGTTCGTCAGTGATTGGCGCCTATGGCATCAGCAAGGCGGCCGATATGCAACTTGCGCGCAATCTGGCTGTTGAATACGGCCCGCATAATATCCGAGTCAATTGCATTGCCCCCGGTTTAGTAAAAACCGACTTTGCGCGCGCGTTGTGGGAAGACGAAGCGAACCTGACTAAGCGCGTGTCGACCACACCGCTGCGTCGTATTGGTGAGCCCGATGAAATCGCCGGCGCGGCCGTCTTTTTAGCGTCGCAGGCAGGCTCGTTTATGACGGGTCAAAGCTTGGTGATTGACGGCGGTGTGACGATTAGTTGAAGCGTTAAAACTAGTCAGCGCGAATGTTGTTGCTTTGAACAAGCGCTCGCCATTGTTTGATTTCGCCTTGCAAGAAGGTTGTGAACTGCTCGGGGGTATTGCCGACAGGCTCAATGCCCATTGATTCCATACGGGCCTTGACGGTTGGATCTTTAGCGGCTTCGTGGATTGCCTTGGCGAGCCGATCGATGATGTGAGCCGGTGTGCCTTTAGCCACAAAGAAACCATTCCATTCGACCACCTGGAATCCGGGGTAGCCCAGTTCTTCAAAAGTGGGGACAGCAGGAAGGGCTTCCATTTTTGTTGCACCGGTTGTCCCGAGCGGTCGAATTTTTCCCGCCTTCAAGTGCGGTAACGCAGTGATTGGATTTGAAAAGTATCCTGCTAGTCGACCCGCTAAGACATCGGCAATCGCTTGAGCACCCCCTTTGTAGGGCACATGCACCCACTGAATTCCAGCGTCGCGTTGAAGCATTTCTGCGGCTAAATGGGCAGCGCCACCCGCACCATATGAGCCATAGTCCAGTTTATTAGGATTTACTTTTGCAAAATCCACTAGTTCTTTGACGGTTTTAAAAGGACTTGAGGCCGGAACCACCAAAATAAGTGGCATGTTGATTGCCTGTGATACTGGGATCATGTCTTTGATGGGATCAAAGGGCAACTGACGCATCACGGCGTTCACGGCATACGCAAACGAGTCATAAAAAACGGTGTACCCATCGGCTGGTGATTGCAAAACCGCCATGGCGCCAACTACGCCACTGGCCCCTGGTTTATTTTCAATGACGATCGGTTGGCCCAGGAAGGCAGACATTGGCTGCGCCAACATACGTGCATTGGTATCGGAGCCCCCGCCTGGCGTGTAAGGTACGACGACGCGAATAGGTTTGTCTGGGTAGTTAGCTTGTGCTTGCACGGCGCTGCTCAAGCCTGTAAGGGTGAGCGCACTTACAGATGTTATTAAAGCTCGGAGTGCTAAACGTTGACTAGTACGCGTAAATATTGACATGATTACCTGAAAGATTTTTTGACGCTAAGCAAACGTCAGGTTTTTTGTACCTGACGGGTGGACGATTGCTCAACGCGTGGGATTGCTCATCAATAACTTGCGCTATTTATAACCCATCATATGCGGTAGCCAGTTGCTCAACGCCGGAACGAAAGTCAACAGCATCAGAACGACGCCATGAGCCCATAAAAACGGCTTGAGCTCTCGGGTTAGCTCTGATAGGGGTACTTTCGACACGTTTGAGGTGACGAACAGTAGGCCGCCTACTGGTGGTGTGATCATTCCTAGGGTGAGGTTGTAGATCACAATCATTGCGAAGTGAATGGGCTCGATGCCCACACTGGCTGCAACCGGTGCCAGAATCGGCACCAGAACCATCACCCCAGGAAGCGGTTCAATGAAAATGCCAAAGATCAGTAAGAAGATATTGACCACAATCAGAAAGGTCCAGACATTTAAATTCATGGCTGCGATCCAGTTCGCGACGGCTTGTGGCACACCTTCAATCGTTAAGATCCAGGCAAACGAAGCTGACATCCCGATAATCAGAAGTACCGAGGCGGTCAGCAAGGCTGAACGAAACAAAATGTTCGGAACCGCTTTCCATTCAAGAGTGCGATAGATATATTTACCGCACAACAAGGCGTAAAACACGGCGACCACTGAGGCTTCGGTTGGGGTAAACCAGCCCGCACGCATGCCACCTAAAATAATCACGGGTAGCATGATTGCAGGCAACGCCTTCCAACTGGTAAGCCACATCTCTTTGCGGGTTGGATGCTGGTTGTCTCCTTTGTAGTTTCGCTGCTTTGAGATGTACCAGTTCACAGCGCACATTGCGACCGCAATCAGCAAGCCTGGGATCAGGCCCGCCATGAATAGCGCGCCAACTGAAACCCTATCGTCTGCCAGTGCATAAATGATCATGATGATCGACGGCGGGATGATCGGGCCGACAATCGCCGTCGAGGCAGTCAGGGCAGCCGCGTATGAGCGCGAGTAACCTGCCTTGTCCATCATACGAATCAGCATCGATCCGGGGCCTGCCGCATCGGCTAGTGCCGAGCCCGAAATCCCAGAGAAAAAGGTCAGTGAGACGACATTGGTATAGCCTAAGCCACCGCGTTTGTGGCCGACAAATTGACCTGCAAACTTCAACAAGACTTCGGTGAGCGAACCGCCACTCATTAATTCTGCGGCAAGAATAAAGAAGGGGACTGCCATCAGCGGAAAACTGTCGATTCCGGTGAAGGTTTCTTTTAGCAATACCAGCAGCGGAAAATTAGCGCTTGAAAGGAGCAGGGCAGTAATCGTGGAGAGTCCAAGCGCAAAGGCAACAGGAACGCCGATAGCCAGATAGACACAGACAGCAATGAGCAGAATGACGCTGGCGCTCATAGCGATGCACTCGCTGTGGCGTCAAAGTGCGCATCTGAAGGAAAGGTTCTAGTCAGGACGTAATCCTTTACGATCAGCAGCCAGTGGAGCAAGGTCATTGCTGCCCCGATGGGTAAACCAGCATAAATGATGGCAATCGAAATTTGGGTGGCCGGCGTTTGTTGATACTGAGTGCGATCCATATACTCAAGACCGTACCAAGTAAAGAAACCAAAGAGCCCAACAATTAGCAAAGAGATGATTAAGCGGATCGCAATGGCAACCAGACGCGGCACCGCATCTTGTAGGTTTTCGACAGCAATGTGTCCGCCATAACGAAGCACAGGGCCGCAGCCAATGAAGGTTAACCAGATCATGAGGTGACGTGCCACCTCTTCGGCCCACTCAATTGAGATGTTAGTGGTGTAACGCAGTACAACGTTCGCAAAGATGATGATCGACATCACAGCCAGGATAGCGATCAAAAGCCACTTATTGATGGCCAAAAAATAGCTTTCAAATGTTTTCATAGCGATCACTGAGTGATGTGAAATAAAAAAATGGTGGCGCATCACGTCGCGCCACCATTTTTACAGAGAACTTTATTTAAAGTCGCGGATTTTTTGAATGTTCTCTGCGCCAAATTCTTTGTTGTAAGCGGCATAGGCGGGTTCAAGTGCCTTGACGAAGGCGGCAGCATCGACCTGACGGACAACAAGCATGCCTTCGGACTCTAGTTGAGCGATGCCATTTGTTTCATCCTCATTCACCTTTTTACGCTGTACAGTCGTGCCAACCTTGGCTGCCTCGTAAAAGACTTTTTGATCCGCTTCGCTCAGTTTTTTCATAAAGCGCGGCGAGGTGATAAACAAGGCGGGTGAATACACATGGCCGGTGAGCGACAGGTATTTTTGCACCTGCGAAAACTTTGTGGCCAAAATGATTGGAATAGGGTTCTCTTGGCCATCGACAATACCCTGTTGCAACGCGCCAAAGACTTCAGGGAAGGCCATGGGTGTCGGACGAATACCAAAGGCGCGATAGCCGTCCATGTGCACCTTGTTTTCCATTGTGCGCATCTTTAATCCCGAGGCATCTTCGGGCTTCACAATTGGGCGCTTATTGTTGGTCATGTGGCGAAAGCCATTTTCAGTCCACGCTAAAGCGACCAAGCCTTTTGAAGGGAATTTTTTCAATAATTCTTGACCGTCGGCGCTATCAAGATAGCCGCGCGCATGGGCGTAGTCGCGAAACAAGAAGGGGATGTCAACAATTTTTACTTCAGGCACAAAATTACCAACGGGACCAGTCGACACGTCGGTGATGTCTAAGGTGCCAAGTTGTACTGCCTCGACCATTTCACGCTCACCGCCAAGCGATCCATTCGGAAACTGCTGGCACTTATAGCGCGCTTGCGTGCCTTTCTCGATCGCGTCACAGAAAGCTGTTACGCCAAGGCCATAAGAGCTGGTGGGCGTTGTCGCATAGCCGATTTTGACGATAGTTTGTGCGCTTGCTGAACCGATTGCTAACCATGCTGCAGCAGCAATTGAAGTCAAGCGGATGGTTTGTTTGAAGTTCATGTTTCCCTCTGAATGAAGTGGTAAGGTTATCGTTGTTTGGCTTCGTAATGCCTTGCTCTCGATCCTACTAGACATTAGGTGCGAGAGGATATTAGGTAATACGAGAAGTTAGGTCATGCTTTTGACGCGTTTGACGTGCTCTTAGGTGTCAAACCAGTGTGAGAGGCTAAGGGTTTTACCTAGGTCTTTTGTCGATTATCGCTTGGCGATGATCGACACGATCTCGGGCAACAGTGACTGCGGATCCGCGTCATAGCAGGCTTGAACTAGGGTGTCTTTCACGGCTTGTGCAATAGTGTGATCAACCTTCATATCCTCGGCCATTTGGTTGTAATAACTCAGGTCTTTCAAACTATTTGCCAAGCTGAACCGCAGGCTTGAAGTGTCGCCTGCGGTTAAGTAGGGCTTGAGACGCTCAAGTGGTGCACCCCAACCGCCACCCATGGCTAAAACATCGATGAAGGTTTGCGGATTCATGCCCGCTGACAGCGCACAGGCCGCAGCCTCGGCCATCAGAGTGACCGAGCCAAGCGACACGTAGTTGTGCAAAAGCTTCATCCGATGCCCAGCCCCAATCAGCCCTGCGTGCACGATGTTTTCTGCAAAACACGACAAGAGTGGTCTGCACTGCTCGAATAACTGAGCATCACCACCGACCAAGAGGTTCAGCCGGCCCTCCGCAGCCTCTTTTGGCGTGCGTGTCATCGGGGCGTCCAAAAACTGACACCCATAATCGATGACAAGTTTTGCAATTCGCTCGGTTGAGGTCGGTATCGAGGTTGAACAGTCAATGATGATGCCGCCAGGAGCGAGCCCTTGCAGCACACCCTCTTGCCCAAACAGAACTGCCTCGACCTGAGGCGTACCGGTGACGCACAAAATCACGATATTCGATTGCTCGGCCAGTGCCTTGGGTGTTTGAAAGGTCTTGACGCCCTGGGCGATTAACGTCTCAAGCGGTTGGTTGCCTTCGTGTGCCAACACTGACAGCAAGTGACCATGCTTGATTAAGTTGGTTGCAATGCCATGGCCCATCATGCCAATGCCGATCATTCCGATTTTGTTCGTAGTCATTCTCGTGTCCAGTTCTAATGGAGGATTGAATCAATGTGTAGCGGACTGGGTTTAATGCGCAGACGCCATTGAATGTAATAATTCGTTCGTGAGCGCAGCTCCTTGCTCTTGCATCACTTTCTTAATGTCGCGCGATTGTTGTATTGGGGTACGGTCTTTGAAGGGCTTGTGTTGCCCTTCAAGATAGGCGCCCAGGCCACGAGAGCGCTCGACCACGCCTCTGCCAAAGTGTAGCGACTGGGCTTCGAAGACGCCGAGTGCTTGATCAATGTTGTCGGGTTGCGCCGCTAAGGCTTGGGCCAACGTTTGCGCGTCAATTGCTGCCTTCGTGATCCCGCCACCGACATGTGGCCTGGCAATAAAAGCGGCATCACCGATTAACGCGACCCGACCAAACACCAGTCGCTTTGATTCAAGATCGTTGATGGCTTGAAAAAATGGCTGAGGCACTTGGCACACAATGCGCGCCAGTTGAGGTGCTAAAAACTTCTGCGCTGCTGCCTTGATTCCTAGAGTCACTTCTTTGCGAATCAGTGGTGGGGCGATAGCGCTACCGTGGCAAACGCCTTGTTCATCGGTGCATAAATCCTGTAAGTCGCTTTCTGAGGCAGGGCGATACCAGACAAAGTTGTAAGAGCGTTTACCCCGAATATTTTCGTTCGTACGCCCCAAAACTGGATAGGCTAAAAATTGTTCGCCATCAGGAAAACCGAAGGCATAATTTTCAAAAATTTGTGCATGGTCTTCGGCAGAAAAATCATTCTCATCGACCATACCGCGCCAGGCGACGTAGCCCGCATAGCTTGGTTCGATCTCTGGGGCATAGTGTTGACGAACCGTCGAGCGCAGGCCATCCGCGCCGACTAACAGGTCACCCGTTTCGCGGCTGCCATCACTAAAAATAGCGGTCACGCGATTGTTGGCTTGTTCGATATCAACAAGTTGTTTGCCTGAGTGATACTCGTGAGCAGGCACAAGGTCTCTTAACGCGTTATAGATTGTGGCCCACGCGCTCATGGTGTGTAGTTGGTTCACCTCGTGCACGACTTCGCCTGACGGCCCAAAGGCCAGACGTCTTTTAAGAGGGATACATT
Source organism: Alcaligenaceae bacterium (assembly GCA_037146575.1). Classification (GTDB taxonomy): domain Bacteria; phylum Pseudomonadota; class Gammaproteobacteria; order Burkholderiales; family Burkholderiaceae_B; genus Zwartia. Next base: position 263 of record JBAWWV010000179.1, on the reverse strand, counting down.
TTGCCTCGAGATCTTTGATTCCCAAACTGGCCATGATGTCAAAGAGTTGGCGATAGGTACCGATGCCTGCGCCGCGGCTCGCCAGGTCTCCTTGGGTGCGTTCGTAGATCGAAATCTGCCACCCCTGCGCGCGCAGTAAATTTGCAGCGAATAAACCTGCTAAAGAGCCGCCAATGATAAGTGCGCGTTTGCTGCTTGCTGCCACGATTAGCCTCCTAGATTTTCAAGGCCAAGTTTTTTGACGAGTGCGCGCCACTTTTCAA
>JBAWWV010000178.1:0-7579 GCA_037146575.1 Alcaligenaceae bacterium | reverse complement strand
CCCCATGCTCACCCGTGATGGTGCCACCCACCTCGACACACAACTCAAGGATTGCAGCACCAAAGTCTTCGGCGCGACGCACTTCATCTGGGAAATTTGAATCAAACAAAATCAAGGGGTGCAAATTGCCGTCGCCAGCATGAAAAACATTGGCGCACCGCATATTGAATTGCTTTTCCATGTCTTGAATCGCATGCAACACGCGACCTAAATGGCGACGTGGAATGGTGCCGTCCATACAGTAATAGTCGGGCGAAACGCGACCTGCTGCTGGAAAAGCATTTTTACGCCCGGCCCAAAACCGTAAACGCTCTGCCTCGGTTTGCGAGACTTGCAAGCGCGTGGCGCCGGCTTTTTCAAACACCTGCTGCATCCGGATGATTTCGTCAGCAACTTCGTCGACGGTACCATCTGACTCACACAACAAGATCGCCTCAGCCTCAGTGTCGTAGCCCGCTTTGACAAAAGGCTCAACCATCTGTGTGGCTTGCTTATCCATCATCTCAAGGCCTGCCGGGATAATGCCGGCCGCAATGATCTGTGCCACAGCCTGGCTGGCTTTTTCGACATCGTCGAAGCTGGCCATGATGACGGTAGCCAGGGCGGGCTTGGGTGTTAAGCGCAAGGTCACTTCAGTGACCACACCTAACATGCCTTCAGAACCTACAAATACCGATAATAGTTCGGGCCCTGCACTATCGGGCGCCAACGAACCGAGCTCGATGATTTCGCCGCTCATGCTGACCATGCGCACTTTCAGCACGTTGTGGACCGTTAGGCCGTACTTTAAACAATGGACGCCGCCTGAGTTTTCAGCAACATTACCGCCAATTGAGCAGGCTATCTGACTAGAAGGATCGGGCGCGTAATACAAGCCGAAGGGACTCACGGCCTCAGATACGGCAAGGTTGCGTACACCCGGCTCAACCACTGCAATCGCGGCCTCTCGATCAATATGTTTGATTCGATTAAATTTTGCCAAGCCCAGCAACACGCCCTGCGCGTGTGGCATCGCACCGCCTGACAAGCCTGTACCGGCACCACGCGCAACCACGGGTACGTTCAGTTGTTGACAAGTGATCAGCACCGCTTGCACCTGAGCTTCGGTCTCGGGCAATACGACTGCCATGGGTACCGAGCGATACAGCGATAAGCCATCGCACTCGTAGGGGCGAGTGTCTTCGGCGCGACTAAGCACGCAATGCGCAGGCAAGACCTGCAATAACGCCTTAACTACGACCGCGGCCTCTGGGCCTGACACTGCTGAAATGGCTCGTTCTGAAACCGCGTTCATCTTTTTCTCCGCGAGGCCTCGCCATAAAAAAGCGGAGGGCACACCGTCGTTAATGCATTGACTTTACCAAACAACCTTCTCGACCAAAGCCAAAGCCCTTACCAAAAACCTATTCGCGCTATAGGTACCTTAGTGCGCTTGCTCGGGCGCTCTGGGTTCAATGATTTTGCCTGGGTTCAGTATATTTTTCGGATCAAAAGCAGTCTTTAAAGACCGCATTAAATCTAGGGCATCTTCGCCGTGCTCATGGGCCATAAACTGCATCTTGTGCAACCCGATACCGTGTTCGCCGGTGCAAGTGCCGTCCGCCTCAATGGCTTGCGTCACAAGAGCATGGTTGATTCTTTCAGACTCGGCCCATTCTTCTGGGCTATCGGGATCAAGCAACATCAGCACATGAAAATTACCGTCGCCCACGTGACCAACGATGGTACTCGGGAAGCTTGCCTTGGCTAACTCTTGCGTTGCCAGATCAATGCTTTCAGCCAAACGCGATAACGGCACGCAAACATCGGTCGTATTTGATTTGCAGCCCGGGCGCAGCTGCAAGCCAGCAAAATAGGCGTTGTGCCGCGCGGTCCAGAGTCGATTGCGATCTTCTGGGCGTTCGGCCCATTCAAAGTCCATCCCACCGCACTCTGTTGCCAGTTCTTGCACCGTTTGCGCCTGCTCTTTCACGCTAGCTTCTGAGCCGTGAAATTCAAATAACAGTAACGGTGTTTCGCGCAAAGTCAATTTGCTATAGCGGTTGCCTGCGATCACCGCAGCAGCGTCCATCAACTCGACGCGAGCAATCGGCACACCCATCTGAATGGTTTGAATCACACACTGAACCGCTTCGTGAACAGTCGAAAAATTACAAACCGCTGCAGATACCGCTTCGGGTTGCGGATACAGTTTGACTGTGACCTCGGTGATCACGCCAAGCGTACCCTCGCTACCCACAAAAATACGGGTCAAGTCGTAGCCAGCTGAAGACTTGCGCGCGCGTCGCGCCGTACGAATGACTTTGCCATCTGCGGTAACGACTGTCAGTGACACAACGTTTTCACGCATGGTGCCATAGCGCACTGCGTTGGTGCCCGAAGCGCGGGTCGCGGACATACCACCCAGCGAAGCATCAGCACCTGGATCAATCGGAAAAAACAAACCTGTGTCGCGAATTTGTTCGTTGAGTTGCTTGCGAGTCAAACCCGCTTGAACAGTCACGGTTTGATCTTCGGTGTTTAGCGACACAATTTTATTCATGGCGGTCAGATCAAGACTGATGCCACCTTGAATCGCCAGAATATGCCCTTCAAGCGAGGACCCGGCCCCGTAGGGAATCAAAGGGATGTTGTATTGGCCGCAGAGTTTGACCACAGCAACGACCTCGTCAGTGCTTTGCGCAAACACGACACCGTCGGGCAGCATCGACGGAAACGGCGACTCGTCTTTGCCGTGATGATCGCGCACCGCATTGGCCATCGAAAAGCGCTCGGCAAACTGACCTTTGAGCGCTGCGATCATTTCAGGTGGCAGCGGACGTCTTAAAATTTGTGCTGTATGCAGAGCGTTCATTCGCTATGTCTCGCAGAAAAAGGCTGAAATTAACTTTTGGTCGACGTACAACACAGCTGCGCACTAACGTCGGCACATTGCGACCGAGCACTAACATCTTTCAGTCTACCAGTCGCATCGTGAGCGTTTACTGTCCTGTCGTCACCACTGTACGTCGACGAGCGCGTACGGATTCAGCCAGACGCTCAAGCACACCAACCGAACTTTGCCAGTCGATGCAGCCATCAGTCACGCTTTGACCATACACCAGTGTCTGGCCCTCAACAATATCCTGACGCCCTGCCACCAGATTGCTTTCAACCATCAAACCAAAAATACGCGCCTCGCCTTGAGCGATTTGCACTGCAACCTCATCACAGACCGCAGGTTGGTTCTCTGGTTTTTTATTACTATTGGCGTGACTGGCATCTACCATGATGCGTTGTGCAAGACCAGACTTAGCCATCTCAGCACAAGCCGCTTGTACACTCGCCGCGTCGTAATTAGGTGCCTTACCCCCACGCAAAATCACGTGACAGTCTTCGTTACCTGTGGTTGACACAATCGCCGAGTGCCCACCTTTTGTGACCGACAAGAAGTGATGCGGTGCAGATGCAGATTTCATTGCATCGACTGCAATCTTGACGTTACCGTCAGTACCGTTTTTAAAACCAACTGGACATGACAACCCCGAGGCCAGTTCGCGATGCACCTGGCTTTCAGTGGTACGCGCGCCAATGGCACCCCACGAGACCAAGTCGGCGATGTACTGAGGAGAAATCATGTCAAGAAACTCGCAACCCGCGGGCAGGCCCATCTGATTGATTGCAAGCAGCAAACCACGAGCCGTCTTGAGACCTTTGTTGATATTAAAGCTACCATCCATTTCGGGGTCGTTGATCAGGCCTTTCCAGCCAACCGTGGTGCGAGGCTTTTCAAAATAGACGCGCATCACAACTTCGAGTTCACCTTTAAAACGATCTCGCTCGGCCTTCAGGCGCTTTGCGTAATCGAGCGCCGCCGCAGTGTCGTGAATCGAACACGGGCCGATCACTACCACTAAGCGGTCATCCATGCCATGCAAAATACGATGGATCGCCTGACGCGATTCAAACACGATTGAAGACACCTCGGGTGTGCAGGGGTGCTCTCGCATCGTGTGCGATGGTGGCGCAAGTTCTTTAATCTCGCGAATCCGCAAGTCATCGGTATTGTGTGACAAAACATACTCCTGGTGCAAAAAATATTAAAAATTAAATTCAATAAAACCTTAACGCTGTCGTGCTGCTATCGACGTTCAACCCTTTGAACAACTCAACAATGCCGACATCCATAAACCTTGGGTGATGCTTAGGCCGTTCCGCCGACGGTCAGCCCTTCCATCTTGATAGTTGGCATCCCTACGCCAACCGGCACGCTTTGGCCTTCTTTACCGCAGGTGCCCACACCGCTATCAAGTTTCATGTTGTTGCCGATCATGCTCACGCGGTTCATGGCTTCGGGGCCACTGCCGATTAGGGTCGCACCCTTGACGGGATAGGTAATACGGCCATTTTCAATCATGTAGGCTTCAGATGTTGAAAAAACAAACTTACCGCTTGTGATGTCAACTTGCCCACCACCAAAGTTGGCGGCATAAATACCTTTTTTGACCGACGCAATAATTTCTTCGGGTGGCGTTTTGCCCGACAGCATGAAGGTGTTGGTCATGCGTGGCATAGGCAGATGCGCGAAGGACTCTCGTCGGCCGTTGCCGGTCGCGGCTGTTTTCATTAAACGCGAGTTCAAGGTGTCTTGCATGTAGCCGCGCAAGATGCCGTCTTCGATCAGCACGTTACGTTGTGTGGGGTTACCTTCATCATCAACGTTTAACGAACCGCGGCGCCCTTCGATGGTACCGTCGTCAACCACAGTGACACCTTTTGACGCCACGCGCTGGCCAATTCGACCGCTAAAAACGCTGGACCCTTTGCGATTGAAGTCACCTTCAAGCCCATGGCCAACTGCCTCGTGCAGCAAAATACCAGGCCAGCCTGCGGCAAGCACGACCGTCATTTCTCCGGCGGGTGCGGCCTGTGCATCAAGATTAATCAGGGCTTCGTGAACCGCTTGCTCGACGTATTGAGTCAAGGTTTCGTCAGAGAAATACCCTAAGCCTGTGCGACCACCACCGCCCGCGTGACCGGTTTCGCGGCGGCCATTACGCTCGACGACAACCGTTAGCGACAAACGCACTAAGGGGCGCACATCCGCAGCCAGGCGGCCATCGCTGCCCGCCACCATGATGACGTCGTACTCCATTCCTAAACTGGCCATGACCTGTGCCACGTGGGGGTCACGGGCACGAGCCATTTTTTCGATGCGCTCGAGCAAACCAACTTTTTCAGGTGCACTCATCGTCGACAAGGGGTCAACTGAAGAGTACAAATTTTGACCTGGGCGTGGATCGTCACCACTGCGCACTTTTGTTTTACCGGCGCCCTGGCGCGCAATGCTTTTAACCGCACGAGCAGACGATAACAAAGCGTCTGGCGATAGCGTGTCAGAGTAGGCAAACGCTGTTTTTTCACCCGCTACGGCACGCACACCCACACCCTGCGAAATCGAAAAACTACCGGTTTTGACGATGCCTTCTTCGAGGCTCCAGCCTTCGCTGCGCGTGTATTGAAAATACAAATCGGCGTAGTCGACTTTATGGGTAAAAATCTCGCCAATCGCACGCGCCATGTCATTTTCGGACAAACCCCAGGGGTCGAGCAGCAGACTTTTTGCAGTGGCAAGCGAAACAATAGCGGGGTCAGTCAGTTTCATGAATCAACTTATGATTGAGTGAAGAGTTTGCGATGAGCAAGTGCAGGCAACGACTGCCGCACCTCAGCTAAACGCGCAGGATCTATCGTACCGCTTACCACCCCCTCATGCTCGGGTAATTCTGCTAAAACCTCTCCCCAGGGGTCAATCAGGATCGAGTGCCCCCAAGTGCGGCGACCATTCTCGTGGGTGCCGCCCTGTGCAGGCGCTAACACATAGCACTGATTTTCAATTGCCCTTGCACGCAGAAGGGTCTCCCAGTGGGCTTGGCCTGTCGTGTAAGTAAATGCCGAAGGCACCAAAATCAGATCCACCTCGCCCAGAGCTCGGTATAACTCAGGAAAGCGTAAGTCGTAGCAAATCGACAAACCTAAATTAATCGCTGGGGTATCTACCCGACAAATGGTGTCGCCCGCCAAAATGCCGCGGGACTCGTCATAACTTTCGGTACCCCGAGTAAATCCAAACAAATGGATTTTGTCGTAACGAGCGATTTGTTTACCGCTGGGATCAAAAATCAGTTGAGTATTCAAAACGCGAGCGGGGTCTGACGACACTAAGGGCATGCTGCCGCATGACAGCCAGATCTTGTGTTGCCGGGCGGTGTCTGACAAAAATGTTTGAATCGGGCCCGCGCCCGGTTGCTCGGCGATATCAAGCTTGTCAGTCTCTTTAAGACCAAATAAACAAAAATATTCAGGCAAACCAACGAGTTGCGCACCGTCTTGGGCCGCCTGTGCGATTAATCGGGCCGCCGCCTCGAGATTTTGATTGAGCGAGGCGGCTGACACCATTTGAACCGCAGCGACTTTTAGGGGGGCTTTCATGAGGGGTCCGGAGCGTGAATTTTTCGACGGGATTTAATAATTTTCGACAGAATTTATTTCATGACTTTCAAGCATTTAAGCATAGCCCTTTATAATACAGGCACACTTGACTGAGAATATATCCAGCCTCGGTTTAGGCGAGCCAAAGGGTCAGACTGCATCTTGCTTAGGGCCTATCCATTGAATAATGAAATTCTGGACAGGATTTAATCATGGCGCTTTAGGCGGTTTTATTATTAGCTGTGACAGCCAAAAGTTAATACCCGTATTATCCACAATGAAAAAAATATAAAAAAAGGTATAAACTAATCACACGACTTCTACTAATAAAAGGTAATACATCCATGGCACGCCAAAACTACGCAACGCTTCAAGCAAAAATTAATAAAGAAATTGAAAAATTGCAAAAGCAAGCACAGGCATTACAAACTAAAAGTCGCAAACCAGTGATTAGCAGTTTAGTGCGCACAATGAAAGAATACGACATTTCGCCAGATGAGCTAGCTGCCGCTTTTGGCAAAGTTAAAAATGCTGCCAAGCCGGGTCGCCCTGCAAAAAGCGCTAAGGTAAGCGGCGTCAAAAAACCTGTGGCACCTAAATACCGCCACCCCGCGAGCGGCGCCACCTGGACCGGCCGCGGCAAAGCGCCACTGTGGGTCGTTGAGGCCGAAAAAAATGGCCAGCCTCGACAACAGTTTTTAATCTAACGCCTTAATCGATTTTTGCACCTGAATCGCGCACTGCTTTGCCCCATTGTTGAATATCGTTATCAACAATTTTTTGAAACTCAACTAAATCCAAAGGCATGGTAGAGGCCCCTTTTGATGCGAGCTGGGTAATCATCGCCGGATCAGCCAGCACCTTGTTGATCTCGGCATGAATCTGCTGGCGCAACGCCATGGGCGTTGCGGTGGGTGCAAAAAAAGCAAACCACGAATCTAGCCCTAACTGGGGGTAACCCGCTTCAACAAAGGTGGGCAACGCAGGCAAGGCCTCAGAGCGCTTAGTGGCCGAAGCAGCCAACGCTTTCACGGCGCCACTTTTGATCTGCCCCATCACCGACGGTGCGCTCGCAAACGTACCTTGAATCTGCCCACTCATCACATCA
>JBAWWV010000177.1:0-7635 GCA_037146575.1 Alcaligenaceae bacterium | reverse complement strand
CTTTGGGGCGGCGTCGAACTGCTAGCTAAACGAGTAGCAGAGTTAACGCATAATAAATTTCAAATTCGAGTGTTTGCAGCAGGGGAAATTGTACCGGGCTTGCAAGTTCTTGATGCCGTGCAGGCGGGCACTGTTGAGATGGGACACACCGCAGGAAATTATTATATTGGTAAGGATATCGCGTTTGGCCTAGCCGCAGATATCCCTTTTGGAATGAACGTCAGACAAAAAAACGCCTGGTGGTACTCAGGTGGAGGCGCTGAGTCTTGTACCGAACTTTTTAAAGCCTATGGATGCGTCCCCCTTGCAGCTGGTAATTGCTGCGCTCAAATGGGCGGCTGGTATCGCAAAGAAATCAATTCTGTCGCCGATTTAAAGGGCCTAAAATTTCGTATTGCGGGCATCGCGGGGCAAGTCCTCAGTAAACTTGGCGTCGTACCCCAACAACTTGCCGCGTCAGATATCTACCCCGCACTAGAGAAGGGATCACTGGATGCGGCCGAATGGATCGGTCCTCACGATGATGAAAAACTAGGGCTCAATAAGGTCGCGCCTTATTACTACTATCCCTCTTGGTGGGAAGGAAGCACCATGCTTCACACCATTATTAATGAAAAAAAATGGCTAGAACTACCCCCTCAATACAGAGCCGCCCTCGAAACCGCTTGTATAGAAGTCAACACGCGCATCGTCGCCGATTACGATGCAAAGAACCCTGCCGCGCTGCGTCGACTGGTTGCAAACGGTACGCAGTTAAAACCATTTTCGAAAGAGATCTTGCAAGAGTGTGAAAAAATCTCTTTCCAACTGTATGCCGAATTCTCTGAAAAAAGTCCTCAGTGGAAAAGAATGTACCCACAATGGAAAAAATTTCGAGATGAAGAGTACCTATGGTTTCGCTTCGCCGAGTACTCGTTCGACAGTTACACACTCAATTCAAAAATAAGCTCTGACAATCGTTGACAGCGCTGAACAGCAAATACTAGCGAACGTCATTTTATGATTGACAAGAGTGCGCCCATACTGGGCGCATATCAAAAAGCGCGCAATTCATCGAACTGCGCGCTTTTTATATTCAGGGCTAAAGATTATGGCTCTATAAACGTTTTCTTCTCAGCAGTTCACCATAGCCCTCGACCGGGTCATCGATTCCAAGCAGTCTCATTAACTGCCAAGCGGTGGCCTGGTTAGAGGTAATGACTGGCTTACCCAAATCTTGCTCAAGCTGTTCAATCACATCACTACACCGAAAATTAGTACAGCCTATGAAGACCCCATCGGCTTTAGGGTCAAAGACTTCAAGCGCAGCCTTGTAGGCACGCGAAGGTGGCGCCGCACCGATCTCGTGTAAATCGAGAATACCCAACCCGTTGACCTTGAGCACGTTAAACCCAGAGTCTGTATAAAAAACTCTGAAGCACTCATTGATTTCATCGATATATGGGCCGGTAATGACAATATTTTTCATACCCATAAAGTGCATGGCTTCTTCAACTGCCGTCGCAGTCGTGGTCGCTGGAAAGCCGGTCGACGCGGTTAGACTCCCGTCTATGTAACGGGTACTTGCATAATGTTTCGTAGCCTCGGTCATAAAGCCAATCTCTTTCTTGTCCCAACCTGGCCCCCCTACCAGAGAGCCCGAGGTACAAGCAAAGGCTATCGCAGAGCGATTTCCTAGCGTCGGTGAGCAAAGCCCTTGACCGATCAAGGCCGCCGCCTGTTCAAGCAAAACGCTGAACTTCATACATTCTTCGACGGTCACAACCGCGTTAGACATATCGACGCGCGTTTCTCTGACCTGCACATAACTTGGCAGCATTCTGGTGATTTCAGGGGTCGGATTAAGATTGGGGCCAACAACTAACAACCCAACCTTCGCCCGATAGCCATAAGGGGAGTCCAAATCATTCATCATCATCTCCGGTTCATTATTAATTTGTTAGACAGCGCGATCTTGGTAACTTCTTAGACAGCGTTATCTTGGTAATTTCTTAGACAGCGCGATCTTGGTAATTTCTTAGACAGTGCTATCTTGGTAACTGCTTGTCGTCTTGCATTTTACGAAACAAAGTCAAAAACATGTCTTCGGTATCCAGGCACTCAGCAAATCCGTATTGTCGAATTTTGGTGGTACTTGCCATGACATCCCAATCCAGTGAAAAAACATAGTTACCAAACGGCCAATATACAAACTTCTCCATGGCGACTGGCTTCAACCCATGTTTTCTGACGATATCATTCCAGACCGCCTCTTTTGCTGTCATCACTTCGGCAAGATCAACGGGTTGCTGAACCCCCATCTTCATATTAAAAAATTCTGCCAGCTTAGGCCAGAAATTTTTCCAACGAAAAAAATCGCCATTGGTAACATTGAAGGCCTGCCGTGAACACTCAGGAGTGACAATCCCCCAACTAATGGCTTTTGCAAGCAATTGTGCATCAGTGGCCTGGCTAATAGCCTCGAACGCAGCGGCAGTTCCTGGAAAATCTAAGGGCAGGCCTAACTCACGGCAGATCACCGCGTAAGCGCCTAACATCGACACGATATTTAGGGGTGAACCCGCGGTTGCTCCGCAGACCACGTGGGGTCGAAAAATGACCCAATCCCAGCTTTTACCTTGACTGGCCGTGACGAGATAATCTTCTTGGCCATAATAAAAATTAGGTACCGCCAAGCGAGCGTCAGTCTCTTTCGCAGGAGTACGGAAGGGACCCAAGTTGCTACCGTAATATTTCATACCTTGCAACAAAACAACCCGCTTCAGTGGGTTGCCCGCCGCCTCAACCGCTTGTACGGCATGGCGCAGTAGGTTGGTATTCGCAACGGTAGCCGATTGCCAGGCCGACCCGTGTACGTAACCTGCGTAGACAATATCAGTGATATTTTTATATTTTTTAAGCGCGATTTTTGTCGCTTCAAAATCTAAAAGATCTACCGCGCAATAGGCGATTTTTTGCACGGTGCTGTTCAAACTTCGCTGAACACCCACAAGAGACCAATCGGTATTGGCACCCGCATAACGAATAAAGCTTCTACCGATTACGCCGGTTGCCCCCACCACAAGAACCACACGCTCTTCGTTCAATCGATCACCCTCATCTATACACTATCTTTTTGGGGTTTTGTGTCGCTGATATAAAAGTTGACTTGTCTCGGTGCACTATCGCTTCTGACGATAACCACGTCAAATCAAATAGACAACTTGCAAACAACTATTGCATTGAAAAATTGGCCTGCTTAAGTATCTGTGCCCATTTTGTATTTTCTGCACGTATAAATTGCCCAAAGACTTCTGGCGAACTGATGATGCTTTCCCATCCTAATTCTGACAAGCGTTTCTCAATTTCGGGCAACTTCATGACTCGCGAAATGGTTTCGTACCAATGGTTGACGAGCTGCACCGGTGTGCCTGCGGGCAACACAAATCCCGTCCACCCATACAACTCATACCCGTTGAAACCTTGTTCGGCGAGTGTTCGCAAGTCTGGCAAGGCAAGACTGCGTCGGTCAGACGCAACCCCTAGCGCCTTAATCTTGCCAGAGGCGATTGCCGGCTTTGCAAAGGCTGCAGAGCCCCAAAAAATATCTAACGTGCCTGCCATCATATCGGTTTGCGCGCCCGAGCCTCCTTTGTAGGGCACGTGCAGCAGTTTCAGTCCGGCCTTTTGCGCAAAAAATTCACCAGCAAGATGCTGGGCACTACCCACACCCACTGAACCAAACGAAATTCTGCCTGGCTCGCGCAGCGCGAGCGCCACCAACGAAGTCACGTCATCGGCCGGTAGACTGCTACGAGCAACCAGCACCAGCGGAACTCGGGCGAGTTGCGAGACTGGTGCGAAATCTTTGAAGGGGTCGTAGGCCATCTCCTTATAGATCAGGCTGTCGATCGCAAAGCCATCCGCAATGAGCGCGATTGTGTGACCATCCGCAGGCGCACGCGCGACCTCGTTGGCGCCCAGTCGCCCTCCAGCGCCTGCCTTATTCTCAACAATGACCGTATTGCCGAAACTGCGAGCCAATTCTGCCTGAAGTATCCGAGCGACCACGTCGGTTGTGCCTCCGGTTGCAAACGGCACAACGATCCGAGTGACCTTGGATACGTTGGATTGAGCGACTGCCCGCGTTGCGAGCAACATTGTCAGCACGCTGGCTGCTTGAAGAAAGGTACGCTTATCCATCTAACACCTACTGACGTCGGTTGAAAAAATCAAACGTTCGATTTTCATCAGGCAACAATCTATCAACTTATGATTGTTCAGATAAATTGATTAAAACGCTTATAGGAATAAGGCAAGGGATCAATCGACAGAGGTGCGCCCGTCACCATTTGAGAGATTAACTTTCCGGTCGGTGGCCCACCCGTCATGCCCCAGTGCGCATGCCCAAACGCCAGGAACAAACCTGGAATATGGCTCACCGGACCAAGCACAGGAAGACTATCGGGCGTTGAAGGCCTAAAGCCCAGCCAATATTTTGGTTCACCCGTTTGTAACGTTGGGAAAACTCGCTTGGCCTGGGTCACAAGATTTTTGGCCCTTTGCTCATCGGGGCTTGCAGTCAACCCAGCGAACTCTACCGTACCAGCCGCACGCATGCCGTGCTCCATCGAGGTCAAGCCAAAGCCGCGGTTTTTAATCGACACGGGGATCTTCAAGGTAATGTTTGGAGAAGGCATCATCGCGTGATAACCGCGTTCAGTTTCGAGCGGGACTTTAATACCTAAGGGCTCAAGCAACGCCAAGCTCCAGGCACCGCTTGCCACGACCACCTGATTGACGTTGTGATTGTTCACATTCGTCATCAGCATAAAACCTTGTTGGCCTGCGTTCGGAATAATTTTTAAGACGCGTTCTGTCAGAATCTGACCGCCCTCTGCCACCAACAGATTCCCAAGCGTTTGCACCAAGCGCTGAGGGTTAATCGTATAACCATTGTTCGGGATCAGTACCCCGCTTTTAATGTTTGGCGATATCTCGGGATACAACTGACGAATGTCATCCGGGCTCAAGGTTTCAGCCTTAATGCCATGACGCGCACAAATCGCTAATTCGATTTGAGATTCGCTGCCTGCCCCACCCTCCCAAATTCTGACCTGACCAACCGTGCGGATCAGATCGTTAAAGTGCTCTGGGCCAAGCAACTCACGCCAACAGTTCATCGCCTCTTTGTGCAAGGCGCGCATGGCATCCGACACCTCAAAGACCCGCGAGAACCGACTGGCCTCAACCCAACGAACCAGCCAAGGCAACACTTTGGGCAAATAAGACGGGCGAATGACCAAGGGACCTAAGCGATCAAACAGCCAACCTGGCACTTTGCCCAACATACCCGGCAAGGCAATTGGCGCAGCCGTATCGCAGCTGATGAGGCCAGAGTTTCCGTATGACGCTGCGCTAGCTGGCGGCAGGGCATCAATCACAATCACGCGTTGACCCGCACGTTGCAAATACAGGGCGGTTGAAAGACCCACCACACCAGCACCGATCACAATCGTAGTTGAACTTGAGGTAGGCATGAGAAACACCTTTAATATTGAAAAATACTCGAATGATTCAGGAATTTACTGGATTCAAAACTTGACTTGATTCAGAGATTGACTTGATTCAAAAATTGACTTGATTCAAAACTTGACGATTGCTTCAAACATTTACTTTCGCGTCAGACGCAACTGCCTCAATAACGTGTCTAGCAACAAAATGAAGCCAGTCACTCCAATTAAAAACGCACTGACTGCAGCGATCACTGGCTCAACCTGAAGATGTAAGCTATTCCAGATCCGCACTGGAAGCGTTTCAGACTTTACGCCTGCTAAAAAAAGAGAAATCACCAACTCGTCAAACGACGCTAAAAAAGCAAATAACGCAGCAGAGATAATGCCCGGTAGTGCTAGAGGCACAACGACTTTTGTAAAGACCCCAAAGCGACTGCTACCCAGGCTTAACGCGGCCCGCTCTAGATTGATATCCACGTTTTGCAAGGCAGCTAATAAAATCAATAAAACAATTGGCAAGGCAATGCACGCGTGACAAATCCCAATCCAAAAAACATTACCGACCAGCTTAAACGGGCCAGACATAAAGTACATGGCAATTGCAGTAATCACGTGAGGCACAATCAAAGGCAAAAGCATAAAAGACAGCAAGAGTTTTTTGCCACGTACATCAGAACGGACGAAGGCGTAGGCTGCGAAAAAACCTAAAAGTGTCGATACGACACACGCAATCAAGGCGATCACGGTACTTGACCATAAGGCACTTCGCCAACGCGGGTCACCAAAAAAAGTCTCAAACCATCTGAGTGAATACGCCTCGGGCGGAAACTTCATGTACCCCTGGCTACCAAAAGCAAGAATCGTGATGATGACGATAGGCGCCATCAGCGTCACCGCGGCGATCGCAACGTAAACATTTAAACTGCGAGTGACCACGCCATCATTTATCATTAGCCACCCATCATTCGGCGCAAATCAGTGACGCGGTAATAGATCGCGTACAAGCCAAGGGTTGCGCCCAGCAACAGCACAGACATGATCGCAGCACTTGCCCAATCAAAGGTCACTTCTACCGCACGCTCAACGAGCATAGCAATCATGACATCTGAGGGGCCCCCCATGAGAGCGGGTGTAATAAAAAATCCGAGTGCCAAAATAAAAACGATCAAAGAACCTGACACGACTCCGTGCAGGCTCAGCGGAAAATAGACCCTAGTAAACGCAAACCACCAGCTGGCCCCTAAACCGCGGGCAGCCCGCATCAGCCCTGGATCAATGGCTTTCAGCGAAGCATATAAGGTCAACACCATATAAGGCAATAACACATAGACCATGCCAATCAAGATCCCCGTTTTGCTATACAGCAGAGTGAGTGGCTCGTTAATCACGCCAAGCGTTAGTAGCAGATTGTTCACAAGACCGTTGCGTCCAAGCAGTACCATCCATGAATACGTGCGCACGATGACGCTCGTAAAATAAGGCACCACAATACAAAACAATATGAGCGAAAAACGCCAGTCGCTGTGAGTCGCCAAATAATAGGCTAGCGGATAACTCAAGAGCAAAACTAACAGAGTCACTAGCAGACTAATCCAGTTGGTACTAGATAACGCAGTTAAGACCGCTTTCGAACCAAGCACCGCAACAAACTGCTCAACGATCTCTGAAAAGGTTCCGATACTGCTCAACGATTGAACAAAAAACCAAATAAGTGGCGCTAAAAAAACCACGACTAGCAAAGCGATCGCCGGTAAGAGCAATACCCAAGACCCACCGAAGGTACTGACTCGCTTCATTTAAGAATTCTCAAACAGTGAAGCGATCGTTGGCCGGGATAAGTGCGGAGAGGCGACCAAGGTGCTCGTTAGCTTCATGGATTCACTCTCAGCAAAACACAGTCATCCACTCGCCACGAAACGGTGACTAAGTCACCTTGCTCAACCGCAAAGGCCTGCGATGAGTTCTGCGTATCAACAACAATGGTGATACCGGGCTCAATTAAAACCGTCTGGCGCAAGATATTGCCAAGAAAAGATAAGTTCGTGACTGTCCCCTGACAACGATTCCACTCGTCTTGGTGAACTTCATTCAAAGACGCTGAGGGACTCAACACAACGCGCTCTGGTCTCATAAAAATATC
>JBAWWV010000176.1:0-7695 GCA_037146575.1 Alcaligenaceae bacterium | reverse complement strand
GTGGCCTCTTCGCGGTCTGGCTGACCGGCTTGCGAAGCCACATCCCCAAAGCCACAGCAACTAACGCCACGACTTCGGATCGCAAGGCCGACGCAAACGCGATGTACCTGGGCATGATTCAATGGCCGCTATTTTTTAAGATCGCCATCGTATTTTTTTTGGCTGCGTCTGCAGGCTTGATGGTGATGAGTCAGGCCGCTGGAATCGTGGAGTCGTACGGCGGTGGCAGTCAATTCGCCATTGGTGCGACCTCGTTTATCACGGGCATGATCGCGAGCGCGCGCATTACAGGCGGCTGGTTGATGGACCGCTTCAGCCTTCGGCAAGTGATGGGCGCGGCCCACCTATGGTCGTTGACTGGCGCCTTAATGCTCACGCTGTGGCCTAATCCTCACGTTGCCTTGTTTGCACTTGCCATGGTCGGCATGGGCTACGGTTTTGTCTCGGGCTCGGCCGCAGGCGGTATCGGCATGCACTGGCCTGCGATACAGTTTGGCGTAGTCGCGAGCCGACTCTATATTGGCTGGTGTGTCGCTGCAGTATGCCTGCCCGTCTTAGCGGGCTGGTTGTTTGACTGGAGCAACAGCTACCGGTCAGCCATCTGGATTGCAGCTGTTGTAAACGTGGCTGGCATTGTGCTTGCCATGAGATTGCCACCGCGCCCAACAACCAACCATAAAAAATAAACAGCTATTTTGTACGGCTGTTTAACGCCCTACCGCATAGCCTTGCATACCGCGGGGATTCGCGGCTGCACGTAATAACAATCTACCATTCAAACCTGGCTCTCGCGTGCAAGCTGACATGCGCCCCTCAGACCACTCTGTGCCAACCTTCACCTCGTGCCCGGCGTTGCGCAGCGCTTGGATCGTTGCCTCTGGAAACCGCGACTCTAAGGTGATTTGGTTATAGCGCAACGAGCGCGGCCAAAACGAAATCGGAAAATGATCAACGTGCCACGCGGGGTATTCGATGGCCTCTTGCAGATTCATGCCATACACCGCATGACGTAAAAAGAATTCAGTGCTCCATTGGTCTTGTTGATCGCCACCGGGAGTACCAAAGGCCATATAGGGCACACCATCTCGCAATGCCATTGAAGGCGACAACGTTGTGTTGGGTCGCTTACCCGGCATAAGCTGCCCAGGTACGTCGTGATCAAACCACGTCATTTGCAAACGCGTTCCAAGCGAAAAACCCAGTGAAGGAATCGCAGGGCTAGACGACAGCCAGCCGCCCGATGGTGTCGCAGAGACCATGTTGCCTTGCGCATCGATCACGTCGATATGACAGGTGTCGCCAATAAATACCTCACGCTTTGCCCATTCGCTAACGGGCGGCAAGGCTGCAAAGGTTGGTTCACCTACACCGAACCGTGTGTCTGAAACGTTAAGCGTACGCGCTGCCGCCTCAAGATCAGGCAGCTTTGACGGCAGCCCGCCAGGCTCGCCCACTTCAAATAATTTGGCGCTAAGTTCTCCGATACGCTCATAACGGGCCCGACCATAATCGTCTGATAAAAGCTCTGCCATTGGGATCTTCGCAAACAGGGGATCTCCATACCAAGCCATACGATCAGCCATCGCAAGTTTGGCGGCCTCAGCCACTCGATGTACAAACCCAGCAGAGTCAGGCGCAAACTGTTCAAGGCCCGCATGTTTCAGAATGGATAGCTGCTGCAACATGACCGGGCCCTGCGACCAAGGCCCACACTTAGCCACGGTGTAGCGGCCAAACTCAACAGTGTATGGCTCTTCGTAAGTCGGCTTCCAGTTTGCCAGATCGTCGTACCGCAACAAGCCAGTGTTGCGCTCACCCGTCGTATCACGTATCGACTGCTCGGTATAAAACTGATCAATGTCTTGCGCGACGAAGCCGCGATAAAACACCCCAAGCGCTGCCTCAATCGTGCGTACGCGATCTCCCGCGCCAACTGCCGCCGCTTCGGTCAACAAGCGCGTATACGTCTGCGCAATCATCGGGCATTGAAATAACTCACCTGGTTTAGGGACCTGCCCCTTTGGGATCCAGACCTCGGCTGAGGATTTCCATTCACTAACAAATAAACTTTGCACAGCCAAAATCGCTTGTACGGTGCGCGGCAATATCGGGAAGCCCTCGCGCGCATAAGCAATCGCTGGTGCCATCACCTCGGCCAAGGTCATCGTACCGTAATCACGCAACATCGTGAGCCAGGCACCAAACGCTCCTGGCACGGTGGCGGGCAGCAGCCCGATTCCCGGCACGAGTTCTAACCCCAGCTTTTTAAAATAAGCACAGGTCGCCAATTTTGGCGCAGGCCCTTGACCACAAAGCACCCGCATGCGCTGCTCTTTTTCAGACCAGAGCATGATCGGTACTTCACCACCGGGCCCGTTCAAATGCGGCTCGACGATTTGCAAGACAAAACCACCGGCCACTGCCGCATCAAAAGCATTGCCGCCCCGCTCAAGAATACCCATCGCAGTTTGCGAGGCGAGCCAGTGGGTTGAAGCGACGACTCCGAAGGTGCCGGTAATCTCGGGACGCGTAGTAAAGGCTGGGTCTTGCGTTGCAGATTTATTTGCGACGGTCATGACGTCAATTTACCTTGATCTCGGCTTGCTTAGTGACCGGGCCATACAGATCAAAGTCACGTTTAATTTCAGCGGCGAAGTCAGCGGCAGAGCCAGAAGCCGCAATGATGCCGTAGCCTTGCAGTTGCGTCTTGACCTCAGGCTCGCTCAACACCGCATTGATTTCAACGTTTAGTTGCTTGATGATCGCATCAGGCGTGTGTGCAGGTGCAAGTATGCCAATCCATGAATTTAACTCGACACCTTGCACGCCCGCTTCAGAAAAAGTTGGGACATTTGGGAAGACTAGCGAACGTCGTGGGCTAGGCACACCAATGGGGATGAGACGACCTGTCTCGATAAATTGCGCGACAGATGAGGCCGAGGCAAAGGCCAAGGGGATGTGCCCGGCCACGACATCGGCCGCGGCTGGCCCACCACCCTTGTAGGGTACATGCACCAAATTCGCTCCTGAGCGTTGCTTCAGCAGCTCTCCGGCCACATGGGTGATACTTCCGCTGCCCGACGTACCAAATTCAAGACCCTTACCATTCGTCTTTGACAAGGCGACAACCTCTGCCAAGGTTTTGACTCCAACCGAAGGATGCGCCACGATAATGATGATCGAGTCACCCACCTTAGCAATCGGTGCAAAATCATTTAAAGCATCAAACCCAGTGCGCTCGTACACATGTGGATTAATCACCAACGTACCGTCTAAGGCTAACAAAAGCGTATAGCCGTCAGGCGCAGCCTTAGAAACCAATTGGGCACCAATATTGCCCGAGGCGCCAGGTTTGTTTTCAACGATCACTTGCTGATTCAAGCGCTTGGCCAAGGCTGTCGACACAATACGGCCACCAACGTCGGTGACACCACCGGGGGCAAACGGTACGATCAAGCGGATCGGCTTATTGGGATAAGACTGAGCTTGGGCACTGAATGTCGCGAAAAATGGTGTTGCTGCAAACAGAACCGTTAGGATGCGGTAAGCCACCTGCGACAGCGCGCTACCATCCATTTGGAATAACTGGGCGCTTAAAGTTGATTCAGGAATATTTTTCATGACGTCATTAACCCTATCTGGTGACGTTATATTTTAATCCCTAACCCTAGACTACCGCTGAATTCGAAGCAGAGAGAGACGCTCGTACGCCGCACCCAAAGGGTGACTAATGTGTATTGACGACTCATTTAAGCTAGCATAAGCACTCAAGCTGACTCATCTGCCGTGATTGCTATCAGGGATAGCCTAACGGTCGCGGCAAATGCTGTAATCAAAAGGGCCTCTTATGCTACGCATGTTGAAGAACCACTTTCGCAACGTCTGCCTACTTGGGTTAAGCATGATTGCCACTCAAATAGTAACGGCGCAGGAGGCGTTTCCAAGTCGACCGATTACTCTGATCGTATGCTGGCCAGCAGGCGGCCCAGCCGATGCGGTCGCGCGACTCATTGGTGCGAATTTATCGGTCACACTCGGACAACCTGTTGTGATCGATAATAAGCCCGGAGCGGGCGGAAACATTGGCTCAGACGCAGCAGCAAAAGCCAAGCCTGATGGATATACCATTATGCAAGCCACCTCAGCGTCGCACGGTTGGAATTCAGCACTCTACGACAATCTTAAATACAAACCGATCGAAGACTTCGCCCCTATCGGCTTGATCAACACTTCGCCAAGCACGCTATTAGTTCCCTTAAACGCACCGTATAAAACGGTGGGTGAACTTATTGTTGCAGCTCAAAAAAACCCAGGGAAACTCAACTACGGCTCTGGAGGCGTCGGCTCATCGCAGCACATGGCGGGTGCGATGTTTGTGAAACTCGCCAATGTTGACATCACCCATATCCCGTTCAAAGGAACCGCAGCGGCGTTAACCGACTTGATGGCGGATCGGGTCGATATCGTCATCACCACAGGCGCAATCCCGTTTATTCGTTCTGGAAAGTTACGCGCTCTCGCGGTGGCAGCTCGCGAGCGTCATCCTGCAATGCCAGACGTACCCACCTTTGACGAAACTGGCCTCAAGGGATTTTATACAGACAATTGGTACGGGTTGGTTGCGCCAGCAAACACACCACGACCTATCCTAGAAAAATTCAATCAAGCCCTAATCAAAGCACTAGAAAATCCGCAAGTGCGACAAAGTTTTATAGAGCAGGGTGCGTTTCCGGCCAGTCCTATGACTGTTGACCAGTACTGGCGTTTTGTCATCGACCAAATGCCTGTCGCTGCAGAGATGGTGAAATTAACTGGTGCAAAAATGGAGTAGCACTAGACCGATCGCGCGGATGACTTGCAACGGACGCCCGCGCTAAGGCAAGTTGACGCGACCCAATCCGCCGGCTGCCCTCAACGTTTCGATTTCGTCTGCGGTCATACCAAGCACATCTCTCAGAACCGTTTCAGTATGCTCACCCAATGAAGGTGAAGGTGTGCGTACCGACCCTGGCGTTGCTGACATACGAATCGGCACACCCACCACGCGTACATTGCCGGCACGCGGATGCACCATATCAACGATTGCGCCACGCGCGACGACCTGAGGGTGCTCAACAACTTGCTTGACGTTATTGATCGAACCCATCGGGATGCCAGCACCCACGAGGATGGTTTCCCACTCTGCGAAGCTACGCGTCAGAAAGACCGCTTGCAGCCTGTCGATCAACGCTTTGCGATTTTGCATACGCGCGCTATTGGTGGCAAACCGAGGATCATGTGTCATATCCGAGCAACCGATCAGCGGGCAAAACTCAAGCCATAACTTATCGCTACCCACCGCGAGCGCCAGATCTTGTGTTTTTGTACGAAAGGTTTGATACGGCAACAAGGCCTTGTAAGCCGTGCCCATCGGGCCCGCGATGGTACCCGTCGAAAAATAATCACCAATCATGGTGCTCAACAGCGATAACTGCCCTTCTAGCATTGAGATATCAATCGACTGCCCCACCCCGGTTGCGTCTTTGGCACGCAAAGCCATCATGATGCCCAGCGCAGCGTTCATACCCGCGGTGAGGTCCGCGATCGACACGCCTGCACGCGCACCGTGCCCACCCTCATCGCCTGTTGCGCTAATCATGCCGCTTTCGGCCTGTACGATTAAATCAAGTGCTGGGCGATCTCGGTAAGGGCCATCCTGCCCGAAACCTGAAATCGAACAATAGATAATGCCTGGATTACGTTTACGGGCAACCTCATAATCAATCCCTAGCTTGACGAGCGTACCAGGACGAAAGTTTTCAAGCACCACATCACAGCGCTCGACCATTCGCAAAAAGGTTTCTTTACCCTCGGCATTTTTTAAGTCGAGGACGATGCCTTGTTTATTGCGATGTAGCCCCACAAAATAATCAGTTTCACCGCCAGGTAACTTGGTGCCCCAAGCGCGCGCGATATCGCCTTTGCCTGGAGGCTCGATCTTAATGACCTGTGCGCCATAGTCGGCCAACATGGTCGAACAAAAAGGACCCGCCAAGGCGTGGCTAAGATCTAGAATCTTGAGCCCTTCAAGAGGCAGTTTCATGCTCTTCTCGTCATCATGGTTGGCCTAAACACTTACTCCATGATCTTCAGGTCGGGCGACACCGCAAAGTCAATCTCGCCCAGCGCCTTAACCTCTTCAGGCGTGAACCCAGGTGCAATCGCCTCAAGCACAAAGCGATCGTTGACCCAGTGCAATACTGCCAAGTCGGTCACCAACCAATCCACGCACTCGCGACCTGTCAGTGGATACTTGCAACGGCGAGGTAATTTGGTTCTACCCTTGCTGTCAGCGTGTTCCATGACAATGATCAGTTCGACTTCACCAGAAATCAAATCCATCGCGCCGCCGATACCACCGCGACGGGCATCGGTGATGCTCCAGTTGGCCACGTTACCGTCTTGGTCAACCTCGTAGGCGCCCAAGATGACGGTGTCGATATGACCACCGCGGGCCATTTCAAAAGACATCACGCTCTCAAAGAATGACGTGCCTGGCACCGCCTCAACAAATTGACCACCGGCGTTAAAGACATCGGGGTCAACTGCATCACCTGACACAATGCCGCCGTAACCTAAAACACCGTTTTCAGCGTGCAGCCAAACGCCGCGGCCACCCAAGAAATTTGAGACTTGCGTGGGAATGCCAACGCCCAGATTTACGTAGGTGTTGTCTTTAACAATCTTCGCCGCATTTTTTGCAATGCCGTTACGCGTGAGAGCTTGCTTACCGTTATAGGTGCGCGCACTATCGGCCGCACGCTTTTCAGCGCGGGTCAAAGTTTTGACATCAATCATGTCGGCGATCTTCAAGACGCGCGTAATAAAGATACCGGGTAAATCGATTAACTCGGGGGGCAACTCACCGACTTCGACAATTTCTTCGACCTCAACAATCGCAATCTTTGCCGCCTTGGCAAACGCTGAGTTGAAGTTAGCGCTACCGCCACGAAACTGCACATTGCCCGCACGATCAGCGCGATAGGCGCTCAAAAACGCATAGTCAACCTGAATGGCATGCTCAAGTACGTGAGGCTTGCCGTTGAAATAACGAACGTCTTTACCCTCAGCCAGGTCGGTATCAACCCCGGTTGGCGAATAGAAAGCTGGGATACCAGCGCCCCCTGCACGGCAGCGTTCAACCAAAATACCTTGCGGTACGAGTTCAACATCGAGCGTGCCAGCTGCGATTCTCTTCTCTCCTTCGGTCTGCATTCCGGCCCTGATCGAAAACGCAGCAACTAGTTTTTTAACCTGATTGTTTTCAACCAACAATTGGCCTTTTTCGCCGGCGGCACCAAGCGAGTTACAGACCAAGGTTAGGTCTGTTGTACCTTTGTCGCGAAGGGCGAAAATCAAATTGTTAGGGAAACGATGTGCCAAACCAAACCCAGCGATCGCGACACTTGCGCCCGCTTGAATGTCTGCGATTGCCTGTGCGGCGGAGGCAACTACCTTATCCATACTAATCCTTTGTTAATAAGTTCACTTATACAAATCAAGCCTTAAGGCTTAATCCATCTTAATATTCAAAATATTTTTGAGCGAGGCCTGAGGCCTTAATCCATCTTGATCTTCAAAATTTTATTGAGCTCGGTCAACTGACGCTTTTCTTCGTTTAGCGCAGCCAAAAACTGTTGCGGATTCAGCATTTTG
>JBAWWV010000175.1:0-7732 GCA_037146575.1 Alcaligenaceae bacterium | reverse complement strand
TCGTTGATTTCTGCTAGAGGGGTTATGCATGTTTGCTCTGCCTGCTCAAAGACTTTTTAACCAGCAACGTAAGTCGCCAACCCGCCATGCGGTGACGCCTGCCGATACATGGACTGCGGGTGGTGCTTTACGGCTGCGAACGAGCCGCCACCAAGTGCTGGCTGACACGTTAATCAGTGGTTTGGGATTTTTAGGCGTGGCAACAATCTGCTGAACACGAACAAGAGATGAATCGGCTAGTTCATTAAACCAATCTGGGCGTTCAGATTTGGATACAGGCTTGGTGGGGTAATGTAACGCTCGGCAGGTAGCCGATGAGCTGACTTGCGTTCTTGATGAGTCAGGTGCGTCATCGGCAGTAGTGGTTGACTTTGGGTGGTTCATGTTGCTGCTCCTTGGCAGTGATTAACATGAACACGATTAAAGTCGTTACCCACACGGCTCAAGACTACATTTATTTTTACTTTCTTTCTCGCCAGTGAGTTTCTACGTAACGCCTGACATCCGATGCTCTAATGCGAGGGAATAAATCAAACATGAATTGCTCAAAATAAGTTTGAACGGATGAGTCACTTTTCCATGAAAAGGTGGCTGGGAGATTGGAGTATCTTTGCCAAAGAATAAATAATCTTGCTACCAATAATTTGATTTCAGGTCGATGTGGACGTCCCGCTGATATTCGACCGGTGAAGACCTTTTTGACTCTGCGGTTTTGTGATTTCTGCTGTTTTATTTCTTCGCCTATAAAAACGCTTTGCACTCGTTTATTTGTTAGCGGCTCAGCTACGTATTTTCGTTGCATAACGTAGTACTCACGTACTGCTCTTCGGAATAGCTTGCGAGCAGCTATTCTTTTATAAGAAGGAAAGTAATGCTTGTTCTGCTCAAAATATTTGTCAGGTTTAAGCATTAGCGAGTTCCTCGCAATTGAGTGACGTTACTACTCGTATTTATGCTTGGCTGATCAATGAAGTTTGCCCAATCTAGCATTAGCCTGCGGCGTTTTTCCAATAGGTCTGTGCGTTGATACGCCTGCTGAACAGAGTCACCCACCGTATGGCCAGAAGCAGCCTTGCGTATCTCGTCTGGATAAACAGTACATTCTGCCGCCCAGTCACGGAACGTTGATCTAAACCCGTGCGGTACTACATCAACTGTCAGCTCCCTGCGCTCTTTCATGCCACGAGTAATCTGCGACAGCGCCATGTCTGACAATGCACCACGCCTAGGGCTGGGGAATATCTTGGGGCTATCCGCTAGGTGAGGCATGGATTTCAATAAGGTAATTGCTTGTGGCGGCAACGGCACACGGTGTTCTTGCTTGGTCTTGGTATGCGCAGCCGGAATAATCCAGAGTTTGTTGGCATAATCAATCTCAGACCATTCCGCAGCACGAACAGAACCAGAACGTACGGCAGTTAGTATGAGGAACTGCAACGCCTTGGCGCTGATGCTTGTGTTAGTGCGCAGCTTAGTCATGAAGTCGCCCACCATGGCGTAGGGTAAAGCGGGGTGGTGTTTAACCGTTGCCACCTTGTTGGGTGCGGCGAGCTGGGTATCTAGATAGCCTTGCCAGACCGCTGGGTTCAGCCCTGTGCGGTATTCGTTCACAATAGCGTAGTCGATGATAGTTTTGATGCGGTCAAGCAGGCGCTTAGCCGTTACGGTCTTTGCCTTCCAAAGCGTTTCAGACTTTGGCTCATCGGCGACTGACGGTTGATTCATTACATCAAGCACATCCCGCATCGACAGGTCTGCCACCAGCCGCTTGCCAACCACAGGGTATGCGTAAGCCTTAAGTGTTGCGGACCACTGCTTACGGTGCTTATCATTGGTGTAATCGGCGGCGTGAGCCTCGATATAGGCCTCTGCGCATTCCTGAAATGTTTTGTTGCGAGAGGCTGCCGCAAGCAATGCACTGCGAACCGCTACCTTTTTAGCTTTGAGGTTCACACCTTGTCGTGCCTCAATGACGAGCTTGCCTGCCTGCTCACGGGCTTCAGCTAGCGACACTTGAGGATATGACCCTAAACCAATTGGGTCACGTGTCTCGCCGACCCGAACACGAAGGATCCATGACCGTGCAATTGGTGCGCCTTCACGTGTTGGGTTACGCACCTGCAACAGAAGCCCTGCAACACCACCAACGGCATACCAGCCCGGCTTGTTGATACGGTTAAGTGCAACCGTCGTAAGCGATTTAGCAATCTTTGGCATTCCCAATTACATACCCAAAATAATGATATGTAATGATATCAGGTGACACAGAGTGATTCAATATAAACACTTAAACCATTGATTTATATATTTAAATAAATCAGCATGACACTATCTGACTCTTCAAAATAGCAGACGTCCGCTCCGCCATGTAGCAAAATAAATATGCGCCTCTCGAGGCGCTTTTTTATTTTTAGATGGCCGAAAAATCATGGCCTTACCCCATTCTCTAGCTTCCAGTCTCCCCCCACGCAGGGGCAAGTCAAAGCCGTACGCAAAAAAAAACACCTACGTCGTCTTGTAACGACGTGTAACGAGACTATTGCGTATGGATCATCTTATCCAGTACCGTCTTAACAGCGAACGCGCCCCGTATAAGATACCAACCGCTTTCGACTTTTTAGGCCACACCATGGAATCAAGAATGACTGCTTTAGAAACTCGCTTTGACACGATTCTGCCTACTCTTGCTACAAAAGAAGACCTCAAAAATCTAGAGATCAGCCTGCATCGAGACATTCGCTCAAACACCTGGCTAATGATCACATGGGTCACAGCAGTCGTTAGCATGGCGATGACTGGCGTGTTTTACGTCGCGCGGTATGTACCGGCTTAAGCCACAAGCAACGTACTTTAACTTATGTGCTGGCTCTGGATCATTGATGCCGCGTACGCCTTAACCTCAATAGTTGATCCCAGACAACGCGGCCCACGCTGGTTGAGCGGGTACAAAACCCTTCAGCTTTTGCTTAGCCGATAAAAGTCTCTGGGTTGATCAGACTTTCCCAAACAGTCTCTTGACCATTGATCAAAGTTTTGATGCCGATTTCAGTGATGCGATCGCGTTCAAAATTGCCTCCAGTCGTTTCTATGTCTACAAAGACGAGAGTAGGATAAGAGCTTGTCATTTTCATACGATACTCACGTAAATTGAAGTTTCGCGAGTCTTGCATAAAGTCCGCCCTGCGTGAGTAAGGTCTCATGCGTACCTTGTTCGATCACGGCACCGTCCTCAAGTACGATGATTTGATCTGCCCGCATCACTGTCGAAAGACGATGGGCGATCGTCAACGAGGTTCTGCCGGGCAACACAGCATCAAGCGCCAGCTGAACTTCGCGCTCAGACTCTGCGTCTAGTGCACTGGTTGCTTCATCGAGCAACAAAATCGGTGGGTTTTTCAAGATGGCACGTGCAATGGATATCCGTTGTTTTTGCCCACCAGATAACCGCACGCCACGCTCTCCTAAGAAACTCTCGTACCCCAAAGGTAACGCTGAGATAAACCCGTGCGCATGCGCAGTCTGCGCGGCAGCCATCACGTCGTCGTCACTGGCATCAAGTCTGCCGTAACGGATATTTTCTAGCGCACTGGTGGCAAAAATGACGGGCTCTTGCGAAACGATCCCGATGCTGTTGCGCAAGTCGCCCACCGGCCATTCAGTGGAATCTCGACCAAAAATTTCGATCTGCCCAGAGCGCGGTGCATAAAAACGCAATAACAGCGAAAACAATGTGCTTTTACCTGCGCCTGAAGTACCGACCAGCGCATAGCGTGCGCCTTGAGGCACAACAAATGACACCTGATCCATCGCCAAAAAGTCAGGGCGCGACGGATAAGTAAACGTAACGTCTTTCAAGACGATCGCGTCCTTAGCATCCAAAATAACCGGCTGTTGTCGCTGCGCTGTATCCGCAAACGAAGGAGCTTCCTGCATCAATTCAACCAAGCGCTCCATTGCCCCAGCAGCGCGCTGCAAATCTCCAAAGGTTTCAGATAAGGCACCAATTGATCCCGCAATAAACACAGCATAAAGTACAAACTGTGTGAGCTCTCCTAAGGACATTGCACCCGCAGTGACTTGTCGAGCACCGATCCACAAGACAAATACGATCACTGCAAAGGCCATCGTAATCGTAAGCGCAGTGAGCAATGACCGCGTCGTGATACGCTTTTTAGCCTCGCTGAACGCTTTTTCTACGGCAGTATCAAAACGTTTTTGCTCATAGGCTTCGCGTACAAAAGCCTGAACAGTCGTGACAGCATTTAAAATCTCGCCGGCCATCGCGCTGGTATCTGCGACCTTATCCTGACTGGCACGCGACATTTTTCGTACGCGTCGCCCCATCGCCCAAAGCGGCAGCACAATCAAAAGCAGAAGCACGATCATGACACTTGCAAGCCAGGCACTTGTCACCAGCATCATCGTCATACCGCCAAGTAACATCAGCGCGCTGCGTAGCGCAATCGAGATACTTGAACCCACTAGGGTTTGAATCACCGTTGTATCGCTCGTAAGCCGCGATAAGACCTCACCAGTCTGTAGGGTTTCAAAATAAACCGGGCTCTGGCGTAAAACGTTTTTAAAGACACGTTGGCGTATATCAGCAACGACACGCTCACCGAGCCAAGACATCATATAAAACCGGCTGGCCGTCACAACAGCTAAGACTACTGCTAATGCCAATAAGTAAAGAAATTTAAGGTCACTGGCCTCACTGGTGATCCCTGCGTCTACCAACCCGCGAAAAGCAAGCGGCACGGCAAGTGTTGCAACCGCTGCCAAGACCAAAAATAGCGCGGCCAGAAACCACTGCTTTTGGTAGCGCGAGATAACTTGATATTCTCGCAACCAGCCGATGAGACTGCTAAGTTTTGATGGCATAGGAATTCAGTCTGAAAGAAACGAGTGTAATGGCAGGATTATTTCACCGCTAAGTGCTGCAAAGAGAGCTAATGCAACACGAACTGCTGCAACACGAACCGTTGCCTTGCAAAACATTACAACGCCACAGGCTTACCGTAACCTGTGAGCTCTAGGTAACCCCTACCGAGCAACTTACCAGTCTCGGTGAGCTCGACCGCACCTTCATAATAAAAGCCGCCTGTGCTCGCCTGCGCATTGACCTCCTGATCGGGGATCAAAGGCTTTAAAAGCAACGTGCGTTCACCCACTCGCAACTGAAAACGCTCAGGATAAGTGAGAAGCGATCGGGGTGAGCGCCATTGACCCAACGGTTGCCAACCCACATCCTGCCGCGTCTCGATCACCTGGCCGCGTGCGTCGCGCCAGTCCCACTCGCTGAACAGGGTTTCTTTTTCAGCGTCACGCATGCGAAACGCCATCAGGCTACTGCCATCTAACAGATTGATGCCGATCCAGTCCCAACCGACAGCACCGGCCATTAGCAAACTACTTGACCACTCGTGATCAAACCATGCTGACCCTGAGAGGCTCAACGGCAGTTCTGTTTTGCGACGGCGACTTGAAGATTTTTTTAACGTGACCTGCGCTGAGACGTTCAATTGCGGGCGACTGTAGTAGTAACTTGCAAATTGTGAAGTAGGCCCTTTTAAAGAATACCCAGCGTCGCCTCGCAAGACCGGAGCAAACGACGTAAACGCATCAAGCTCAAGCGTAAATTGTTCTGCGGGGACCATGATCTTGTAATGATCATTGCCCGTGCGTTGTAAGGTCCAGCCAGAAAGTGCAAGCGCGGTATCTGCTGTATCAAATGAAGCGCCAGCCGGACCTGCTCGAGCAGCCACCTCAGCGTGCAGCAACTGGCCCTCGCTCGGCAACGCTAAGGCGGCATGGGCGAACATCAGCTGACGCGGTGCAAACCGGCTCGGGTTACTTTCGGGGTGCAGCGTCCGGCTTCTAAAAAATGTCACTTGAAAGCCCAGCTTATCTGCACCCTCACCCAACCATCCCGTCATGTACCACCACTCGGTGCGGTAGTCTGGGTGCGCACCAAAATCATGAGGAAAAACTAATTTTCTTGGAAATACTTCTGGATACGCAGAAGTCGTCGTTAGGCCAGAAAGAGCCGCAGCAGACCACGATTGCAAAGAGGGCACGGAGGCTAACAACAGACAACGCTTAAGCCACATTCTGCGCAAGGTGCTTCGTACGGGTGTTTTTGCTAAACGTTGCATCACCAGTCCTCGCGCAATGACAAAGCCAGTCGCTCTGCATTCAAATTTCTTTTCGCCGCCCAAACCGCTGCCAGAATCCCCAACAATACGGTCACAAGAATGAGCACAACGATTGCGACTGCAGGCAAACTTGTCTCCATGGTCCAGTGAAACGATTGTGGGTTCACGCGATGAATCAGCACCTGGCTCATCAACAACCCGAGCACAGTTCCCCAACAGGCGGCAAGCGCAAGCAATAGCCCTGACTCAACGCTAATCCATTGCGTCAACTGTGACGAGGATTGACCTAGTTGCTGCACCAACGCAAACTCTTTTTGTCGCAAGAGCGCCTGTCCTGCAAACCCTGCCGCAACCGTAAACAGCGCAACGAGTAAGGCTGCGACCTCTAGCGCATAGGTCATCGCAAAACTTCGGTCAAAAATCATCAACGACAACGCTCGCAAATCGGTAGAGCTTCGAAACTCTAGCGTCTTAAATTGAGGAAACTGTGTGCGTAGACGCTCAAGCACGACAGTTGGACTTGTATCAGGTGTCAGCCATAGAGCAATATCTGTTCGACGTTTATCCTGTGTCAGCGTCTGATACACAGAGATATCTATAACGACCGAACCGTGCTGACGACCATAATCACGAAACACACCTGCCACCCAAACCGAGAGGTACTCGCCGGTGCTTGCCTTCACCGGCAAGGTATGAATCTCGCCGGGTTTCCAGCCATATAAATCCAGCAGCGCCTCAGAGACGAATACCTCTGGTAACGGATCCTTCTCCCCTTTCGGCTGAATAGACAGATCACCCGTCACAGGCAGCGCTTGGGCTGCGCGATTAACTGGGACAGGCCGAGCAATCAACATGACCTCAGGTTGTTCGGGGCGAAACAGAATCTTCTGCTGCAACGTAAATTCCACACGCGCAATTCCAGGTATGGCCGCAAGTCTGTGCAGCGAGGTGGGATTCTGCCCTGATACGTCATTTAAAAACGAGGCGGGATCCTGCCCGGATGCATCATTTAGATCAGACCGCGTCAAACTCGCATACAAATCTGCCGGCAAGACTTTGTCTAGCCACTGCGTGACTGAGTCGCGAAAACTAGCGACCATCACCACCATCGCAACCGTTAAAGCCAGTGCAGCCACCACACCAGCAATCAGCCCCGCTGCGCTTGCGGGCGCCTGTGCAAGACGCCATAACGCAAGGGTTAGCGACGGTGAAATCGCTCGTGTACCGTGGCTCGGAACAAGCCGAACCATCCATGAAAAGAACTGCTTGACCAGCGAGGGCATCAACGCGAGACCAGCAAACAACAAAAAGGCGATCGAGACATAAGCCGCAAGTGGCAAACCATCGATGGGGGGTATGAACGTCAACACCAAACTGGTTAACGCAAGCACAACAGCTACCCGAGCGTTCAAGACTGGCTTGAGCGTACGCTCTGTTGCACCCGCGCGCAGCTGCGACACGGGCGAACCTGCGGTTGCCGCCCGCGCAGGAAAATATCCTGCCACAGCGCCAACGACCAACGACAGCAACCAGAAGCCTAGCAATACCGAAACATCAATATCCAGAGGCGGTACGGT
>JBAWWV010000174.1:0-7736 GCA_037146575.1 Alcaligenaceae bacterium | reverse complement strand
ATGGTGCTCAACGGCTGGGAAATCGGTGGCGGCTCAGTACGTATCCACCGAGAAGAAATCCAGAGCAAAGTGTTTCGTGCACTGAAGATTGACGCCGAAGAAGCGCAACTTAAATTTGGCTTCTTGCTCGACGCTTTGCAGTATGGCGCGCCACCACATGGCGGCATTGCCTTTGGCTTGGATCGTATCGTCACTATGATGACTGGTGCCGAGTCGATTCGCGATGTGATTGCTTTTCCAAAAACCCAGCGCGCGCAGTGCTTGCTCACCCAAGCGCCTTCGCCTGTTGATGAAAAGCAATTACGCGAGTTACATATTCGTTTGCGTCAGCCAGAAGTTAAAGCTTAAGAACGTGATTTGTGACTTGTCTCCCGCTTAATTACTAAATAGGCGATGTCTGCCGTGAGCGGCAGCATCAACCAACATGTCGTTGCTTCGAGTCGTCAGCTATAACATCCACAAGGGTCGCTCTCTTGCAGGGCGCGATTCAATGGTTGACTTGCGACTCGGGTTGCACGGCCTGCGGCCCGATCTGTTATTTTTGCAAGAAGTGCAAGGGCGCAACGACCGTCATGGTCGCTTGCACGCGCAGCACGAGTCGTTGGCGGCTGCCTTGCATATGGACGTTGCCTACGGCTGTAATGCCATTAAAAGCCAAAGCGATCACGGCAATGCTCTGCTATCGCGGCATTCAATCGTTAGTTTTGAAAATCAGGATATTTCAGATCATCGCCTAGAGCAGCGAGGCTTGTTGCATGGTGTGATTGATGTTGGCGGGCGCGAGGTGCATTGTTTTGTTGTGCACTTAGGCTTATTTGCTGGAGGGCGTGTGCGCCAGATCGAAGTGATGGCTGAACGCATCAAGCGCATGGTGCCTGAAAATGCCCCCATGTTGATTGCTGGTGATTTTAACGATTGGAATGATCGTCTTGCCCCCTTGTTTGTGCAGCAACTCGGTGTCTACGAAGTATTTGCCAACGCACCGCGAACGCAAGGCATAATGCCTAAACTGCGCGAATCCATCCATCAACTGCGTGGCGTGTGGCGAGGCGATAGCCCTCTTCAAATTCGGGCGAGCCTGTTTCGTCGCGAGGGGTTGCGCAAAAATCAGTTGTCGATGGATGGCGCCTATAGCCCGACGCCACCGCCTCGCACGTTTCCAAGTGCGTTTCCGTGGTTACGGCTCGATCGTATTTATCAGCGCGGCTTTGCGGTACGTAACGCGCGCGTGTTGCGTGGCCGGCCATGGTCGCAGTTGTCGGATCATGCGCCAATATTTGCCGAGCTTGAGCTGCCGTAGCGAATTGAACTAGTAGTCACTGCCCTTACCCGTTAACGCAACGCCAACTCTTAACAGTAAGTATGCCAAACCATCTGTGACGCGAGTCAGCACTGGGCGATGCGCGTAGAGCGTGTGTTCAATCACTTTGCTACCGTGCGCAATCGCCGTCTCAAGCGATTGCCGCAGCGTTTGTGTAAACGCGGCATCATCAATCAATACGTTTGCTTCGCGTGCAAGCAATAAGCTAAAGGGATCAAGATTTGAGGATCCAACGGTTGATACGTGATCAAGCACGGCGACCTTTGCATGCAAAAAACTCGGTAGATATTCATAGATCTCAATTCCTGCGCGTAAAAACTGATCGTAGATCCAGCGCGTAGCGTGATACTGCATCCGATATTCAATTTTGCCCTGCAGCAGTAGTTTGACCTTCACACCTCGCTGCGCCGCCTCGATGAGCGCGTGCCGAAGTTTTCGGCCAGGTAAAAAATACGCGTTGGCGATGATGATGGTGTGCTGTGCCTGGGTAATACCTTCGAGGTAGGCGGCTTCAATTGACTTGCGATGGCGCAGGTTGTCGCGCAACACCAGCGCGGCTTGGCTAGCGCCCGTGGCAGGGTGCAGTGCGGCGCGATGGCGCTGATGCCTAAAGCGCAAATGGCGCCAAGTGCGCGGCCCCCTGAGCAAGAGCCGCCAGTTTAGGCGCAGCCACAACAGATCTTGTGCATGGACCACCTCGGCAATAAGAGGCCCAGTGATTTGGACCGCGTAATCAAAGCGCGGATCGTTTGCGCGTTTGAGCGGATCATGAGTCAGATAATCGTCTTCAAAATTAACACCCCCAATGAAGGCTACGCGCGAATCGACCACCACGATTTTGCGATGCAAGCGCCGCAGCCGTTTGAAGTCAAAAGATTTAAACGTGAATTGCCTAGGCTCTGGATGATAGATGCGACACTGCGCGCCCACGCTATGCAATTCAGTCAAAATCTGGTGTTCATCGGGTGCGCTACCAAAGCCATCAAGCATGACTCGCACTCTCACGCCGCGCAGCGCCGCCAGTTTTAGATGATGCAAAATCATTGCGCCAGCCGCATCAAGCCGAAAGATATAGGTTTCGACCTGAATGCTGCGCGTGGCTTGATCAAACGCCTCACAAAGTGCCGGAAACAAGTGCACACCGTTTTCAAGCAAGGTGACGGCGTTGCCAGCTTTAAAGCGCAGGTGTGGATGAATGAAGGGCACGGCTTTAGCCTTGTGACTCGGATGAGTGAGGCGCCCTAGCGCCAATACATAGAGTCTGCGGCATGCCCGCGCGCAATTCAATCCCTGATAGCCCCTTAAAATCAAAAAACGACACAAGTCGAATTGCTAGCAAAAGTAACCAAGTGCTTGACTGTTTCGTATTTCCTGGGGGCTTTTGGTGACATTGCTGAGAGGCGCTGTGCTTGTTATAACCGCTTTGGGGCGGTTAGTATGGTGATTCAAAGATTTTTAGAGCGCGCGTTTGATGCGCCCGGCCGACACAACATGAACGTTTTATTAACCGGTGGAGCTGGATACATTGGCAACCACACAGCCGTGGCGCTGTCTGAGGCCGGCCATCGCGTGGTGGTGTACGACAACTTTAGTAATAGTGATCGTGGTGCGCTTAAGCGACTCGAGCAAATCTTGGGCGCGCCTGTCACAACGATCGAAGGCGATGTTCGTGACACTGCGCTGTTACAGCGCGCACTGACCGAGCAACAGATCAACGCCGTGATCCACTTTGCTGGCCTGAAGGCGGTTGGCGAGTCGGTGTCAAAACCGGTTGAGTATTACGCCAACAATGTACAGGGCGCCATCAGCCTGTTGCAGGCCATGCAGGGTGCGCAGTGTCAAACGCTGGTGTTTAGTTCAAGCGCTACGGTTTACGGTGACCCCAAATATTTGCCGATCGACGAAGCGCACCCCACCGGTGCAACCAACCCGTATGGTCGCAGCAAGCTGCATATCGAAGAGATCTTGTCAGATCTCAGCGCGTCTGATCCGTCATGGCATATCGCCGCCCTCAGATACTTCAACCCAGTGGGTGCGCACGCCTCGGCCTTGATTGGCGAAAATCCCAATGGCATCCCAAACAATTTGATGCCATTTATTGCGCAAGTGGCCGTAGGCAAATTACCGCAGCTCAAGGTCTTTGGCAACGATTACGATACCCCAGATGGCACAGGTGTACGCGACTATATCCATGTGATGGATTTGGCCGAAGGCCACCTCGCTGCGCTTAAGTTTTTAACGCAACACACGGGTTTGCATACCTTTAACCTCGGCACTGGTCGCGGCTATAGTGTGCTTGAAATGATCAAGGCCTTTGAGGCTGCCAGCGGAAAATCTGTGCCCTATAGCGTTGCACCGCGCCGAATGGGCGATATTGCTAGTTGCTATGCCAGCGTTGATTTTTCAGCCAAACAGTTAGATTGGCGTGCCGCGCGAAATTTAAAAGATATGTGCGAAAGTAGCTGGCGGTTTGCGCAGCAGGCTTCAAAAAAATAGAAGAGGTCTAAGCCTCGTTCCATCACCCTTCATTGCGTTTTAAAAAACGTTCGTCGGATAGCGCCAACAGCCATGCCAAGAGCATCACATACAGGCTAAGCGTGCGCAGGGTACGTAAAATGAGTTCAGTCCAGCCAAACGCAAACAGGCCCAAGCAAAGCACAAGCCCCATCGCAGCGGCAACGCGGGCCGGTGCGGCCACTCGCGCAGACAGTCGTTTGGCAAAAATCCATGCAGGCGCACAATACATCAGCAGCAATGCAGCGAGGCCCAATAAGCCATGGCTAGCGAGGCTAAAGATCATGTCGCTGTGTGGTTCGCCAAAATCTTGACTGTGGGTAAAGTCTGAGACGATTCCTTCACGCCAATATTTTTCTACCATCGGCCGAAAATTTTGTGTGGATCCGCTACCAAAGATCGGATCGGCTGTAAACATCAACCACGAGACATGCCACAGTTGAATGCGACCACATTCAGACGAAATCGCTAAGGGATTTTTCAGGCACTCTGCAGTCTGGGTGATGGTATCTTCAAAGCGCTGACGCATAATCGAGCTTGAGGCGAAGACCGCTGAGGCGATTAGCATGGCGACGATTGCAGGTAGCACAAGCTTGCGAGGGCTGGCTTTACCGTTGACGAGCACGAGCCCAATAATGATAAAGAATGGTACGGCAAACCAACCACCGCGAGTTTGAGTCGTGATGAAGCCTAGCAACCCGATCAGCGAGGTGACAACTTTGAGTGCGGTCTCGGTTTTGCGAAAGCGAGTCAAGCGCCAACCGATCGAAAACGTTGCGAGCACTGCCATTAACAACAGCAAGTCACCATACGACACGGTATTGAACTGAGGCACATCTAAAGGGCGCCTGAAGGTGGGCCAAGACAAAAAGACCGAGTAGCCTGCTGCTACCCACGTTGTCACAATCAAGCCCCAAGTTGCCTGGCGCAACCACTGTGGGATCAAGGATAAGCAGGCCCCTAAGATGACGAGGGTGCCAACACTTAAGCGTAACGCTCGCTCGATTTCTGTATCCAGGCGCTTATCGCTACGCAGAGCGGCGATGGTGATCACGACTAGCGAAAAGAACAGAGCAGCCGCTAAGACTCGATATTCTTTAAGGTTAAGGTCGGCAAGCGTGGCAGCCAGGCCGCCAGCTCTTGAAAAACAGATAGTCAGGCAGATCACCGCCAACGTATAAAACACCCCGCTTGCCTGACCAAGATCGGTCAGCAAGTTCAAAGGCATTGCAATGATCAAGGCGGTCACTAAAAACGAATCGAGTCGCGTTTTGATTGAGTGATGACTAAAGGCGGTCAAAAGCGTGTCCTGTGTTTGAAATGCGACCAACATGCAAAGGGGATACTAGCCTATCTAGTGACGTTTTTTATATGGATTTGTCCGCAAACCCACCCAATTAAACCGCACAGAATGACACAAAGTACTAGGCCGAACCTGACCCCCATTGTCACCGAAATTTTAGCGACCGCGATCCCAACTAAGGCCGTCCCCACTGCCCCACCAAAGGCCCGGGTGGTTTGGATCAAGGCCGAGGCCACGCCAACATCGCGTTGCTCGGCCAGCATCTGCATAAAGAGCGTGAAATTTGGCAGTAAAAAGCCCAATCCGGCGCCACAGGTCGACATCGTCAGCACAATCCACCAGGCCGGGCTATTGGCCGAAAACGTCAGGGTTAGCAAGCATCCTAAGCCAAGTAGCACACTGCCAAAGATCATCAGGCGGGCCGGTTCGCTTTGGCGTGAAAACAGGCGCCCATTGATAATGCTCCCCAAAGGCATCACCGCCACAAGGGGCGTGAGCAGCAAGCCCGCGTATGTGGGCGAAAAATTAAATTCATCTTGTAATAGCAGCGGCAAATAAAAAATTAAAATAAACATCACGGCACCTGCCATGACGCCCGCCATATTCAGCAGTTTTGCTTCGCGCGAGCGCAAAATCCGTAACGGGAAAATCGGCGTGACGGCTCGGCGCTCGACTGGGATCAAGAGGGCAACCGCCGCCAAGCCTAAGGCTATCACGCCAAGCGCCCAAAGCTGCTCAGCGCCCGTGGTGGCGGCAGACAGCCGCCCCATACCCGTTAGAGGCGCACCGACCGCAATCACAAGCACCAAGGCGCCCAGCCAATCTAAGCTTGGTGCGTTGGCCCGTGTTGACTGAATGGTCGGGAAGAACCGCCAGACCAAAAAGAGTGCCGTGAGGGCAGCCAGAGGCGTCACAAAAAAAGCCGCCCGCCAGCCCAGCGCCTCGGTGACCGCGCCCCCAAGCACGGGCCCCAAGCCGCTTGCTACCGCAAAACTCGAAGAAATTAAGACCATCCAGCGCACCCGTCTGCGCGGATCCGGAAACAGATCGGCGGGCGCGGCAAATGCGGTTGCCATCATCATGCCGCCCCCCAAGCCTTGAAACACCCTAAAGCAAATCAGTTGTCCCATGGTTTGTGCCACCCCGCACAGC
This sequence comes from Alcaligenaceae bacterium, assembly GCA_037146575.1. Lineage (GTDB taxonomy): Bacteria > Pseudomonadota > Gammaproteobacteria > Burkholderiales > Burkholderiaceae_B > Zwartia. Next base: position 1,446 of record JBAWWV010000174.1, on the reverse strand, counting down.
ACTGACGACAGGGTGACAATGGCTAATGCGGTGAGCAGAAGCCGCTTGCGGCCATATAAATCACCGAGCCGCCCAAAAATCATGATGCTGACTGCTGAGGCTAAAAAATACCCTGTGCCTACCCAAGCGTAGGCTGCTATCCCATCAAGCGCCTGTGCCACTTTAGGCAGTGAGGTACTGACAATGGTTGAGTCAAACGCCACCACCACGGCCGAGGCCGCAATACCCGACATCGCTAGCAATAACTCGCGGCGAGACTGTGGGCCCGCTTGCCCGGCAGGTAAAGCCGCCGTTGCGGCAGCAGAGTCGCTTGCGCTGAGGGGTGTAGGTTCGCCTGCGTCGAGAGGTGTTTGGGAGTTTGTTGGTTCGGGGTGCTGCATGAGGCAACTTAGGGGTTAACACTAATAGCGCAAGGATAGCACTCCCGAGCGGGGCAACTTCGGGGACAATACCCTTTGGTATCAGGCGGTCGGTACGACAGAAGCCGTAGACTGAGGCTCAAGAGTCAAAATCAGGCGGCTGGTCTTGTAGACACAGCAGTCCGAAATGAAAAAATGACGATTAAGCCGCCGACCCAGCAGCATGAAGGTAGTCAATCAAAACCAAGCTGCCAGCGTTGCGGCGACAGGAGACTGAAGTGAAAATAATGAAAAATAGCGTTGAGCTGGTTAAAAAAGAGCAAACTGGATTTGCCGTGGTGGTTGCCGCCAGCTTAGCGTTTGCAGGCATCGGTTTAAGCGCCACCGCGCAGGCTCAAACTGCAGATTGGCCAACCAAGCCCGTGCGAATCATCGTGCCATATTCGCCTGGAGGCGGTACCGATATTATTTCGCGGCGTCTGGCACAGGGCCTGGGGCCCGTTTTAAAACAGAACGTCATCGTCGAAAACAAGCCGGGCGCTAACGGCATTATTGGCACGGACCTCGTTGCAAAATCCGAGCCCGATGGGCACACCTACGTGGTGGTGGTGTCGACCCATCTGATCAATCCGCTTGTGACCAAAAACATGCCGTACGACACCTTCAAAGATTTAATCGGTGTGACGGTTGTCGCGGATTCGCCTTTGATTTTTGTGACGTCGTCGCAGTTTCCGGCCAAGACAATGGCTGAGTTCACTCAAGCGATGCGGGCCAAAACAGGCACCTATTCGTACGGCAGTTCAGAAAACATGACTAAGCTAGTTGGGGCGATGTACGCCAACGCGGAAAAGCTTGATATGGTGAGTGTGTCGTACAAAGGCGGTGCGCCCTTGATGACCGATGTCGTGTCTGGTGTGACGACAGTTGGCATCACCAGTATTTTGACTGCGCGCAACTTTATGGATAGTGGTCGTCTGACACCACTCGCTGTGACCAGCGCGCAGCGCTCAGCGGCAGTACCCAACGTGCCGACAATGCAAGAGGCAGGCGTCAAAGATTTTGAGATCACGCAAAGTTATGCGATGTA
>JBAWWV010000173.1:0-7744 GCA_037146575.1 Alcaligenaceae bacterium | reverse complement strand
GGTGATAAAAGTAAGAGCTGCGAGCAAGGCCCAGTTCGACAAGGAGTTCTGGCACCGCATACGTTTGCCTGAGGGCATCAATCATCAGTGTCTTCTCTCGATTGCTTAGAAGAATGATGTTGATGCCCTGGTCTTTTTTTAACAGTTCAGCCGCCATCTTTAAAAGATCATGCTCAAGTCGTAACTTATGAATATCACGCTTAAGCGACTCGACGGTTCTTTCTAACTCCGCTCGGTCAGGCAGCGGTTGTAGATCATCTTGGTTTTTCATGGATGCAGGTGCCTCTGGGCCGAGTAGCTTATTCTTCCAGTTATACAGCGTTGTCCTGTCAACGCCTAACTTATTAGCCGATGCTTGAACGCTTGTCGGTCGCATACACAGATCAATGACGGCAGCATTTTTGAAGGCTTCGGAATGCACAGCCCTGATACCTTTGCTGACCAAGCGTTTTCTAGTCTCTGGGGCTAACTCACCGATCCAGTTGGTGAGCGTGTCCCGACAGGGGTACCCCAAAGCCTTGATGGTGCTGGTAATACAGCGGCCATGGTCTAGGTATTGATCGACGGCGAACTGCTTCTGTTTCGCCGAATACTTCAGCCTAGATCGCGCATAGCCCATTGAAACATCTTGTCGCTGTTCATATTCTTGATACCAAGTCTTGAGTGCGTTCTTTGTGGGATATCCCAACTGAGTAAGGGTCGCCGCGATGCGTTTATCGAGCTTGATATAAAGCTTAACTGCTCGAATTCGGTCTTCGTATGAGTACATGAACTACCTCCAAGTAGTCCAACTTTTCCGCCGCACCTCCAACTGGTCAATTTTCGATCGGCGTCAACACTGAATGAAAAAAATCGAGCTAATACGAGAGAAGAGCAACTGCTGTCATCGCTTAATGCTTTGGCAATGGCGCGTGATAATGAAACGGGTAACCATATCTTGCGCACCCAGCACTACGTTAAAGTTTTGGCACTGCGTTTGAGGATCATGAAGCAATATGTTGCTGAACTATCTGATATCGATATAGAGTTGCTATTCAATGCTGCACCGTTGCATGATTTGGGTAAGATCGGTATCCCAGATGCTATCCTACTTAAGCCTGGTTCATTGACCGAAGAAGAGTGGACGGTGATGAAGACGCATGCCTCTATCGGTGAGCAGGTATTGAGTACGGCGCGTGCAGAGCACGAATTAAAAAATGACGTGATTGAGAAAGCGATCATGATTGCAGGCGGACATCACGAACAATGGAACGGTCGGGGCTACCCACGAGGTTTAGCTGGTCAGCAAATCCCTTTGCCCGCTCGAATTATGTCGCTAGCCGACATGTACGATGCTTTAGTCAGTGAGCGGCCTTACAAAAAAGGTTGGACTCACGACGACGCCGTCAGTGAGATCCTGAGTAAGCGTGACGTTCAGTTTGATCCTGTGGTCGTCGACGCATTTTTGCTTGAAGCAGAAAATTTCAAGGTAATTGCAAAGCGCTATCAAGACTAAATCGCGCTAGCGCTAGAAAGATTACATTACGCAGCGATGGAGGGGGGTAAGACGCTGATCGTGCGTTATTTATATTTAAGCCCGGCAAGGTAATCGGCCAAAATTGGGATGTCTGCCTCTTTGACAACAGACATGGCAGAGCTCATGTTGCCATCCATGTCGTAACGTGTATGGGCCTTAAAGCCTTGCAACTGTGCCAACAGATACTCGTATTGTTGGCCTGCAAGACGAGGGATATGTTGAATCCCCTTTAGTGCTGGGCCGTGGCATTGTGTACAGTTGTACTGTGCAGTGAGCGCCGGGCCAACTTTTGCGCTTTCGGCTGATGCTTGATGCGTAGGCGGGGCGACCTTTTCTGAGGCAAAGTAAGCCGCCAGATTATTCATTTCAGGGTTAGTGAGATTTTCAGCCATCGGCGTCATCTGCACATTCTTACGATTACCTTCTCGGTAATTGAAGAGTTGCATACTGATCGCTTGCGCGGCATTACCTGAAATTGAGGGTGTACCTGGGATGATTGAGTTACCACCTGGGCCGTGACAGGCCACGCAAGTTTGAGACAGGGCTTTACCTGCTTCAAGATCGGCGGCCCGTACTGCCAGGGGAGAAACTAAAAAAGCCGCAGCGGCCAACAGGCCCGCCGCGACTTGCTTCGTGCTTGAAACTTGAAACATTATTTGCTGTAGCTCACGCGATAGATAACGCCGTTATAGTCGTCTGAAAACAAGATCGAACCATCAGGCAATTGCAGCACGTCAACAGGACGACCCCACATTGGTGGATCAGCCTTGTCGTCGGTCATGAAGCCAGTCACAAAGGGCTCGTATTTTTCGACTTTACCATTGGCATCAAGCACAACACGCATGACGTCATAACCACGTTTCACGGTTTTGTTCCAAGAGCCATGGCGTGCCATCAGGATGTTGTTTTTGTACTCGGCAGGAAACATGCTGCCGGTGTAAAACTTCATGCCCAGTGGTGCTACGTGCGCGCCTAACTTGAGTGCTGGTGGTGTGCCGTTTGCGCAAATGTCGTATTTGCCATAAATCGGGTCGGGGAGGTCGCCTTGATGGCAGAAGGGATAGCCAAAATTCTCGCCATCTTTGCTCACGACATTCAACTCGTCATTCGGAATATCTTCACCCATCCAGTCACGCGCGTGCTCAGTGAACCAAAGTTTTTTGGTGACAGGATGAAAATCCATGCCGACGCTGTTGCGTACGCCAGTTGCTACGCGTTCTAGCTGCGTGGTTGCTGGATCAATGCGTAAGATCGCAGCCTGGTTATAAAGAGGCATCGTGATGTTGTCCGGCGAGCCGATGTTGAAGTAGAGCTTGCCGTCCGGGCCCATGGCAAGGTATTTCCAGTTGTGTCCCGGACCGTTGGTGGGGTCAAGACCATCGACCACCAGTTTGCCTGCACCAGGGTTGTCTAGATTGGCTTCAATATTGTCGTAGCGCGTGATCTTGGTGCGTTCAGCAACATATAAGGTGCCCTTTGAATAGACGATGCCGTTTGGTGTATCCAAGCCTTTCAAAATGGTCTTGACAATGCGCTTACCGTCTTTTTCAGTAATGGCGACGACATTTTTACCGACGCGGTTACCAACGAACACTGTGCCTTTTTCGCTAATTGCCATTGAGCGTGCCGTGGGGATGCCGTCAGCCCACACCTCAACTTTAAAGCCGGGCGCGACCTTCAGTTTTGACAACTGAATATCTTTGGCTTCAGTGCCGGTCATGATAGGTGCGAAGGGATGCAGCGTGATCGGTTGACTCGTGTTGTCAATACCTTGTTTCCAGGCTGGGGGCGGTGCGGGTGCCGCAGGCGTCTGCGAAAAAGCAGGCATTGCCAGCGCTAAGGCAAGGGCGGATAAGGCAAATTTAAATTGCATTGAAGTCTCCAGAAATATTCTGTTATCGGTTTTGTTGAAACTCTTAGAGTCTTAGTGGGTATAGCACTAAATATCTAGTTACGCGCCTAAACTAAAATATTAAGCAGTGAATGCGTGAAATTAAGTAGTCAATGCGTGTGTGTGACGAGGGATTACGCTAACACCCCGAGGTCGAAGGCGATGCTTGTGTCAAGGCCGTTGTGCGACGGCGTGTTCGCAGGTAGCTTACTGAATATTGACGTACTGGCTTCTACTAGCCTGTACTAAGATAGGTTTGCGGTACTTTTCGGAGACAAAAAGTGATGAAACCAATCCGTAGGCTGAGTGCACTGATCGCCTTGAGCTGTTTGGTGGTGACGACATCCCATGCCCAAGACGTGGCTAAGCCTTGGCCTAATAAACCCCTTCGTGTTGTGGTTGGGTTTCCTGCGGGTTCAGTGACTGACACCGTTGCGCGGGTGATGTCCGAGCAGTTGGCAAAAGCGCTGGGTCAGCCGGTTGTAGTTGAAAATAAGCCCGGCGCGAACGGTGCGATTGGCGTGGGTGAAGTTGCGCGGGCGGCACCCGACGGTTATACCTTGCTGGTGACCAACTCAAGTAGCATCACCATCAACCCACAGTTGTATAAACAGATCGCCTATCAAGCGGCAGATTTTGCGCCTATCACCATGGTGATCGAAGCGCCCTTCATTTTGACTGTTAACCCTGAGTGGGCGCAGAAAAATGCCGTGAACAGCATTCAAGATCTAATTCGTTACGCTCAAGCGCAGCCTGACAAACTCACTTACGGCTCAGGTGGACAAGGCAACATGGCGCATTTAAGTTTTGTATCGCTGAGTAATCGGGCCAACATCAAAACGACGCACGTGCCTTACAAAAGCGGTGCCCTGGCTGGGTTGGCGATGATCAGCGGAGAACTGAATGCCGGATTTGATACCTTAAGTACAGTGCCTAATGTTCAGGCGGGCAAGCTCAAGGCGTTAGCTGTTACGTCGTCAAAGCGCATTGCTCAGTTACCCGATCTACCCACTATGGCTGAGGCTGGTTTTGCTGATTTTGAGGTGATTTTTTGGATGGGCTTATTGGCACCCGCAGGGACACCCCAACCTATCATTGCAAAACTATATGAAGCCGCTCGGTTGACTACGACCAATAGCAAAGCTGAGTCAGTTTTAAAAAGTAACGGTGATCCTGTCATGTTAGATCCGAAGAGCTTTGCTAACCTCATCAACAAAGAAGTGCTGTTGTGGGGAGATGTGATTCGTCGCGAGGGCTTGGTGCTCGATTGAGTCTCTACCCGTTCAAAAACGCTTGCCGTTCAAGCGCAGCTTTTTTGATCAGCTCAATCGGGCGAAGTAGGCCGTAGTAAGCCGGAATATTGAGTTTGGGAATCCAATCTTCAATCTCAAGCTGTAGTTGAAGAAAATCTTGCATGATTTGGTCAAACTCTTCTTGTGTTTGCGCTTGTGCAAATCGTTGTTGAGTAGCGTGTAGCATATCGAAGGCATCGTTCACTTTAAGTTGCCCCAGCGTCGTCCGATAGTTTGGAATCATGCGATATAACGGGTATACGATGGCCAGACTGCCGAGAATAAAAAACCAAATTCGATCGACAAAGCTGGCTGCCCAAAACGGTAGATGCGGGACGCTTGCTGGCGGACCATTCGACAAATATTGCTTGGCAATTGGAGCAAGCGGGACCGTGCTGTCTTTGTATGATGGAAACTCATCGGGTTTGGCAAAGAATTGATCACGTGAATCGCCTAAGTGATCGATTGCCATCAAAAATAAAAGTTGTAGTGCGGGGTGAAGATCTTTTTCAACGACTAAGGTCAGGCTCGTCGCAACCATATTGATGTCGGTTGCCGGGTCGGGAGGTTCAGTCATGAACGAGCCTCTAGGAATCGATACGAGATCTAAATGCGGAAGGCGTTTAACATAGGCAGGAGCAAACGAGAAATTAGCAAGTTTAATGTTAGGGTCGGCTAAGATCCTTTTGATGATTGGCGAATCAATGCCATCGACTGCAGCTAACGCATTGATCTCACCGGCTAAGAGTGCGTCGACCGACTTCAAATAGGGCCACTCAAGAAATTTGACTTTGATATTCGATCCCTTCCGTCCGCTCGCTAGGATTTGGTGGACGATAGTGTTTGATCCGGAGTTTGGCTCACCGATCGCCATGCCAGTGGTTGCAAAATAAATAATTGGTTCATCGCCTGTGAAGGCGTCTGCGCGATAGAAAACCCATAAAGGCTCGTACTGCGAGCTGCCCAAAGACCAGAGGTGAGTGAGTTCGTGTTTTTTATGTAGGCCGCCCAAAACTAAGGCGCTTTGAATCGAGTTTTCGCGTTGCATGGCCGCAATGGGTTGTTTGCCACCCTCTGTATACGTCACGTTCAGTTTCACACCGTGCTCGGCAAAAAATGACACTAATCTTTCGCTGTAAACCCCATCCGAAGTACCCTCTCGACCCACCGCGATACCAAGGGTGTTGGGGGGGAAGGGTTGCCAAAAAACGATCAGGATGGTTACGCCAATCGCGAGTGTCAAGAGGTAGATCCATTCGTAACGCAGGACGTGATACCAAGCATGCCCTTCGTCACGCAATAATTTGGCTGTGCGTTTTGTTAGGGGTTTGGGCTTAGCTAACGTTTCGACAATTGGTTTTTGTTTCTTTTTCATCGTTTTTGCTTAATCTGGCCACGTGCCGTCGAGGTCATGCTAACGCAAAAAACGCTTGTGAGTGAGAGCTGCCTTTGCGCGATTGATTGGGGTTGCACTATATTCAAATGGAGGTTGATCGTGTAAGATTTTTGAGATTGAATAATTAGGATCTTTCATGGTAATTCCAATGACGCTGCAGGCGCTTGATGTGTGCGACAGTGCGCGGTTTACTGAAGTCATGGGTGAGGTGTTCGAGCATGCTCCTTGGGTTGCCCAAGCTGTTGTCGGCCAGCGGCCATTCAACAGTGCGCAGGCACTGCATGAGGCGATGCTTGCGCAGGTGAGGGCTTTGCCAGAGCCTGACTTAGTGCGCTTGCTCGCGGGTCACCCAGAACTGGGCGGGGCTGATGCGCGGCAAGGCAAGATGACGGCAGACTCGGTGCGTGAACAAGGCGCCTTGGCGTTAAACGACTTAGCAACAGACGCTGCGCAACGCTGGGATGCACTGAACGCTGCATATCGTACGAAGTTTGGTTTTCCGTTTATCTTATGCGTGAGCCGTCACACGCGTGCCTCAGTGCTCAGCGTTTTTGAAAAGCGTCTGCTCAATGATCGTGCGACCGAACTGACGCAAGCCTTGACAGAGATCGGCTTGATTACGCGGTTGCGTTTGGCCGCAAGAATCCTTGATCATGGGCTAAGTCGCCTGACCGGGGCACTATCGACCCATGTGTTGGATACCAGTCGAGGCTGCGCGGCCGCAGGTGTGCGTCTGACGCTGCATGAGCTTGGCGATGACCAGACCCAAGATCGCCTATTAGTTGAGGGGGTGACCGACGTGCGTGGGCGCACCGCAAAGCCTTTGCTGAGTGGTGCGCCTCTGCGTATCGGGGCTTACCAATTGCGTTTTCACGTGGGTGACTATTTTCGGTCGTCAGGAGCAGTCCAAGGGGAGTGGCCTTTTTTAGAGGTGGTGCCGGTATCGTTTAACGTTGCTGAGCCTGAGGGCGATTATCACGTACCGTTAACCGTGACACCTTGGTCGTACTCGACCTATCGCGGTCAATAAGCTGATCAACCTTCATTTAAAGGCATTATTTTCCCTTGGTTTTAGATCTCTGGCATAAAAATTGCTTGATTTAAGGTTCAGAGCGTCTTCTGGCAGATTAACAAAAATAGCGGATTTCGATTGTTTTCGAGTCCTAAAGAGCCCCCAATGCAATCCAGCCCTGAAATTGTTTCCCAAAATACAGTCCAAACTGGTCAAGCAATGCCCGCACGCGCTTTTGGTTTAAAGCTCGAGTCCATTGTGCAGCGCTATCCGGGGACGACGAGCGCCGCCGTCGACGGGATCAGTTTGGATATCAATGCCGGCGAACTCGTGGCTTTGTTGGGACCGAGTGGCTGTGGCAAAACGACTTTATTACGAATTATTGCGGGATTTGTTGCGCAAACTGAAGGTCGCATTATTGTGGGCGAGACCGCGATTGACGACATGCCGCCTAACAAGCGCGAGGTCGGGGTGGTGTTTCAAAATTATGCGCTGTTTCCTCATATGAACGCGCTTGAAAACGTGGCGTACGGGTTGGCCTGCCGGGGCGCACCCAAAGAGCAACAGGTTGCGCGTGCTCAAGAGATGCTTGAAATGGTGCAGATGACCCATCTGGCTCAAAGGTTGCCGCGTGAGA
>JBAWWV010000172.1:0-7758 GCA_037146575.1 Alcaligenaceae bacterium | reverse complement strand
GTCTTGTCGTAATACGTGATTGCTAGATCTGGATTCGCAGGGTTATACATCGACAACACCGTCGAAATAAACGCGGGTCGCCCGCTATTGATGACAACCTTTTCCATGACTTCGGGTGTTGCACGCGAACCCGTTGCCATCATGAACACGCCTTTGTTGGTCTCGCCTAACACGCCTGTCAGCGCCAGCAACTCTTGCTCAGAGGCAATCGTCGAGGGCATCGGACGCCCAGCGTAGCCGCTATGATTGGGCGAAAACGATGACGCAAAACCAATCGAACCAGCGTTCATCGCGTCACGGACGAGTTGACACATTGCTTCAAGCTCTTGCGGCGAAGGCTCGGCTTTTTCTGAGCCCGCTTCGCCCATCACGGCAGTGCGTACCACCGAATGACCCACAAACACTGCAGTATTCAGATACGGCTTAATCTCACGCAACTGATCCATATATTCTTTAAAGGTCTCAAACCCCCAATTGACTCCCGTCAATAACGACGTCAAGTCCATGCCTTCAACCACTGATAAATTTTTCATCATGGTTTCACGCTGCGGCGCGGGGCATGGGGCGATCCCAAACCCACAATTGCCCATCACAACAGTGGTGACTCCAAGCGCGGGCGAAGGCGACATTGTGCGATCCCAGGTAACCTGCGCATCGAAGTGCGTATGCAAGTCAACAATGCCTGGCATCAAGGATAGACCCTTGGCATCAACCTCTTGTTTTGCCTGACCTGTCACAGCGCCTATTTCGGCAACGACACCTTGTTTAACGGCCACGTCAGCGCGTACGCCGGGGTTGCCCAAGCCATCAAATACCTGGGCATTACGAATAATTAAATCGAACATATCGTCTCCGTTTTTTATCTTGAGTGCTTTTAAGCGAGAGGGTTCTCGCACCTTAAATTTTTCTGACTAATCAGACAATTCCTGTCGTTTTAAGCGCGGCAATCTGTTCAGCATTTTTATGCAACACCGTACTTAAAATCTCATCTGTATGCTGCCCTAACGCTGGCGGAGGAATCTCGTGCTTGATGGGTGTGCCCGAAAACTTCATCGGGCTACCAACCAGGGGCACCGTACCTGCCACAGCGTGTGGTAATTCAATTTTCATACCGCGCGCCAGGACCTGAGGCTCTTCAAACACCTGAGCGACAGTGTTAATCGGCCCATTCGCAACCCCCGCCTCATCTAATAGTTTGACCCATTCACGCGTAGTGTGCTTTAAAAAAATCTGATCCAGAATCTCTGTGATCTCGACGCGGTTTTTAACGCGCTCGCCATTGGTTGCGTAACGCGGATCTTGCGAAAGATGAGTGCACTGCGCAATTTCGCAAAACTTCTTGAATAAATTGTCATTGCCACAGGCTAGGATCAACGCCCCATCAGAGGTTTTGAAGGTTTGGTAAGGGACAATATTTGGATGAGCATTGCCAATCGACTTCGGCGATTCACCGGTCGCAAAATAATTCATCGCCTGGTTGGCCAAGAAGGCAACACAAGAATCTAACAATGAAACATCGATCCATTGCCCCTGCCCCGTCACTGCACGATTCGCAATCGCTGCGCACACCGCAATCGAAGCATACATACCGGTCGTCAAATCAATAATCGGTACACCCACGCGCTGCGGGCCACCACCAGGCACGTCATCGCGCTCGCCGGTGATGCTCATTAAACCGCCCATTCCTTGCGCCATAAAATCGTAGCCGGGTCGGTCTTTTTCAGGGCCCGTCTGGCCAAAGCCCGTGACCGAGCAATAGATAATTGCGGGGTTAATCGCCTTGATATCCTCGTAACCTAAACCGTAGCGTGCCAGATCACCAACCTTGTAGTTCTCAAAAATCACGTCTACATTTTTTGCTAACTCACGCACCAACTGCTGCCCTTCTGGTTTAGACAAATCAATCGTGATTGATTTTTTTCCGCGATTGGCTGCGCAAAAATAAGCCGACTCGCGGGTCGCATTGCCGTCTTGATCCTTCAAGAACGGAGGGGCGAAAGCGCGCGAGTCATCGCCTTTAATTGGGCGTTCAACCTTAATCACGTCTGCGCCCAAATCCGCCAAGTTTTGCGCCGCCCAAGGGGCTGCCAAGACGCGCGAAAGGTCGAGAACTTTAATGTGTGAGAGTGGGCCAGACATAAGAAAGGTTCCAATTTTGTGACAAAAGCCGTATTGTAGAGGTTCAAACAGAAGCTCGGGAGCACTCGGGCCAGGAGACCAACTTGAAACGCTTACTTGCCGCCTTATTATTCGCCCCCTGCTTAGCGCTCGCTCAGGCCTATCCCACCAAATCGGTACGAATCGTTGTGCCTTTCCCGCCGGGGGGGGGCACCGACGTTGTCGCACGTATTCTGGGTCAAAAACTGACTGAAACCTGGGGGCAGCAAGCCATTATTGAGAACAAAACAGGCGCCAGTGGCACCGTCGGTTCAGAGCTTGTCGCAAAATCGGCGGCTGACGGCTATACCTTATTGCTTCAGGGCACCCAGCACTCGATCAATCTGAGCCTGTATAAAAAGTTGCCTTACGACACCTTGAAAGACTTTGTACCAGTGGCCCATATCGCGATCGCACCCTTTTTGCTGATTGTGAGCTCAACGGTACCGGCTAACTCGGTCAAAGAACTGATTGCATACATCAAGACGCAACCCAACGGACTTGACTATGGCTCGAGCGGGCCCGGAGGTGGTGCGCATTTAGCTGGCGAAATCTTCAAGACGATGGCCGGCGTGCAAATGCGACATATTCCTTACAAAGGAGGTTCGCCAGCTTTAACCGACTTATTAGGCGGTCAGATCCCAATGCTGTTCGACCCGATCCCAACCTCGATCAAGCACGCAAACGGGGGACGTATCAAGGTGCTAGCGATTTCAAGCGGCGAGCGTGTCGCGGCGGCTCCTAACGTACCCACTGTTTCTGAGTCTGGCTTGCCCGGCTTTGATGTGGTGTCTTGGTTTGGTCTTTATGCACCAAGCGCGACGTCGCCTGCAATTGTGAACAAACTCAATGCAGATGTGAATCGCGCACTAGCTCTGCCCGATGTACAAGAAAAATTCAAAGAGATGGGCTTTAGCACCAAGCTGATGACCGCGTCAGAGTTTGATACGCATCTGCGCGCTGAGGTGGTGAAGTTTGCCAAGGCCATCAAAGACTCGGGCGCAACAATTGACGAATAAATAAATAAATGCCTCTAAGCCAACAAGAGTGCTCTGACTTACGTAGAGCGTCTCTGCCTTGCTTAGGGCCTCCCGGACTTGTTTAGCCCTTCTCGATCTCGATAACATTGGGGCAAATCACGGACTGGTGCGCCTTACTTTTTAGGTAAGCGCCCGAGCATAAAAAACTCGTCATTAGGCCGCATCGAAGTCACATTAGCCATACGATTAGACATGCCAAAAAAACCGGTGATGGCGGTGATATCCCAAATATCTTCGTCATCAAAACCATGCTCTCGTAACTCGGCATAATCCTGATCACCTACAGACTGTGAGTCAAGGCATACCTTCACTGCGAAATCGAGCATCGCCTTTTGCCTGGGTGTGATATCGGCCTTGTGATGATTGACCGCAACTTGATCAGCAACCAACGGATTTTTTGCATAAATACGCAAAATTGCACCATGCGCCATCACGCAATACAAACAGTTGTTCTTTGCGCTTGTCGTGGTCACAATCATTTCACGATCGGCTTTCGTTAGGCTGCCAGTGTCTTTCACCATGAGCGCATCGTGATAGGCAAAAAAAGCGCGAAACTCATCGGGCCTGCGCGATAGCACCAAAAACACATTCGGCACAAAACCTGATTTCTCTTGAACAGCAAGAATTTTTTCTCGAATGTCTGTTGGCAGATCGGCCAGCGCTGGGATCGGAAAACGAGAGATGGGATGAGACGGCTGTTTCACTGCAGCGTTGTTTTGCGCTTCGATAGTCATAGAGCTCTCAATAGAAAAAAATTAAACGTCCAGGCAATCGTGAAGTTCGTCAATGACAGTTCGTCGATCACACCCTCAAAAGTTCGTCAGTCACACTCTCAAAAAATCAACTCTGAAATACCTCGAAGCCTAAGGCTCCTATCAATCACCATCTTTCTTTGGCGGGGCGCAAATCAAGCTCGAACGTCCACGCATCGGGACGTTGTTCGTGCAGCCAGACATAGGCTTGCGCGATACTGTCAGGCTCAATCAAACCTTGGAGGCCTAAGGCTGTCACACGCTCGGGTTGGGTTGTGCGTACCCGCTCAGAGTCGATCACACCATCAACAATAATATGCGCCACGTGCAAGCCTTGGGGACCAAACTCGCGTGCCATGCTTTGAGCCAGTGCTCTGAGCGCTGCCTTACCGCCTGCGAAGGCGCTAAACCCAACACCGCCGCGCAAGCTCGCTGTCGCCCCGGTAAACAAAATCGTGCCGCGTTGTCTTGGGAGCATCACGCGTGCCGCTTCGCGACCCACTAAAAAACCAGCCATTGCGCACATTTCCCACGTCTTGAAATACTTTTGTGCGGTCATTTCTAACAACGGAAAGCGTACGTTGCCGCCGACGTTAAACACCACAATCTCAATTACGCCGACGTCTTGTTCAATCGTCTTAAATAGATTAACGACCTCATCCTCATGACGCGCATCGAGTGTGAACGCCAAGGCGCGACCACCTGCTTCATGAATCGCTGCCAGCAAGCCTTGACTCGCCTCTGGGGTGCGCCGGGTCACGCACACGGTGTAACCGGCATGTGCAAACCGCTTCGCAACCGCGCTGCCTGTTCCGTCTCCAGCACCTACGATTAAGCAAACTTTCTGGGCGACATTGGTCGCGTTCGACTCGGCCATCACTCTTAAGCTCTCGCAGTAGGACGCGCCACCATCGCGCTGTACCAGCGCGTCAATTCTTTAAGCTCTGGAGGAATCCTTGTGCCGGTCGCTTTACCGACCAAAAAACCGCACTGTGCAACGATGTCAGCGATCGTGTAGTGGTCTGCAGCAATAAACTCTTTGCCAACAAGTTCGCGATCGAGCCATTCAAACGCCTCAAGCGCACGCGCATGATAGAACTCACCACAGACCGGTTCTTGGGGCGACCGACCAATCCAATACTGTCCGGTGTGCCTAAAGTTAGTCAGGATCGGCACCACAATTTCAAACTCAATTCGACGTGTCCACATTTCAATCTGCGCCTGCTCAAGAGCGGTACGACCAAACAGTGGTTTCTCAGGATGCAAGGCCTCGAGATAATGGCAAATCGCAAGGGATTCGGTCAGATACGTTCCATCATCGAGTTCAAGCACCGGCATTTTGCCGAGCGAATTTTTCGATAAAAACTCAGGCTGAAGGTTCTCGCGATTGAGGCCGTCAACTTGTCGGGTGGGGATTGATATCCCTTTTTCAGCCAAAAATATCCGTACCCGTCGAGGGTTCATTGCGCTAGTCATGTCATAGAGCAGCATGGGTTATCCCTTATAGAAAACATGCCTTGAATTCTAGTGGAAATAGCCAATAGTGTCTCAAGCGGATTATCATCACACCTGATAGCGGCTATGCATCATCTGAACGCGGCTAAGCACTTTTGGATCAATACCCATAGAAGGTACCGTATGCCATTCAATTTGTTTCGACAACTCACCCTGCTTGCCTGTACCGTCGCAAGCTTAACTGTCACCACGCTCGCGAGCGCCCAAACCTGGCCTGCCAAGCCTATTCGGATTGTTCTGCAATTTCCACCAGGCGGCTCAACTGACGTTGTGGCGCGTATATTGGCTCAGACAATGACTGTTGCGCTCGGCCAACCTGTAGTGGTCGAAAACAAGCCAGGCGCTGATGGGGCGATTGCGGCCGAATATGTCTTGCGCTCTGAGCCCGATGGACACACCTATTTTTTGGCTTCCAACACGCCAATGATGCAGGTGCCTTTGCTCAAAAAGAATCCGCCCTACGATCCGATCAAAAATTTTACGCCGGTCTCACTGGTTGGCCGCTATATCTATGTTTTGGTCTCGAGCCCCTCGGTTCCTGCAAACACCGCTGCAGAGTTGATTGCCTATGGTCGCAACAATCCAGGCAAACTCAATTACGGCAGTTATAGCGGCGTGACACAGTTGATGCACACCAAGCTTAAAGACGACGCCAAGATGGATCTAAACTTAATTCCCTACAAAGGCGAAGGCCCCACGATCAACGATATTTTGGGCGGGCATGTCCAGCTAACCTTTGCAACACCAACTAGCACCCAGGCCCATATCAAAGAAGGCAAGCTCAAAGCGCTAGCAATTTTATTACCCAAGCGCTCGCCCCTTATGCCCGAGATCCCCACCGCTGCTGAGGCCGGTGTACCGCCACTTGGTGCAGATACCTGGGCCGCCCTGTTTGGCCCGGCCAATATGGCACCCGCCATTACAACGCGCATGAGTGAAGCACTCAACGCCGCGATGGCAAACCCTGAGGTGCGCGAAAAAATTGCGCGACAGGGTTTTGATCTAGGCGGCTCGACTCCGGCAGAACTCGCCGACTTTATGCAGATACAGTTAAAGGGCTGGGCAAAGGCTTTTGCTGACTCAGGACTGAAACCTGAATAATTAAGGGCAACAAATTGAGCGCCGCAACGTGCGAAGCATTACGCGACGATATTTTCGATAATCAAATTTGATAGCGAAGGTTTTTTATGCAACGATTTTTTATGTTCCGCCTCTTTGCAACAATCGCACTTAGCATCGCCTGCGCTGGGGTCAGCGCGCAACCCTGGCCAACAAAAAACATTCGTATCGTGTTGCAGTTTTCGCCCGGAGGCGCGACTGACGTCGTGGCAAGAATTTTGGCTCAGCACCTCACCACCACACTTGGCCAAACAGTGCTTGTCGAAAATAAGCCTGGCGCCGATGGACAGATTGCAGCTGAATTTGTGATGCGCGCCGAGCCTGATGGTCACATGTTTTTCATGGCTTCGAATACACCCATGATGCAGGTGCCGTTACTCAAAAAGAACCCGCCTTACGATCCACTCACAAGTTTCACCCCTGTGACGTTGGTTGGTCATTACATTTACGTGATGGTCGCCAACGCAAAGCTGCCGTATAAAACATACACTGAATTAGTCGCCTACGGCAAAGCCAATCCTGGCAAACTCAACTTCGGCAGCCACAGCGGTGTGACGCAATTGATGTTTAGCCGTATGTCTAAACAAAACGGCCTGCAAATGAACTTAATCCCTTACAAGGGAGAAGCCCCAAACGTCAATGATTTGCTAGGTGGACATGTGGACTTCAACCTGGTCTCGACGATCAGTACCCTGCAACACATTAACGACGGCAAGCTCACGCCCATCGCTGTGATGCTCAATAAACGACTTTCGCTTTTGCCTGAGGTGCCTACCTTTGCTGAAGCGGGTCTGCCAGCTTTGGGCGCCGAAAGTTGGGCCGCACTCTTTGGCCCCGCCAAACTACCTCCACAGATCGCCACCCGGATGAGCGACGCAGTCCGCGCTGCCATCAAAGACCCCGAAGTACGCGCGCGCATCGAACGACAAGGGTTTGATCTTGCAGGCACAACGCCTGCAGAACTTGGTACCTACATGGTGTCGCAGCTCAAAGACTGGAAACAGGCGTTTGACGACGTGGGATTAAAACCCGAGTGAACAATTAAACAGTATAGGTCGCGCCACCATCAACCGGGATAAGGGCGCCGGTCACATGTCGCGACAGATCCGAGAGCAACCAGAGCGTTGCCTCAGCAACATCTTCAGGGGTGCCCGGGCGGTTAAACGTTTGTGCGC
>JBAWWV010000171.1:0-7810 GCA_037146575.1 Alcaligenaceae bacterium | reverse complement strand
CTCTGGCACCGACTTCGCTGATCGACAAGCTCGCTCTCATGATCGCTCACGCCCAACAACCGCTTCTGGTGGCGGGCGGCGGTGTCCACCACTCTGACGGCGCACAAGCACTTGCGGCGCTTCAGGTCGCGGCTGGCATCCCAGTTGCCACAACCAATATGGGAAAAGGAATTATCGATGAGACTAATCCCCTCTCGATCGGAGTGATTGGCAACACCATGGGCACGCGGGCGCCTACAAAATTTTTCAAAGATTATATAAACGGCGCAGATCTGATTGTTTTTATCGGCACTCGCACAAACGAAAACGGGACTGCCGGTTGGACGCTTTTTCCAACGACTGCCAAGTTTGCACAGATCGATATTGATCCTGAAGAACTTGGGCGCAACTATCCCGCGCTACGACTATTGGGTGATGCAAGAGAAACGCTTAAGGCGCTCACTGCTTCAGTCAAGCATTATTGTGAGGCTCAGGCGCTTAACTTGAACGAACGCACAAGAGCGCTCAGCAAGTTGATTCAAGCCGCACGCAAAGACCACGAACTCGAAATCAGCGAAGACTCTAATGCCATCGCAGGGCTGCTGCACCCTGAACTGGTGGTGCGTATACTAGGTAGCATTCAAGAGCCTGTCACCTGGGTGGCTGACGCAAGCTACTCTTCAATATGGCTCGTTCAATACATCAAAGCGTTAACTGCTGGGATGCGGGTGCTAACCCCGCGCGGTATCGCCGGTTTGGGCTGGGGATTTCCGATGGCAATCGGAGCAAAAATTGCTGCCCCTGACAAGAGAGTCATTTGCTTAACCGGCGATGGTGGGTTTGCACATTGTTGGGCCGAACTGGAGACCGCCAAGCGCCATGGCGTTGGTATCACGATAGTCGTCTTAAATAACGGTGTACTTGGGTTTCAAATCAACGCAGAGCAAAGTCGCTTTGGCACCCATACCAGTGTTTGTCACTTTGGGCCGCTCGACCATGTTGCAATCGCTCGGGCCTGCGGTTGCGCGGGCGTCAAGGTCACAACGCTCGCAGAACTCAAGGCTGCAATCGTAGAGTCCTCGCGCCCTGAGCACGCCCTGAGCCCCTTTCTGATTGATGTACAAACAGATCCCGAAGCGTTTCCTCCGTTGACCGCCTTTGAGTCACAACGAAAGACTTTGCCACACAGCACTTAACCACAGAACCAACATGACACAAGCTTTCAAAGGGTCAGTAGCCTGTATCGTAGGCGGTAGTCGCGGCCGATAACGAGGAATAATGTATGCGACAACGGCCCTGAAGCATCATCACTTAATCGTAGCTCTCACAGAGACCACAGCCATGAAAAGACTTTTGAACCTAAGCTTTTTATTTGCAATTTTCGCAATTTCGTCTTTGCAAATTTCAAGTGCTCAAGACTACCCGTCTCGGTCCATGACCTTAATTGTGCCCTACCCTGCGGGTGGGATCACTGATATCGTCGGTCGCAGTGTTGGCGCAAGGTTATCCGCCCTACTCGCCCAGCCAGTCGTGATCGAAAACAGAGCTGGCGCGGGTGGCACGATTGGTGCAGAGTCTGCAGGAAAAGCTAAAGCTGATGGCTACACCTTATTTTTAGGTACAAGCGCCACCAACGGCACGAATCCCAGCACGATTGCAAATATACGTTACAAGCCTGAAAGTGATTTTGCACCCATCGCACTGCTTGCGTCTGCGCCGCTACTCATCATTGTTCATCCCTCAGTACCTGCAAACACCTTGAGTGAATTCATTACGTATGCAAAGGCCAACCCCGGACGCATTAACTACGCCACCACCGGAACCGGCGGGTCGATACACCTCACCACTGAGCAATTCTCGCTCTTGACTGGTGTAAAGATGAATCACGTCCCTTATAAAGGCAGCACACCCGCAGAGATAGATTTGGTCGGTGGGCATGTGCAAGTGATGTTTGACAATGTCCCTTCGGCCGCGCCACTCGTTCAAGCACAAAAAGTCAGAGCACTTGCCGTCACAAGCGCAAAACGCTCAGCGCTCGTACCAGACATTGCGACCGTGGCAGAACTGGCTTTGCCGGGCTTTGACTCATCTTCGTGGATTGCGCTTTACGCACCCGCAAATACGCCCAAAGACATCATCAACAAATTAAACGTTGCCACCAATACCGCCTTACAAGATCCAGCCTTGTTGGCAACCTTTAAGCAGTCAGGTCTTGACCCTCAAGGCGGACCGGCTGATGCTTTGGCAAAGTACCAGGACACAGAGATTAAAAAATGGGCTGACGTTGTGAAAAAATCAGGCTACGTGCCCGAGTAAAATATACAGTCACTTGCGCAAAGGAACCTGAGGCTTTGCCATAAGCATGACGCCTGAACCGATCGAGAACGGCTCGAGTTGCGTACGCGTCGGGTCGCGCGTCGAGATAATTCTGGCTGTTTCTATCAACATCGGCGCCAACTCACGTTGCACGCGAGCCATCGACCAACGGGTCGATGGGATAGAGATATTGATCGCCCCAACTGGGCGTCCTTTTTCATCCATGACCGGTGCTGCCACATTTAGATCGCCGGCATAGTACTGACAATCAGCGGTCGCATAGCCCCGCATTTGCGCTTCATCACAGAAGGCGAGTAATTGAGGTAGTTTTGTAACGGTCTTAGCCGTATAAGCGACACGTTGAGATTGTTCTAAGAGCTCAGTGCGTGCCGTGAGATCAAGGCAAGAAAGATAGGCTCGCCCAGTCGACGTACAAAACATTGGCAACCTACGACCAATCGGCATTTGTACAGGAGTTGATTTAGTTGACGGAAAGCGACCCACATACACCATGTCAGTACCGTCAGGCTCTGCATAATTTACCGTCTCACCACAAGCTCTGTTCAAGTCAAACAAAAAAGGGTTTGCTCGTTCGACCATGCGGTTTACCAGCAAATACCGATACCCCAACGCTAAGGTAGCTGGGGTCAGTGAATAACGCTTGGTCTTAGGATCTTTACGCAAATATCCTAGGGCTTCAAGGGTATAGGTGAAGCGCTGGGCGGCGCTTTTACTCATGCTTGACGCACTAGCGATTTCAGAAAGGTTCATCGTATCGTTTTGTGGGCCAAAAGCCAGTAATACAGAGATCCCTTTTTCGAGCGACTGGTTAAACAACAAAGACAATGACTCTGCTTCTTCTTTTTTCATATTCAATACATTTAAATAGTCATCTGCATTGCTTAAAGAATCTTGCGCGCAGTGTTCATATCGCCTTCGCCAAAGCGTTCGTAACGAAACCCATGTAGATCGATCGCGCTGCGACCCGTCGCAATCAATTCAGCGAGCGTATACCCTGCACCAGGACCCAAGCCAAAACCGTGCCCACTAAAACCTGTTGCAAAAAACATACCGACCAGCGATTTAACCTCACCAAGCACTGGAATAATATCGGGCGTGGCATCTATCATACCCGCCCAAGTGCGCGCGATCTTGACTTGCGCCAAGTCAGGGAAGTATTGTCGAAATAAAGCTAGGCTGCTTTGTACTGTTTGACTATTCGGTGTGGGCTCGTGATCAATCGTGTGGGCAAAGGGGGCCTTTGCAGACTGAGTGCCAGGCAAATGCCTCAGAACATCGCGCAGTAAGGGGCTGCCAACGCGTAACCGCAAAAGATCTCGGTCTCGCATAAATATGGGCAAAAATAAACCAAGGTGACGCAAACTCTCGATCGTCAGATCGTGCTCTGCCGTGCCAGCGCTCGCACGGCCCAGGATCACGCTACCGTCTGGTGTCTGACGTATGCCAAGCCCAGCTGCCCAAACACCTAAATCAGTAAATCTAGGCAGAGGAGTTGTGGCCGCGACTGTCGCACGCATGCTGCGTTGGGGCAAGTTTAAACCCGCGGTTCTAGATAAAAAACCTGAATGAGCGCCGGCTGCGCAAACGACCGTGTCGGCATGCAAAGACCCAGTCGACGTCTCGACTCCAGTCACACGCCCACCCTGAGTTGTAATTGCATTGACGGCGCAATACTCGCGCACGCTCACCCCTGCCTGACGCGCCCCTTTGGCAAACGCCAGTGTCGCTTTAAGTGGATCAGCATGCCCATCATTCGCCGTGTACAAACCACCGCGAATCGGACCACGTATCGCAGGTAACAGTTTTGCAACCTGCTGCGCAGTCAGCACCCTTGTGTCAATCCCGTTTTGCTGCGCCGATGCTGCGCCCTCTGCATAGCGATCTAAATCGGCATCGCTATAGCCAACGGCAAGATTGCCTCCTTCGCACCATTCGACATCTGCCTCGAGCTTTGTCGAGATCGTGCGCCAAATGTCATTGCTGAGTTTTGACATTGGTAGCTCAAGTGGGTTTCTACCCTGTTGCCGAATAAAACCCCAATTGCGACTAGACTGTTCACCCGCGAGTTGACCCTTTTCAAGCAGCGTCACCCGTATATTTCGCATCGCTAGAAAATATGCAATCGACAAGCCAGCGATGCCGCCACCTATGACAATCACATCTGACGCTGTTTCATCTTCAGCCATTACTTGACCCCGAACACCAGATTAGGCAAAAACAGAGCGATGATCGGAAACACTGTCAGCAACGCCGTACCAATTAACAGCATGATCCAGTAGGGTAGACATTCTCGACCCAGTTCTTTCATGTTGATTCGACCACGTGCGATGGCCAACATGATGAATAAATTGACTCCAACAGGTGGCGTCAACATGCCAATCTCGATCATGATCGCAACAAAGACCCCTAGCCACACTGGATCAAACCCAACCGCCGTCATCACCGGAAAAATAAAGGGTACGGTGGTTAACATGAGCGAAATTCCGTCAAAAAATATGCCCATAATTAAATAAAAAACAATGACAAAAGCTAATACCTCGTATTTGCTCAAAGACATTTTTGTGGCGTAGGCGACCAACTCAGCCGGAACACCAAGAACCGTGATCGATTGACTCAAAATTGCCGCACCAATCAGAATAAAGGCAAGCGCAGCAAAACTGATTGTTGACTCGACGGTGGCACGAAACAGTTTTTTGAGTGTCAGATCACCAATGAACAGACCCATCAATATCGTCGCCAGCACACCCAATCCAGCGGCTTCGGTGACCGTTGCCAAACCAGCGTAAATCGTACCAAGAACACTACCCAACAAAATGACTAAGGGCCAAAGGCTCAACAAGCCTCGAAGAATTTTACTAAAGGGTATCGCCTTCGTACGGGGTGGTAAATGCTGGGGACGACGATAGGAGTCAACCCCGATGTACAACATAAACAGACTGGCCATCATTAAGCCCGGTATGACCCCCGCCAAAAATAGTCGACCGATCGAGACGTCTTGCCAAGCACCATAGATCAAGAGCGAAAGACTTGGCGGCACAAGCAGGCCGAGCGTTCCGCCCGCGGCCAAGGAGGCCGCTACCGAAGGCAGGTAGTAGCCGCGATTTGCCAGTTCAGGATACGCAATAGAACCCACAGCAGCTGACGTGGCAGCACTCGACCCGCTGATTGCGCCAAAGACAGTGGATACAGCGATATTGGCATGCAAGAGCTGGCCGGGTACACGTTCGAAGAGTGGCGAGATTCCAGCATAGATACGACTACTCAACCCGCTCGCGACCAACAGATCCCCGAGTAGCAAAAACATCGGGATTGCGCTGAAGGTAAAGTTATTCATCAAATCCCAACTGGCTGAAATACCCAGGTGAGCTGCGCCATTTGCAAAAAAATGCAAAATGATGAAACCAGTCAAACCCATGGTCGCGCCTAGCGCTGCGCCAAAGGCTGCAAACCCAACTAAAGAAGAACCCAAAACGAGCCAGAGCATCAGAGTCCATCCCCAACAGGTAACGCTTGCTCTTGACCGAGCGTACGTGCACCAGATTTATGAAAAAGATAAAAAATTTCGATTAACGTGGTGAATGCCATGGTGACTGGAATCAACGCCATCCAAGGCCACAACAATAGGTCGACCTGCTCTGTTCGTGAACTCAGTCTATGAGAGTACTGTGCAAAATCAAGTGCCTCGATTGCAAACCAAGTGCAAAAAGCAATCATGACCAGGCCGCTGCAAACTCGCAATAATCCGCTACACAACACGGCAATACGTTCGGGCAATACCGACACCGTAATTTGCGCCCGCCGAGCCGTCACGAGCGGAAACGCCAGATACACCATGGACATGTAAAGCAAGGCCACTAGCTCTTCTGTGAAATCAAACGGCCGACCAACAAAATAGCGCATAAACGATGAGGTAATGACTAGCGTTGCCATCAACAACAAGGAGATGGTTCCGGCGTACGTTAATACCTGGGCAACCCGAAAGATCAACCGTTCAATCGTATTCATAGAGTCTCCGAAAAAAGCGTCGCGATCATTGCAGATCAGTCTTGCGCTGAAGAACTCAGCATGCCAAGTCTGATCTGCAATACACCCACTAGTTACTACCGATCGCCTTAATAACTGCGTCGTGGTTTTCTTGAGCTTTTTTACTGATCAACTTTGACTCTCTCTCCCAGACAACTCGTGCTGCGTTCTGAAATGCAGCCTGATCCTGTGCAGAAAAAGCAGGTAATAGTTTTCCGCCTTTCTGTTCAAAGAGCGCAACTGCCTCTTTATCAAAATCGCCTTTCAGATAAGCCGCTACGGTCAGTTGTTCAACCTCTTTCGCGGCAGTTTGAACAATCTTTTGCACATCCGCTGGCAGCGAGTCAAACGCTTTTTTAGACGCGATCAGATTTAAAGGATGCAATACATACGGGAACAGATATGAAGCATTCGGCGCAACCTCTTGCAAGGCGATCGTGTTGGCGAAACCAATCGGATACACCGCACAATCGATCACTCCAGTTTGCATCGCCAAATACAAATCGTTCTGTCCGACGACTTGTGCAGCCACGCCTAGTGCATCAAAGGTCTGCACGTGAAATTTCTCCCAGACCCGAAGCTTTTTACCTTTGAGTTGAGCGAGTGAGTTAATAGGCTCTTTGCAATAAATGTGGGTATCACGTACTGGATGTGCGACATAACCCAGCAACTTAATCCCCCACTTGTCATACGTCTCTTGATAAATCTTATCAAGAGTCGGCAAAATTTTAACAAGTGTCTCGGCGTCTTTAATGACACCTGGTGGCACGGTCACGGCATACTCAGGCAAGTCGCGCGTCATGTAGCCTGGATACAGCCCAGCAATCTGGATCACATTGCCAGCTGGCAACACGCGCAGCATATCGGCATCTTTGACACCTAAAGTACCGCCAGCGTGCATCGTAATTTTCAGTTTACCTTTCGCACGCTCATTGACCAGATCTACAAATTTCTGATATGACTTTGCCTCTTCGCGAGCCGGCACCCAGATCATATGCATTTTCCATTCGATCTGCTGCGCAAACACCGGTGCTATAGCTGCGGCCATGACCAACCCTAACAAGCTCTTTATCCAATGACCTTTTGTGAAATATATTTTTCTTTGCATCTTCATCTCTCTAGGTGATTAAGTGGGTGAAACGAACACTACGAAGCGAACATCAATCGACGGCACGTGTATAAAACTCCTGCGCCGCTTTCTGGCTAATTTTTCGATTGCGGATATCTTCTAAGACCAACTCTGGATGGCGGGCCGTGGGGTCCCCGTAGCCCCCACCTCCAGCGGTCTGCACGACGAGACGATCGCCACGATTCATGGTGGTAACAAGTTTCGACGCAATGATCTCTTGCTCACCCGAGGCGCGGCGCAAGACCGAGTGCGCCTTAGCTCCAGGATGCCCTCCCTGCGAGCCATCCGCTGCGTGGTAGTGCCTCTCGCCGCGATGAGTCATCGTGACGCCGTCTACTAGGG